>NZ_JBFAQM010000004.1:0-437466 GCF_040677315.1 Actinoplanes sp. NPDC049316 | reverse complement strand
GTGACACCGGTCATGACCGGTGTCACGGCGGCTCAGCAAGTCTGCCGGCGGGCCGACTGAACCTGTGTGCAGGCAATCATCAGACGGATGGGCCCGGCGCTGGCCGCGCTGGCCGCGTGCGGCTCGCTGTTCCTCGTCCTCGAGCAGGTCGCCACGGGCGCCTTCGACGGACTCGAGGCCCAGCAGGTCGCCCAGGACGCCACCCGCATCCGCATAGCGCTGGATGCCCAGGTTCGCCTGCTGACGTCGTTCGGGGCGACCAACGCCGTCTGGGACACCATGTACGACCACATCGCGAAGGCCGACGCCGCCGGTTTCGCCGAGGACTTCCCGCCGGACGAGCCGGAGAGCGTGAACGGCCTCGACGGCCTGCTCGGCGTCGACGCCGGCGGACGCGTCGTGGTGGGCGGCTACACGGGCGCGGCCGATTACGGTACGCCCGCCGCGCAGCTGACCGACCCGGCGCTGCTGAACCGCCTCTACGACCCGGCCGGTGATCCCGGCTCCGCCCGGTGCGGTGTCGTAGCCGCCGACGCCATGTACGTCTACTGCGGGCTCGGCGTGTTCCCGAGCTCGGGCGAGGGCCGGCCCTCGGGTGGCCTGATCCTGCTCAAACGCCTCTCCGCGACGGGGATGCAGGCCTTCAGCGCCGACATCGGCCTGAGCACCACCGTGGTGGGCGAGCGCCGGCCGGGCGGGGCCGAGCAGGAGCCGGTGCGCAGCCTGCTCGGTCCGGTCGCCGTGCACACCACCGTGCTCGGCGCCGACCGGATCGCCCTCGACGCCGAGATCGCCACCGTGAACGGGCAGCGGCTCGTGCTGGAGTCCGTACGCCCCCGGCCCATCCACGCGGCCGCCACCGCCACCGCCCGCAAGCTGTTCGGGCTCGTCGCGGTCGCCACGCTGCTCGTGGTGGCGTACATGACCTGGTCCACCCGGCGGGCCGTACGCCGCCGCGTGCGGCCGCTGCGGCACACCACCGAGCAGATCATCGCCTCCGGCGACCACGACCTGCGCGTCGGCGGAACCGGTCACGACGACATCGCCGCGCTGGGCCGGGCGATCGACAGCATGCTCGACACGATCAGCAGCCGCGACCGGCTCCTGCAGGCCGAGCAGGAGCAGCGCCGGCGCGAGCTCGAGGAGACCCACGAGCGGCAGCGGGCGGCCGAGCGGGAGATGCAGCGCCGGACCCGCGAGCTGGTCGACGAGACCTCGGACCTGGTCGCGCGGCAGCTGGACGACGTGTCCGCGCGGGCCGCGACGGTCGGCGCGGCGGCCGGGCGCATCGACGGGCAGGTCCGCGACGCCCGGCTGGCGGCCGGGCTGCTGCTGACCAACAACGCCGAGGCCAGCCAGGCCGTCGGCACCCTGCACGAGAGCCTGCGCAAGGTCGACGAGGTGGCCCGCTTCATCGGCGGCATCGCCCGGCAGACGAACCTGCTCGCGCTCAACGCCACCATCGAGGCGGCGCGGGCGGGGGAGGCGGGGCAGGGCTTCGGCGTGGTCGCCGGCGAGGTGAAGACGCTCGCCGCCACCACGGCCGAGTCCACCGACACGATCAGTTCGACGCTGGACGAGCTCAACGAGCGGGTCACGGCGGTGGTGGACATCATGACCACGATGAGCGCGACCATCACCGCCATCGACTGCACCACCGCCGACGCCCAGACGATGACCACCGAGCAGGCCGAGGTCGTCGCCGATCTCAGCCACCAGGTGGCCGCGGCGATCGACCGGCTGGAGGGCCTCGCCGCGCGCGAGTGACAGCCGCCCGCGCGAGGCGCGTCCTGCGCCGCCGCGGCCGATCCGGGAAGTGGATCGACGGTCCACTATTGACAGCCGCGGACCGGCGGCGCAAAGCTCCCCACATCCCGTGACGACGGCGTCACGCGGGTGTGGGGGAGGGTGTCGTGTCGTTGCGTACCCGGATGTCCGTGCTGCTCACCATCCTGCTGGCCCTGGCCGGCGTGCCCGGCTCGGCCCTGGCCGCGCCGCGGGCGCCCGAGATCCACGGGCAGACCGTCCGGGCGGGACACCTGCGGGTCCAGGTGCTCAGCCCCACGCTGCTGCGCCTCGAGTACGCGGCCGACGACCGTTTCGAGGACCGCCCCACGTTCACCGCGGTCGACCGTACGCCGGCGCGCACCTGGTTCTCGGCGCGCACCGGCAACGGCGAGCTGACCGTTCGCACGAGCGCGGTCACGTTGCACCACGACCTCGACGGCGGCCCGGTCGGTGCGCAGAACACCACGCTCGACCTGACCGTCGCGGGCCGCCGGACCAGCGTGCACCCGGCGTTCGGCTCACCGGCCCGCGCCGACGCGCTGGGCGGCTGGTACCGCGGCCTGGACTACTACGCGGGCCAGGCCGGCCCGGTCGACCAGATCAACCTGCACCCCGGCATGCTCAACCGCGGCGGCTGGTATCTGCTCGACGACACCGCGACCGCGCTGCGCACCACCGACGGCTGGGTCGGCGCCCGCCCGGCCCGGACCGAGGCCTATCAGGACGGCTACCTGTTCGGGTACGGCCACGACTACGCGCGCGGCCTGACCGACCTGCGTACCCTGACCGGACCGTCGCTGCTCCCGCCGAAGTGGGCGTTCGGCACGTGGTTCTCGAAGTATCAGGCGTACAGCACCGCGGATTACGAGACCTCGCTGCTGCCCGCGTTCCGGTCGCACGACGTGCCGCTGGACTCGCTCGTGGTCGACACCGACTGGAAGGCGCCGAACGCCTGGGCCGGCTGGAACTGGAACCCGCAGCTCTTCCCCGACCCCGAGGCGTTCCTCGGCCGCCTCGAACGGCAGGGCGTGCACGCGACCCTCAACGTGCACGCCGCGATCTCCGGCGACGACCCCCGGTTCGCCGCCGCGCAGACCGTCGCCAAGGGCAAGCTCACCCCCGCGACCAGCAGCTTCGCGCCGAACCCGTACCGCTTCGACTGGACCGACCGCGACCAGGCCGCCGCGTGGGCGTCGCTGCACGAACCGTTCGAGGACCAGGGTGTACGGCAGTGGTGGCTGGACTACTGCTGCGACGACAGCACCGTGACCACCCCCGGCGTCACCGCGGACAGCTGGGTCAACGACCTGTACCGCCGCGACGGGGAGGCGCGCGGGCTGCGCGGGTTCTCGCTGGCGCGGATCGGGGCGGCGTTCCCCGCGTACACCACCCCGGGGCCGTCCGGGCCGTGGGGCGAGCACCGCAGCACCGTGCACTTCACCGGCGACACCCGGCCGGACTGGGAGACCCTCGCGTTCGCCGCGGCGATGACCCCGGCCGAGGCGAGCATCGGCATGTCGTACGTCAGCCACGACATCGGCAGCTTCGCCGGCAAACACCTGCCCGAGGACCTGTACCTGCGGTGGGTGCAGCTCGGCGCGTTCCAGCCCGTGCTGCGCCTGCACTCCGACCACGGGGACCGGCTCCCGTGGGAGTACTCGGACACCGTCAGCACGGCGGCCGCCGACTTCCTGCGGTTGCGGGAGTCGCTCGCGCCGTATCTCTACACCGCTGCGCGGCAGACCTACGACACCGGGCTGCCGATGGCCCGCGCGCTGTACCTGACCTGGCCGGAACAGGAGGAGGCGTACCGGCACGCCACCCAGTACACGCTGGGCGACTCGCTGCTCGTGGCGCCGGTGACCAGACCGGGGCTGAGCACCACCACCGCCGTGTGGTTCCCGCCGGGCACCTGGACCGACTTCTTCACCGGCGCGACGTTCCGCGGCCCGGCGACCCGGACCGTCGGCGCGACCCCGGACCGGATGCCGGTGTACGTCCGCGCCGGCGGCATCGTGGCCGGCGCCCCGGCGGCCGCCTCCATCGCCGCGCAACCGAAGGACCGCCTCGGTCTCACCGTCTACCCGCACGCCTCGGGCGCCACCTCGATCTACGACGACGCGGGCGACGGGCTGGGCTACCGCACCGGGCAGTTCACCCGCACGCCGGTCCGTTATGCCGAGGGACGCCTCAAAGTGCTGACCGTCGGGCCGGTCCAGGGCGACTATCCCGGCGCACCGGCGACGCGCCGGTACACCGTTGCGTTCGAGGGCGTCACGCGTCCGCATGTCGTGCTGATCGGCGGCCGGGCCGTGCCGTGGTCGTACGACCGGGAGACCCACCAGCTGACGGTGGAGGTTCCCGCGACGGCGGCAGGCCGCCGGGTGACCGTCGTGCACGACGCCGCGACGCTGACCGTCGCGCCGCAGCCGGCCGTCGACCTGTCCTTCACCGCGCCGGACGGCCTGCAGTCCGGGGCGACGAGCACGCTGGTCACCACGGCCCGCAACGAGGGCCCGGGGACGATCACCGGGCTGTCGGCCACCGTGGCCGCGCCGCAGGGCTGGACGGTCACCCCGCGGACGCCGGCGACCGCCGCCTCGCTCGCGCCGGGCGGCACCTTCACCGTCACGTACGACGTCACGCCGGCCGGTCCGTCACCGCGGACGCAGAACGTGGTGGCGCGGCTCGCGTACAAGAATCCCGACGGCACAGCGGCGACCCTGCCGGCGGCGCTGACCGTGCCCGTACGCCCGGTCGCCGTGACCTTCCGGGTCCTGGCCCCGCCGGGCACCCCGCCGGACGCGACCCTCTACGTGCCGGGCAACATCGCCGAACTCGGGCCCTGGGATCCCGCGAAGCAGCCGATGACCAACCGGGGCAACGGCGTCTGGGAGAGCACCGTCACCGTCCTGGACGGCACCGAGATCCAGTACAAGTACACCCGGGGCAGCTGGGAGACGGTGGAGGAATGGGGATCGATCACCGGGACGAACAACCGCAGCGTCACCGTGGACGGCGGGATCACCCGGACGATGGTCGTCGACGACACCTCGACGGACTGGGGCGTGCCCGGCGTGCCGGACACCCACCTGGCGATCCAGTACTGGCGTGACCCGCTTGTGGTCGCCACGACCCCGGCGGCCGGCAGCAGCGGGCCGTCCCCGGCCGCGGTCACCGTCCGCTTCCAGCGTGACATCCAGCCCTCCGGGGCGGACTACAGCGGCGCGGTCCGGGTCGAGGGGCCGTCCGGCGCGGTGGCCGGCCCGGTCGCCGAGACGACGCCGGGCACGCTCACCTGGACGCCGGCCGCGGCGCTGCCCGCGGGCGGCTACACGGTCACGGTGGCGCAGGTGAGCAGCACCGGGGCGGCCGGCGTGCCGATCCGGCAGCCGTACACCTTCACGTTCACGGTGTCGTGACGCCGGGGCGGCCGGGTCACGGGGTGTTGTGCACGAGGACGAAGACCACGACCACCCAGGCGGCGGCGATGGTGAAGCTCAGCGGAGCGACGAAACGGTTCATGGCAGTGACTTTCCGATCGAGCCGACGGGGAAAGTGCGCACACGAAACGTCGCGGCCGGGCACCCTGCGGCGTCGCGGCGCGGCACGACGGCCCTCGGCTCACGCCCGGAAATGCCGGACGAGCCGTGAGGCGGCAGGGAGAGGGAAGCGGTGTCAGCGGGTCGGAACCAGCCTCGGCTCACCGCGCGCGGTGACGCGCGGCGGCCGGCCGGGCTCAGAGCGGCTGACGGGCGGCCCGGCCACGACTGGGAGGATCGCTATCTCGCACAGCGATCACCTCCGTCGATAGAGCGGGCAACGTCGAACCGTCGAAGAGAGTACCCCTTAAGGCCCGCTTAATGTACGCACCCCCAGCCGTGCCGCCCGCCACGCGTCGCCACCGCCAGGAGCAGCGCGAGAACGGGTAACCAGACCATCCGCGCGGCTACCCACAGCCCGTCCTCCGGCACCCCGACGAGGCCCGGCAGACCCGTGCCGACCAGGCAGACGACGACCAGCAGCACGCTCTGATGGGTCAGGTAGACCGGCGCCGCGACGCGGTTCACGCGGGCCACCGCCCGGCGGGCCGCAGGCCGGCGCAGCGCGTCCGCCAGCCGCGCCCGCAGGGTCAGGAAACCACCGATCTGGGTGACGGCGAGCGCCACCGCGACCAGCGAGGGCGGCGCGAGGTTCGACCGGCCGTCGCCGGGCACCCCCACCGCGCTGACCGGGTAGCCCACCGCGATCAGCAATGCGAGGGCCGCGCTCCCGCACGCCAGCAGCGCCGGCCCCGTCCAGGGCCGGGTGAGGCGCCCGAGAGCCACGGCTGCGCCGAGCACCCACGGCACCGCCCACGCCGCCGCCACGGCCACCCAGCCCGGCAGCAGGCCCGCGTCCACGGCGGCGACCACGGCGACGGCGGGAACGGCGAGGAGCGGGCCGCTCCGGGCGACGACCCGGTTCAGCGGCGCCGCCACCGAGCGCAGCAGCAGATAGGGCAGGAGGAACCACAGCGGGCTGATCACCAGCTTGCCCACCGTCTCCAGCGTCACGGAGGACACGCCGAGCACCGCCCCGGCCCCGAGCGGCACACCCCACGCGGCGAGGAGCACGGTCATCGGCAGGAGAACCCGGCGAGTCGTCCGCCGCCGGCCCCCGGGCCGCCGTCCCGCCCGTGCGGCGGCGAACCCGCCCGCGAAGAAGAACAGGCCCAGCGTCTGCAGGAACCACGTGACCGGCGCGAGGCCCGGCATCGCCGACAGGGGACTGGACACGCGCAGCCCGTCCGGCGTGAGGACGAAACCGGTGACCAGCCAGTGCCCGAGGACCACCCCGGCGATCGCGTACGCCCGCGCCGCGTCGATCGTCGCGTCCCGCCCTGGCGCGGTCACGGCACGACCGCCGCATCCGTACGGCCGAGCACCACGCCGGCCACCGCGGTGAGCGTCGCGGATCCCGGGCACAAGTACCCGTCGTGCCCGTCCACGTTCGTGGTGGGCAGGGGGAGCGCGCCGAACGCCGCCGCGGACGGCCGCCGCCCGTGCCCCAGGTGACCCAGCCGCAGCTGCGGCACCCGCCGGATCCAGTCGTCCGGGGCGAGCGCGGACCACACCCTCGCCCCGCCCAGCTCGGCGGCGTGGCCCACGCCCATCCCCGGCGCTCCCAGCGCCACGACGTCGGTGACCCGGGGCAGCTGCCGCGCGGCCAGCCCCGCCACCAGGGCTCCGTAGCTGTGCCCGATCAGCGTCACGGACGCGCGCGGCGGCAGCGTACGCACGAACGCCACCAGCGCCGGCGCACCGGCCCGGGCCCGCAGGTCACGAGCGGCGTCCAGGGACAGGCCCTCCGGCGGGTCGTACCCGAGCCACGCCACCACCGCGACGCGCGCCGAGGGTTCCGCCGCCCGCAACGCCGCGAGCACGGCCCGGGCCTGGACCGCCGGGGCTCGCCGGGAGACCCCGCCCAGCCCCCGGTCGAAGTCGCGCAGCGTCGTGCTGACCCCGGGCACGAGCACCGCGATCCGGTCCGCCGTGGCGAGGTCCCCGACCGCCTCGACGGCCGTTCCGTCGCCGCGCGGGTCGAACGCGAGGAATCGCCGCCCGCTGCGCGCCCAGGCCGCGTACGGCTCCCCGGCGGAGACCATCGCGGCGGTGACGGCCGCCGGGGGAGCGGGATCCCGCACGGCCGGCGTCACGGGCGCGCCGGACGGCAGGCCGATCGAGAGCAGAGCCAGGGCCAGGACCACCAGCACCGATGTGATTCGCATGGCCGGCAGCGTCCGGCGGCGACGGGGAGCCGGGCGTCACCCCGCGGCGCTCACTGCGCCGTGCTACCCGGGAGCTATTCGCCGGCGGCCACCAGACCGGACTCGTACGCGAACACGACGGCCTGGGCCCGGTCCCGCAGCCCCAGCTTGGCGAGGATGCGTCCGACGTGGGTCTTCACGGTCTGCTCCGCCACCACGAGGTCCGCGGCGATCTCCTGATTGGAGCGTCCCCGCGCGATCAGCCGCAGCACCTCGGTCTCACGGGGTGTCAGGGCGTTGAGCGCCGTGGGGCGGGGCCGCTGCGCGCGGGGCCGGGTCGCGAACTCGGCGATCAGCCGCCGCGTCACCGAGGGCGCGAGCAGCCCGTCGCCGGCGGCCACCACGCGGACGGCTTGCACGAGGTCGGCCGCGGGCGCGTCCTTGAGCAGGAAACCGCTGGCGCCCGCCCGCAGCGCCTCGTACACGTAGTCGTCCAGGTCGAAGGTCGTGAGGATCAGCACCCGCGGGCCACCGCCGGCGGCGCAGAGCCGCCGCGTCGCCTCGAGGCCGTCCATGACCGGCATGCGCACGTCCATGAGCACGACGTCGGGGTCCAGCCGCCGGGTCTGCGTGATCGCGGCCGCGCCGTCCGCGGCGTCGCCGACCACGAGCAGGTCGGGCTGGGCGGCCAGCAGCGCGCCGAAGCCCTGCCGCACCATGGCCTGGTCGTCGGCGATCAACACCCGGATCATGTGTCCTCCGTCGGCAGCGGCAGGACCGCCGCCACCCGGTAACCGCCGTCCTCCTGCGGGCCGGCGTCGAGGGTTCCGCCGAGCAGTGTGGCGCGTTCGCGCATCCCGGCGAGCCCGTGCCCCGGCCCGGCCACCGCGTCCGGCAGCGCCGCGGTCGGCTCGCGGTCGCTGACCGGCGGCCCGTTGCGGACGTCGACGAGCAGCGCCTGCGGCGTCGCGCGCACCAGGACCCGCACCGGGCCGCCGGGCGCGTGCCGGGCCGCGTTCGCCAGGGCCTCCTGCACGATCCGGTACGCGGCCAGCCCCGTCGCCTCCGGCACCTCGGGCAGCGCCTCCCCGGTCAGCGACACCTCCAGCCCCGCCCGGGCCGCCGTCTCCACGAGCGCCGCCACGTCGGCCAGCCCGGGCTGCGGCGTCCGCGGGGCCTCGTCCGCGTCGGCGCGCAGCACCCCCAGCAGCCGCCGCATGTCGCCCAGCGCCGAGCGCGCCGCCGTGGCGATCGATGCGAACTCGGCCTCGGCCGGCGCGGGAAGGCCGTTCACCCGGTACGGCGCCGTTTCCGCCTGCACGGCGATCATCGACATGTGATGGGCCACCACGTCGTGCATCTCCCGGGCGATCCGGGTCCGTTCCTCGAGCACCGCACGCCGGGCCTGCTCCACCGCGGTCAGCTCGGCCTGCTCGGCCAGCTCCTCCCGGGCCCGCCGCCGCCGCGACACCAGGTCGCCGGCCAGCGCGATCGCCACGACCAGGAGGTTCGCGCCCCACGCGTTGCCCGGCGCCGCGAACACGAGGACCGGGACGACCGTCAGCGCGGTCGCCCAGGCGTTGACGGCCGGCTCGGCGCGGACCGTCAGCCCCGCGAAGACGGCGAGATACGCGATGATCTGCACCGGGCCCCACGGGAACGCCCCGCCGCCACCGATCGCACCGAGGAAGACCAGCGGGTACGCCACCCGCCACGCCGTCAGCGGCCGGCCCGCGGCGGTCAGCAGCACCGGCAGCAGGATGAGGGCCGCCACCGCGGCGGCGACCGGCTCGGGCAGGCCCCGGGTCCCCATCTGGTACTGCGCGTCGGCGAACCCGATGGCGACCAGGGCCAGCAGACCCAGCGGGACGCCGTACACCCGGAACCAGCGCCGGGGCCGCGGCCGGGCCGGCGGACGGGGGTCCGGGCCGGCGACGAGCCGGCGCAGCGGACCGAGGATCTCCATGTCAGGCAGGCTACGACCCGGCCGCCGAGGCGTCGTGACCCTGCGGAGCCATCCCGTACCCCCTACCCGGGTACGACGCCGCGCCGCCCCGGCCCGGGTTCCGCCTACCCGCAGGTAACGCCTAGTCTGCGAGCGGTCCGGATGCACAGAGCCTTCCGGCAAGCGACGTAAGGAGCAGCGCGTTGGCCCGCACCGTGTTGGTGACCGGAGGAAACCGCGGCATCGGCCTGGCCATCGCCCAGGCCTTCGCCGAGCAGGGTGATCGGGTGGCTGTGACGCACCGCGGCAGCGGCGCCCCCGAGGGGCTGTTCGGCGTGCAGTGCGACATCACCGACAGCGCGGCCGTCGACGCGGCGTTCACGACCGTGGAGAAGGAGCTCGGCCCGGTCGAGGTGCTCGTGGCCAACGCCGGCATCACCGACGACACGCTGCTGCTGCGTATGTCGGAGGAGCAGTTCACCCGGGTCCTCGACACCAACCTGACCGGCGCGTTCCGCTGCGCCAAGCGGGCCAGCTCGAAGATGCTGCGCGCCAAATGGGGCCGGATCATCTTCATCTCGTCCGTGGTCGGCCTCTACGGCGGACCCGGCCAGGTGAACTACGCGGCGAGCAAGGCCGGCCTGGTCGGCATGGCCCGGTCGATCACCCGCGAGCTGGGCAGCCGTAACATCACCGCGAACGTGGTCGCGCCGGGCTTCATCGCCACGGAGATGACCGACGTGCTGACCGACGCCCGCAGGGAGGAGATCCTGAAGGCGATCCCCGCCGGGCGGCTCGCGCGCCCCGACGAGGTGGCACAGGCGGTCACCTTCCTCGCCGGCGACGGGGCGGCGTACATCTCGGGCGCGGTCGTCCCGGTCGACGGCGGCCTCGGCATGGGTCACTGACCCACCAATTCACAGGAGAGAGCGTGTCTGGACTGCTGGCCGGTAAGCGGCTGCTCATCACCGGCATCATCACCGACGCGTCGATCGCGTTCTCGGTGGCCAAGCTGGCGCAGGAGAACGGCGCGACGGTCGTGCTGACCGGCTTCGGGCGGCTGTCGCTGGTCGAGCGGATCGCCAAGCGGCTGCCCGAGCCCGCGCCGGTGATCGAGCTGGACGCCACCGACCCCGAGCACCTGGACGCGCTCGCCGGCCGGGTCCGCGAGCACGTCGACGGCCTCGACGGCGTCGTCCACTCGATCGCGTTCGGCCCGCAGAGCGTGCTCGGCGGCGAGTTCCTCAACGCCGGCTGGGACGACGTGGCCAAGGCGCTGCAGGTCTCGACGTACTCGTACAAGGCGCTGGCCACCGCCTGCCTGCCGCTGATGGGTCAGGGCGGCAGCATCGTCGGCCTGACCTTCGACGCCACCAAGGCGTGGCCGGTCTACGACTGGATGGGCGTGGCGAAGGCCGGCCTCGAGTCGGCGTCCCGCTACCTCGCGCTGCACCTCGGCAAGCAGGGCATCCGCAGCAACCTCGTCTCGGCCGGCCCGCTGCGCACGATGGCGGCCAAGTCCATCCCGGGCTTCGAGCAGTTCGAGGAGGCCTGGGCGCAGCGCGCGCCGCTGGGCTGGGACCTCACCGACCAGGAGCCCGCAGCCCGCGCGGTGTGCGCGCTGCTGTCGGACTGGTTCCCGGCCACGACCGGCGAGATCGTCCACGTCGACGGCGGCTACCACGCCCTCGGCGCCTAGCCCTCTCCTTCCCGGGTCGGGAACTGCACGTCGGTCAGGGTGAAGCGGTTGCCCGCGTCGGTGAGCTCGGCGGGGCATTCGCCGGTGGTCGCGCAGTACGGCGAGTACGTCTGCACGGCCACCGTGCCCGCCGCGGTGTCGAAGTCCATCACCCGCAGGTAGCTGTTGTTGTCGACCTTCGGGACGCTGTACGTCTGGTAGTCGGCCTGGATCTGATACACGAGGTTGCCCGCGTCGCCGGGATCGGTCCGGTTGCCCACCCGGGTGTAGTGGCCGGACAGGATGAACTGGATGTTCGGGTGGAGCCGGCCGAGGTTCTCCCAGACCCGGTCGCCGATCGCCGTGCGCGCGGTCCCGCGCTGGAACTCGTGGGTGACCAGGATGACCTGCCGGTGCGGGTGGTTGCCGATCACGCGGCCGGCCCAGGCGATCTCGTCGGCCGTGGGGTCGAACTTGAGCGTCACCACGAGCCAGCGCACGCCGCCGGCCCGGAAGGCGAAGTAGCTGTTGTCCATCTGCCGCCACGGGTAGCTGCCCCGGAACGTCGGCTTCTGCCGGGCCGCGGACCAGGGGAAGTACGTGTTGAACATCGTGGTGCTGCGGTCGGTGGCGATCCCGGCCCACGGGTCGCAGGTCGCCTCCGGGGTGCACGCCCACGCGTCGAGGTCGTGGTTGCCGACCGCCGTCGCGTACGGCACCACGCCGTCGAGCCGGTGCATCGCGGTCACGGCCCGCTCCCAGTCCGACACGCGTGACGGCCACTCGACCAGGTCGCCCAGGTGGATGACGAACGGGATGCGGCCGGTCGCGTCCTGCTGCGCGATCCATTCGGTCTGGGCGTAGAACAGCTCCGGCTTGTTCTGCGTCGCGATCTGGGTGTCCGGGATGACGACCAGCCGGAACGTGTGACCGTCCGGCGGCCCGGCCGCAGCCGGCGCTGCCGAACCGGCGGCGGCGAGCAGGAAAGCTGCGAGCGGCAGGGTGCGCTGCCATCGGTTCCGCCACGTCATGGCCCCTCCTGTCATCGACGGGTTTCGCTCTCCCACTCATAGGCCCGGCCGGGCGGCCCGGTCCAGGGCCGGGTGGGCCCCTCTTCGTTCCCCGGGCCGTCGCCGGATGCGGATTGTGGCCCGGACCGCGTCCGCGGAGGGCCGGTCGTCGCTGGTACGGCGGGCAGGGGAGGATGGTCGCGTGGCGTACGACGCTTTCCTCCTGCTGTCCTTCGGTGGCCCCGAGCATCCCGACGACGTGATGCCGTTCCTGCGCAACGTGACGCGCGGGCGCGGTGTCCCGGAGGAGCGGCTCGCCGAGGTGGCCGAGCACTACTACCACTTCGGCGGGGTCTCGCCGATCAACCAGCAGTGCCGCGACCTGCTCGCCGCGGTGCAGGCCGACTTCGCCGCGAACGGGGTGGCCCTGCCGGCGTACTGGGGCAACCGGAACTGGCAGCCGATGCTGGCCGACACCGTGGCGCAGATGCGCGACGACGGGATCACCTCGGCGCTCGGCTTCGCGACCAGCGCGTACGGCGGCTACTCCTCCTGCAAGCAGTACTGGGAGGACATCGCCCAGGCGCGCGCGAAGGTGGGTCCCGGCGCGCCGGCGATCACGAAGCTGCGGCACTTCCACGACCACCCCGGATTCGTGCAGCCGCATGCTGACGCCGTACGCGATGCTCTGGGGAAGCTGGACCCGGCCCGGCGGGCGACCACCCGCGTGGTCTTCACCGCGCACTCCATCCCGAACTCCATGGCCGCCACGGCCGGCCCGACCGGCGGCCGGTACGAGGCGCAGCTGCAGGAGACGGCGGCCCTGGTGCACGCCGCCGCGGCGCCCGAGCTGCCGTGGGACCTGGTGTGGCAGAGCCGCTCCGGCCCGCCGCAGGTGCCGTGGCTGGAGCCGGACATCAACGACCACCTGGAGGCGCTCGCGGAGAAGGGCGTCACCGACGTGGTGGTCAGCCCGATCGGTTTCGTCTCCGATCACCTCGAGGTCATCTGGGACCTGGACAATGAGGCCCGGGACACCGCGGCCCGGCTGCAGCTGGGCTACGCCCGCGCGGCGACGCCCGGCACCGACCCGCGGTTCGTCACCATGATCCGTGAGTTGGTGCAGGAGCGGACCGGCGGCGCCGGGCGCGAGCGGCTCGGTACGCTCCCGGTCTGGGACGTCTGCCCGGCCGACTGCTGCCCCGCACCGCAGAGACGAGGACCGGCATGATCGACTGCACCGAACTACGCTTGCGTTCGTGGCCGACGGCCGCGACGGTGAGGGCCAGGAGAGCATGCCAATGGGGCACAGTATGACCGAGCGCAAGCCCATCGAGAGCTGGCTCACCGACATGGACGGGGTGCTCGTCCACGAGGGCGAGCCGGTCCCCGGTGCGCCGGAGTTCGTCAACCGGATGAAGTCGTCCGGCAAGCCGTTCCTGATCCTCACCAACAACTCCATCTACACCCCGCGCGACCTGCAGGCCCGGCTCGCGCGGATGGGCTTCGACGTGCCCGAGCGGTCGATCTGGACGGCCGCGCTGGCCACCGCGCAGTTCCTCGCGGACCAGCGGCCCGGCGGGACGGCGTACGTGATCGGCGAGGCCGGCCTCACCACGGCGATGCACGCGGCGGGGTACGTGCTGACCGAGTTCGCGCCGGACTACGTCGTGCTCGGCGAGACCCGCACGTACAGCTTCGAGGCGATCACCAAGGCGGTCCGGCTGATCAACGACGGGGCCCGGTTCATCTGCACCAACCCGGACGCGACCGGCCCGTCCAACGAGGGCGCCCTGCCGGCCGCCGGCTCGGTCGCCGCGATGATCTCCAAGGCCACCGGCGTGGAGCCGTACTTCGTGGGCAAGCCGAACCCGATGATGATGCGCTCGGCGCTCAACGTCATCGGCGGGCACAGCGAGAGCACCGCGATGATCGGCGACCGGATGGACACCGACGTGCTGTGCGGCCTGGAGGCGGGGCTGGAGACGATCCTCGTGCTGACCGGCATCAGCACGCGGGTGGAGAGCGAGCGGTATCCGTACCGTCCGTCGCGGATCGTCGACAGCGTGGCGGACCTCATCAACGAGATCTAGGGCGTCCACCCGGCGAGGTAGGCGGCCGGGGTGAAGACCGCCGCCTGCTCCGGCGTCAGCTGCGGACGATCCGGCGTCACCACCGCTCCCGGGCCCGCGTTGCGGTGTTCGGCGAAGCGGGCGTCCCGCCACGGCCAGCTGCCGAAGTCGCTCCACGGCGCCGGCCCGATGTGCGGGCCGAGCACCGAGTCGCGTATCACGCACTGACCGATCGCGTCCGGGTCCTGGCTCGGATGCCAGGGCCGGCCGAGGTACACGCTGGCCGGTGGGGCGTCCGAGGTGAAGTGGCACGCCACGAAGAGGAATCCGTACGGGTTCGCGATGTCGGTGCTGGGCGCGGTCACGTAGCCGTTGTTGGTCGTGGAGCCGCGGCTCAGCGAGTGGATCCGGCACCGCTCGAGGACCGCGGTGGCGCGCCCGAAGACGAAGTCGACGTCGCCCTCGACGTGGCAGCCGCGCAGGGAGACCCGCGCGGGCACGCCGGTCGCCGGGCTGTTCAGGTACAGGGTGTCCTGGTTGCCGAGGAACCGTACGGCCTCGAACACCACCCGGTCGGCGCGGGTCAGCACGGCCACCGCCTGCCGTCCGGTGATCTCCGGGTGCGCGGCCTCGTCGAAGTCGTTGGCGAAGGTCAGGTTGCGGGCCTGGAAGCCGGGCCCGTCGACGGTCACGGACGCGCTGCCCGAGGTGCCCCACGTGCCGCCGCCGGGCCGCGGGGTGCCGTTGGCGCGGTCGTCGACGACGACCACGTCGGCCGGGCCGGCACCGAGCCCCCGGAACCGCAGGTCCGGCTTGTCCGCCGGGACGATCACCTGCCCGCGGTAGATGCCGGGCCGGATGTCGACGAGCCCGCCGGCGGGGACGGCGTCCACCGCGGCCTGGACGGTGGTGTGGTCGCCGGTGCCGTCCGCGGCGACGACCAGCCGGGCCCGGGGCCGTCCGTACGCGGCAGCCGGTCCGGTGACGCCGGCGACCGCTCCGGCGGCGGCCAGCGTGAGCAACCTGCGCCTGTCCATGCGCCGGACGCTAGGACCGGTGATTGAAGCAGGTCAATGATGGTTTGCGACCGCGATCGGTTTGCTGCAACAAAAACGCGCGGCCACCTCGGTGCGTCCGGCGCGGACGGCAAACATCCTGCGAGCCCATCACTGCCCTGGTTCCAGAAGATGGGACGGCTCGTGGACGCCTGACAGAATCCGGGCATGGGGAAAACACATGAGTCGATCTCGGGACGGCTGCGGGACTTCATCGAGGCCCAGCCGGTGTTCTTCGCCGCCACCGCGCCGCTGAGCGGCGACGGCACGGTGAACCTGTCGCCGAAGGGCCTGACCGGATCGTTCGCCGTGCTCGACGAGCGCACGGTCGCGTACCTGGACTTCGCCGGCAGCACCGCGGAGACCGTCGCCCACCTGCGCGAGAACGGCCGCATCACGCTGATGTGGTGCGCCTTCCAAGGCCCGCCGAACATCGTCCGGGTGCACGGCCGGGGCGAGGCGGTGCTCCGCGACGACCCGCGCTGGACGGGCCTGATCGCGCACTTCCCGGACATCGACAGCCGCGACCACGGGCTGCGCGCGATCATCGTCGTGCGGGCCGAGCTGATCCGCGACTCGTGCGGCTACGCCGTGCCGCTGATGACGTACGAGGGCGACCGCGAGCTGCACGGGCAGCGCTTCAGCCGCGAGGACGACGAGTCGCTGAGCGCGTACTTCGCCAAGAAGGACCACATCGCCACGAGCCTGGACGGGCTGCCCGGCCTCCCGCTGCCCCTGCCGCCGGCGCCCGCCCACTCCGGCGGAGCCACGTCCGTGGTGGCATAGCGGGACGGCGGTCGTGTCCGTTCTTGACCGTTAGAGTGCCGGGTATGGCTGAGGACGGCTCCCCGGTGGCACCCGGCGTCGGCGCGTCGGTCGCCGCGCTGATGCAGGAGGTCCTCGCCGCGATCCCCGCCGGGTGCACGTGGCTGTTCCCGGTCACGGGCGAGGACGGGTGCGTCGTGGACTGGACGGTCGCGGCCACCACCGATCAGGTGCCGGACATCCACCGCCGGGGCGTGCGCCGGGTCGGTTCGCGGCTCAGCGAGCTCTACCCGAGCATGGTCGGCGGTCCGCTGTGGTCGCTCTACGAGCAGGTGCTCGCCGAGGGCAGCCCCGGCCGGCTCGAGGACTTCGAGTACGAGCAGAAGACCGCCGGTGTCGTCGCGTACTCGCGGTTCGCCGTCACCGTGCACCCGGTGCTGGGCGGGCTGCTCGTGTGGTGGCAGCGCTCGGACGAGAACGAGCGGCGGCTGGCGAACACCGAACTGCTCGGCAGCCTGGGCTGGTCGGAGTACGACCTCGTCACCGGGCGCAGCGACTGGTCCCCGGGCATGTACCGGATCTTCGAACGAGACCCGGCGCTCGGCCCGCTGCCCCGCGCCGAGCAGGGCGCCGCGATGCTCGCCGACGACCGGGGGATCGCCGAGACCGCGTGGCAGACCCTCGACAGCGGCGGCCGATCCGACGTCACCGTCAGGTTCCGGTTCGGTGCGATGGTCAAGCATCTTCGGATCCTGTCCGACGTCGCCCGCGATGCCGCCGGGGCGCCGCTGAAGATCTACGCCGTGGTGCAGGACGTGACCGCGCGGGAGAGCTCGCGCACGGAGCTGCAGCGGCTCAGCGACCGGCTGCACAACCGCGAGATGACCGCGCTGGCCGAGCACCGGCTGGCCGCGCAGCTGCAGAACATGATCCAGCCCGTGCCGCGGGAGACGATCGCTCTGCACGGCCTCGAGGCGATGGTCGGCTACCTCCCCGCCGAGAGCGCGGTACGCGTCGGCGGCGACTGGTACCACGCGGAGACCCTGCCGGGTGGCGCCGTGGTGCTGGCGGTCGGCGACGTCGCCGGGCACGGGCTGCAGGCGGCGAGCGGGATGGCCCACCTGCGGTTCGCGCTGGTGGCCTGGCTGTCCATCGGCATCCGGGACCCCGGTGCGCTGCTCGCCCACCTGAACCGGCTCAGCCTGCAGCTGCGTCTCACCGGGACGGCGGTGGTGGGCTGGTTCGATCCGGAGCGGCGGGAGCTGACCTGGGCGCGGGCCGGGCACCTGCCCCCGCTGCTGTGCCGGGCGGAGACGAGCACCGAGCTGCCCCTGCCGACCGGCCTGCTGCTGGGCGCGCACGGCGGTGCGGCGTACGAGGTGGTGACGACTCCGCTGGAGACCGGCGACGTGGTGCTGTTCTACACCGACGGCCTGGTGGAGCGGCGGCGTGAGGGCACCTCCCACCTGCTGCGCCAGGTGAAGGAGAACCTGTCGGCGGCCGCCGCGGAGCCGGGCGATCGGGTGCTGCCCCGGCTGCGCACGCTGCTGCAGGCGCCGAACCCGGACGACGACACCTGCCTGCTCGCCGTACGCGTGCTCCCCTAAAGATGCAGGCGGATGCGCACGAGCGTGCCGTCCGCCACCGGGGTGGCCTCCACGGCGTCGCAGACCCGCTCGACGATGGCCAGCCCCCGGCCGCGCAGCGCGTCGGCGGCCGGCATCTCCCGGCCGAAGTCGTGCGCCGGGCCCCGGTCCACGACGTCGCAGATCACGTCGCCGTCCTGCGCCCACACCCGCACCCGGCCACCGCCGTCGGTGTGCTGCAGCGTGTTGGTCGCGAGCTCGCTGACGGCGAGGACGAGCAGGTCGGCCCGCACCTCGGGCAGGCCCAGGGCGGTGGCCCGGTCCGCGACGAAGTCCCGGACGGTCCGCAGATCGCCGGGACGGTCGTACGCCATGGTGTCCGGGCCGGTGAGCGCGGAGAGTCCGGAACCGGGGACGAGATCAGGCATGGCCGCCCTCCTGCCCGGAGCCGGGTGTCGCGGCCGGCTCCTCGCCGAGCAGGCTCGCGATCCCGGTGATCTCCAGGACCGTGGCGACCGTTCCCATGGCGTTCACGACGTGCAGGCGGCGGCCCGCCTCGAGCGCGGCGCGGTGGGCCGTCACCAGGCCGTGGATGCCGCTGGAGTCGATGAACGTCACCCCGGTCAGGTCGACCACCACGACCGGTGCCTCGTCCACCGCGCCCAGCAGCACCGCGGTGAGCTCGTCACGCCCCTCCAGATCGCACTCGCCCGTCAGGGCCACGACCACGCGGCCGTCGCCGGCCGTCGTCCTCGCCTCGAAGTGCGCCATGTCCGTGGGGTGCCCCTTCGCCTGGGTCGGGGGGAGAGTCCCGGACATCATGCCATCGAGACGCCATGAGCGGGTGGCCGCGGTCACCGGGGCACGGCGGTCACCACCACGTTGTCGCGGTAGTGGCGGGTCGCGGCGTCGAACGGACCGCCGCAGGTGATCAAGGTGAGCCTCGGCGAGCCGTCGCGGGCGAAGTAGCGCTGCAGGGGGATCGCGGTCTTGGCGTACCGCTCGCGGGCGACGACCTCGAAGTCCCGGCTCGCCCCGCCCGGGCCGGTCAGCGTGACCCGGTCGCCGGGCGTGAGCGAGCCGAGCCGGAAGAACGCGCCCCGGCCCTGGCGGGCGCTGTCCACGTGGCCGGCCACGACGATGGAGCCGGCCGTCGCGGACAGGCCGGGCCCGAACCGGTACCACCCCACCCGGCCCACATCCTCCGGCACGTCGACCTCGCCGGTCGCCGGGTCGATGCCGACGGCGGCCACCGGGGCGTCCAGCTCCAGCGCCGGCACCCGCAGCCGGGCCGGGGCGCCGGCGCCGGCATCGCGTGCCGGCCGGCCGTCCGACACGGGTACGGAGGCCGCCACGGCCGGCGCCAGTGGCCGGTCCGACGGCGAGACGAGCGCGGTGACGGTGGCGGTCCCGACGTCCGGAGCCGTCCGGGAGCGGCACGCGACCACGCCGAAGACGGCCAGCAGCGTCACACCGGCGGCCACGACCAGGGCGGCCCCTCCCGGACGGGCCCTCACCGGCGTGCCGCGGCCGTACGGCGGGCCGGACGCAGCCGCAGCGCGCCGGCCAGCAGGAGCAGGAGTCCGGCCACGCCCACGGCGTACCAGGGAGCGGTGAGCCCGCGGTCGGCCAGTCCGCCGCTGCCGCTCGGCACGCCGCCGGGCGCCGAGTGCAGCCCGGTGAGGGTCTGCGCCACGACGTCCAGGGTGTCGTCCTCGGCGGAGCCCACCGCGTACACGATCGTGGCCGTGCCCTCCCGCAGGTTCAGGTCGGTGGGGCCGAGCACGACGTCGTCCGTCCCGGCCGGCACCACGTCCGCGGAGACGTCACCGGCGGCGAGGTCCGCCTTGGCCTCCTTGGGGTTGGTCAGGTCCCGGAACACCGGCTGACCGCCGGCCCGCACGTCCACCGCGGGCGCGGCCGCGGTGTGCCGGACCACCAGGCGGGTCTGGCCCGCGGCCAGCTTGCTCGTGTCGTTGACGAACGGGGTCAGCGTCGGCTTGCCGTCGGCGCTCAGGTGCGCCACCAGGCTGATGTTCGCGCCGCCCGGTACCTCGGCGTCGTCGACCGTGAGCAGCGCCTTGCCGAGGTCCTCACCCGGCTTGGTGAGCGCGATGTCGTACGAGCCCTCCTCCAGGGTGAGCGGGCCGGCGATCTTGCCCGGCTCGAACCCGGGCACGGTCTTCTCGCCGTTGACGTACACGTCCACCGGCTGGCCGGGGATGCCGTGCACGACGGAGACCTGCGACGAGGCGGCGAGCGCCGGACCGGTCGTGACCGCGCTGAGGCCGCCGAACGCCACGACGGCGGCGACGCCGGCCGCTGCCGCGCGGCGGGGGTGCAGAATGCGCATGGGACTTCCTCCGGTGTCGAGGTGGTGCTCTCGGTTGGATCACCGGGGGTTTCGCCGCCGTCGATGCGGATGGATGCAGAAGAAGAAAAGTGGATCGAGTGCATCCGAACGCGGCGCCGCGGCCGAATCTGAGGGTGAACGGCTGTCGGAGGGGGGTTGATGGGTCCGGGGGAGGAGCTCGCCGAGCGGTTCCGCGACGGCGACGAGAAGGCATTACGCACCGCGTACGAGCGACACGGCTCGGCGGTGCTCGTGCTGGGCGTGCGGTTGCTGGGCAACCGGGCGGACGCCGAGGACGTCACCCAGGCCACGTTCGTGGCGGCCTGGATGGGACGGGAGACCTTCGATCCCGAGCGCGGCTCGCTGCTGGGCTGGCTGCTCGGCATCGCGCGGCGCAAGGCCGTCGACCGCCTGCGGTCCGCGGCGCGCGACGAGCGGATCACCGACACCGTACGGTCGCAGCCGGTGCCCGCCACCGCGGCCGACACCCCGGAGCGCGTGGTCGATCGGCTCGTCATCGCCGACGAGCTGAACCGGCTGCCCGGTGAGCAACGGCGCACGCTGGAGCTGGCGTTCTTCGACGATCTCACGCATCCGCAGATCGCGGCGGTGACCGGTTTGCCACTGGGCACCGTGAAGAGTCACATTCGCCGGGGGATGGCGAACCTGCGTCGACGTTGGGAGGTGGACGGTGCAGCATCTGGACCCCGATCGGCTGGTCCTTCTCGCGCTCGCTGAGGAGGTCGCCGACGAGCACGAGTCGGACCACCTGGCCGGCTGCGCCGTCTGCCGGGACGAGCTGCGGACCCTGGAACACGTCGCCGAGCTGGGAGCCGAGTCCGCCGACATGCGCGAGCTGCCGCCACCGCCGGAGAGCGTGTGGGCCGGTATCCAGGCCGAGGTCGCCCGCGCCGGGGCACCCGCGCTCCCGGCCCGGCGCCGGCGCCGCACCCCGGCCGGTCACCCCCGCCGCTGGCTCGCCCCGGTGCTGGCCGCCGCGGCCGCCGCGGTGGTGGCGGTCGCCGGCACGGCCGTGGTGATGCGCGGGCTGGATCGGCCGCCGGCTGCGGACGTCACCGCCCGGGCGACCCTGAGCCCGCTGCCGAGCGCCCCCCGGGACGCCCGCGGCGACGTCCGGGTGCTCTCCGACGGCGAGGTGGAGGTCGACGTGGAGAACCTGCCGCTGACCACCGGCTTCCACGAGGTGTGGCTGATCGACCCGGACGACACCAGCAAGATGCTGTCGCTGGGCAACCTGCCGGCCCGCCCGGAGGCCGTCCTGCCCGTGCCACCCGGCACGGACCTCAACCGCTACCGGCTGGTCGACGTCTCCGACGAGGCTCACGACGGCGACGCCGCCCACTCCGGCAAGAGCCTGCTGCGGGGGACGCTCACGTACTGATCCCGGGGCGCCCGCGATGGCGCGGGTCAGGCGACCGCCCGCCAGAACGCCGTGGCGTAGGCGTCCGGCACCGCGCCGGCCAGGTCGCCGGTGTCCACGTACGGCTGAAGCGCCCGGCTCACCGTCTCCACGCGACTGTGCATCGGCTCAGAGTGCCAGAATAATGCGGGCATGGTGCTGACTGTGGGCAGTGGACCCGTACACGTTCTGGCGTTGCACGGCTGGTTCGGCTCGTCCCGCGGCTGGGGGTTCCTGCCGCAGCTGATCGACCGCGAACGGTTCACCTGGGCGTTCCCCGACTACCGCGGCTACGGCGAGCGGCGGGACGTGGCCGGGGAGCACAGCATCGCCGAGATCAGCCGGGACGCGCTGGCCGTCGCCGACGAGCTCGGCTGGGAGCGGTTCGCCGTGGTCGGGCACTCCATGGGCGGCAGCGCGGCGCAGCACGTGCTGGCCGACGCCCCGGAGCGGGTCACCCACCTGGTCGGGATCAGCCCGGTGCCGGCGAGCGGCGTGCCCTTCGACGAGCAGGGCTGGGCGCTGTTCGACTCGGCGGCGAAGGACCGGGCCGCCCGCAAGGCGATCATCGATCTGACCACCGGCAACCGGCTGTCGTCGCACTGGCTGGACACGATGGTCGACGAGAGCCTCGAGTCCTCGACCGTCGAGGCGTTCGGGGCGTACCTGCCGGCGTGGGCGCGGACGGACTTCGCCGAGCGGGTGGCCGGGAACCCGGTGCCGGCGCTCGCGATCGTCGGCGAGCACGATCCGGCGCTGGGGGCCGCGACGATGCGGGCCACCTGGCTCACCACGTACCCGAACGCCCGGCTGGAGGTCCTCGCCGAGGCCGGGCACTACGCGATGTACGAGACGCCGGTCCGGCTCGCGAGCCTGCTCGACGAGTTCCTCTGATCGGGTTTGCCTCGCCCGTTTCCGGCGAACCTGTCCGCATGGGGTCGTACGGCGCGGCACCGGCTCGCCGAGCTCGGCGAGCGGCTGCGTCACGAGGGTCAGGACCGCGCCGACCGGGTGTTCGCGGAGACGTTCGCGCCGCTCGGCCAGGAGCGGCTCGACGAGCTCGGCGACGTGCTGGAGACGCTCGTCGCGGCGCGGCCGGCGGCCCGCGTCTGACCCGGTCGCGCCGCCGGCCGCCACGCGGAAGCGGGCGGTCGGCTCAACTCGCGCCCGCGGCGGCCGATGAGCCGGGTATGTTCGCTCTCCTCGACCGGCTGCCGACCAAGGTCCGCACGTCCATCGCCCTGCTCAGCACCGTCGGCGGGGTGATCGGACTCGGGGTGTTCGCCCATCGGGCGGCCGGCTCGGCCGCCGGCGCGCTGCCGGCCGGCTCGCCGGCCCGAGCCGACCTCGAGCTGCTCGCCACGCTCGGGCTGTGGCTGCCCGTGGTGCTCGCCCCGATCGGTCTGCTCATGCAGGCGTCGGTCTGGTCGAGCATCGTGCGCCTGCTGCGCGCCGACGCCACGGTGATCCAGTCGGCCGCCGCCGGCGACCTCGGCGGGCGGATGCCGGTCGTGGGCAAGGACGAGCTCGGCCAGATGGCCGAGGCGTACAACACGATGATGGACCGCTTCCAGGCCACCGTCGCCGGCATCCGCCGCGCGGTCGACGAGGTCAACGGATCCGCGGGTACGCTGCAGCGCGCCAGCAGCACGATGGCCCGGGCCGCCGACGCCACCGCGGGCGAGCTGGAGACCGTGGCGCTGTCCGCCCGGCGGACGAGCGACGAGGTCGGTGCGATCGCGGAGGGCACCCACCAGATGCGCGCCGCCATCGAGGAGATCAGCACGAACACCTCGGACGTCTCCCGGATGACCGACGAGGCGGTGGCCGGCGTGAGCGTCGCCACCGGCAACGTGACCCGGCTGCAGGACTCCAGCCAGGAGATCAACGAGGTGCTCCGGACGATCAACGCGATCGCCGCGCAGACCAACCTGCTCGCCCTGAACGCCACCATCGAGGCGGCGCGGGCCGGCGAGGCGGGCCGGGGCTTCGCCATCGTCGCCGGCGAGGTCAAGGAGCTGGCGCAGGCCACCGCCGAGGCCACCGAGGAGATCGCCCGCCGCATCGAGGGCATCCAGCACGACACCGGTGAGGCGGTCAACGCCGTCGGCGGCTTCTCCGCCGTCATCAGCGCCATCGCCGAGCACCAGCTGACCATCGCCGCCGCCGTGGAGGAGCAGACCGCGACGACCGGCACGATGGTCGAGGGCGCGGGCACGGTCAGCACCGGCGCCGAGCAGATCAGCCAGGCCATCGTGGCGGTCAGCACCGCGGCCCAGGAGGTCCGCGGCGCCGCCGAGGAGACGCACCGCGCGGTGGGCGACCTGACCGGTACGGCGGCCCGCCTGCACGACCTCGCGGCCGTCTTCCGCGACTGAGGGCCCTTACAGACCGGCCGCCACCTGGGCGAACCATCTGTCGGCCACGCGGGTGTGCAGGTCGAAGCCGAGCGGCTCGGGCCGGTGCAGCACCTGCCGGCCGAGCGTCTCGTCGTCCGGCGTGGGCTCCGGCAGCTCCGCCTCCGAGGGGAGCGCCGGGAACAGGCCGAACACCAGCAGCGTGCCGTCGGGGGCGCTGATCGTGTCGTAGAGGCGTACGCCCTCGGGGTCGGCCACCAGGCCGGTCTCCTCGCGCAGCTCCCGCGCCGCGGCCTGCTGCCAGCTCTCGCCGATGTCGATGAAGCCGCCCGGTAGGGCGAGCCGCTCCGCGGCCGGCGGGATGCCGCGGCGGATCACCAGCAGGCCGGCACCGACCGGCTGGACCGCGACCGCCACCGGCGCCGGGTTGAGGTAGCTGGTCTCGCCGCAGGCGGCGCAGCGCCGCGGCCACGGTTGACCCGGGGTGAAGCGCGCCCCGCAGAACGTGCAGTGCGCGTAGCGGTCAGGCATGCAGCGGGGAGTTGCACGCCGCGACCAGGGCCTGGCGGCATGCCGTGGTGAGGGGCCGCAGCGCCGCGTCGCGTTGCTGCGCCTCGTAGCCGTTGATGGCGCCGCCGGGCGCGTTGTGCTCGGCGAGCGTGAGGACCTGATCGAGGATGCTGGCGCGCGCGAACAGCCGGCGGGACCGCGGGTCGAACCCCGGCGGCAGCGTGGCCGTGCTCTCCGGGCGGCGCAGCGCCTGCAGCGCCCCGGCCAGCTCCGGGCGCCACTGGGCGACGTCGAGCCGGGTCAGCTGCGTGGTGGCCTCGGCGAGCGCGTGGGTCAGCTCGGCTTCCGCCTCCGCCGATCCCATCTGGAAGACTGGCCGGTAGTCGGTCACCGGGAAGAAGCGCCAGAGCACCGTCTCGAACTCCACGCCGGAGCCCGACGTGTGCCGGCGTACCTCCGGCACGACGCCGAAGGTCGGTGTCGTCACAGCCTCGCCGGCGAGCATCGCGGGCCCGGTCAGCTCGCTCTTGGCGGGCAGGCCGCGCGGATCGCCGGGTGCGGGCAGGACCAGCCGGATCTCGTCGGGGTGCAGCTTGGCGAACGCGGGCAGCGCCTGCCCCAGCGGCACGTCGGTCCAGGTGCCGGGGGCATCGGCGACGAGGTGCTCCTCGTCGCCGGCGATCTCGTCGGCCAGCTCGTCGAACGGGACGAGGCCGGCGCGCCAGGCGCGTACCCAGGCGACGAACCGGGTGGACCGGCGCGCCGTCAGGGTCGCCGCATCAGCTGCGGGGGACATGCGAGCAAGGGTACGTGGCCCGCGCCGACGTTGTCTTGCGCCGGAGCGTCGGACCGGCGTGTCCGGCCGGTCGTGAAGCCGGCGCGTCCGGCTGATCTCGGGTTCGCGTGTCCGGCCGGTCTCGGCCCGGCGTGTCCGGCCGGTCTCGGCCCGGCGTGTCCGGCCGGTCTCGGCCCGGCGTGTCCGGCCGGTCTCAGCCCGGCGTGTCCGGCCGGAGGAGTTACCGTGCGGGCATGTATGGGGAGGATGTGCTCGCGGGCAACTGGCGCCGGCGCAAGGCCGTGCCCGAGGTGGACGTGGAGCCCGGGATGGTGGTGGAGGACGCCGGCTCCGGCTTTTGCGGCGCCGTCGTCGGATTCGAGTACGGCGCGGTGGTGCTGGAGGACCGGCACGGCAAGCGCCGCAACTTCCCGCTCGACCCCGCGGCGTTCCTCCTCGAGGGCCAGGTCGTGACGCTGCGCAGGGCCGCCGCGGCGCCGGCCGCCCCGAAGCGGCAACGGACCGCGTCGGGGTCGGTGGCGGTCGCGGGCGTACGCGCCCAGGTCGCCAAGGCCAGCCGCATCTGGGTCGAGGGCATCCACGACGCCGCCCTCGTCGAACGGATCTGGGGCGACGACCTGCGCATCGAGGGCGTGGTCGTGGAGCCGCTGGACGGCATCGACGACCTCGCCGGGGCGGTACGCGACTTCCGCCCGGCCCGGGAGCGCCGCGTCGGCGTCCTCGTCGACCACCTCGTGCCCGGCTCCAAGGAGAGCCGCGTCGTCGCGGCGGTCAAGGACCCGAACGTGCTGGTCACCGGGCATCCGTACGTCGACGTGTGGCAGGCGGTCAAGCCGGAGCGGGTCGGCCTGCGGGCGTGGCCCGTCGTCCCGCCGGGGCAGCCGTGGAAGGAAGGCGTCTGCCGGGCGGTGGGCATCGCCGAACCGGCGGAGATGTGGCGTCGCATCCTCGGCAGCGTGAACAGCTACAAAGACGTCGAGACTCCGCTCATCAACGCCATGGAACGGCTCATCGACTTCGTGACGGAGCCGGCTTAGGCGAGGTGCTTCGGATCGCGGCTGAACACGAACGTCGCGATGTCGAGCTTCTCGGCCGTGCCGTCCGGGCCGCGCAGCACCTCGAGGACCTCGCCCGTGTTGGACCCGGCGGTGCCCCGCCACCGGTCCGGCGCCTCCCGGACGAACCGCCACGGCGGGCGCGCCGCGTGGCCGGTCGGCGCCATCGTCAGCTCCTCGCCGTCGGTGCCGACCTCGTACTCGCCGCCCATCCACCACCAGCGCCCGCACAGCTCGGCCGCCTCACCCTGCGGGGCCGGCGCCGGCTTCCAGGACTGCGGGGGCGCCGGCTCGGCGTCGAGCACCGCGGTCAGGACCTCCAGCGCCACCGCGCGGATGCTCGTGCCGTGCAGACCGTACGAGTTGGCGAAGGCAACCACCCCGACGCGCGACGGGCGGTGCACCAGGAGCTGGGAGACGTACCCGGGCATCGAACCGCCGTGGCCCACGTACACCCGCTCGCCGACCCGGTTGAGCTCCGGGCCGAGACCGTGCCCGGCCGTCCAGGCCTCGTCCTGCATCGCGACCGGCGTGCACATCTCGTCGACCGTCGCGCGGGCGAGCACCGCCGGGGCGGGATCGGCGAGGAAGGCCGCCCACTTCGCCATGTCGGTCACCGTGGACCACAGCTGCCCGGCCGGGGCCATCGCGCCCGCGTCCGGCCGCGGCTCCTCGTGCAGGCTGCCGTCCAGCGAGTGCACCACATAGCCGCGGGCGTACGGCTCCACCGGGTGGTACGTCGTGCGCTTCATGCCCAGCGGGTCGAGCACCCGCTTGCCGACCAGATCGGCCCACGACTCCCCGGTGACCCGGTGCAGCACCGCCCCGAGCAGCCCGTACGCCAGGTTGGAGTAGTGGTACGTCCGGAACGGCGGCCCGGCGACCTTGTCGAACTCCAGCTCCGCCAGCAGCTGGTCCACGGTGCCGCCGTCGCGCCGCTCCCACCACGGCCCGGCCGGCTCGCGCTGCAGGCCGGAGACGTGGCCGAGCAGCTGCCGCAGCGTGATCCCGCCCACCGGGGTGCCCGGCAGATGCCGGTAGAGCAGGTCGTCCAGGGCGAAGAAGCCCTCGTCGCGCAGCTGCATGACCATCGTCGCGGTCAGCGTCTTCGTGATCGAACCGAGCCGGTACTGCGTCTTGGGGTCCGGCGGCGGTGTCTCCCCGGCGCCGGTGAAGTGCAGGAGCGCGCGATCGCGGACCACCGCGAGCGCCAGCGACGGCGCTCGGCCCGCAGCCTGGGCGCGGGCGACGATCCCGGTGACGCGTCGGCCGGTTTCCGGCAGCAGGGACACGATGAGCCTTCCTGGTGGGCGGTCATGGGTACAACGGCGGGGACCGGAAATGGGCTACGCCGCAAATGGATGCAACGCGATGTCGCTGCCCGTGCACGGACGTGTCACGATCAGAGTGTGGAAGCCGTCCTCTGGTTAGTCCTCGCCATCGCCCTCGCGATCGGCGAGGCCTTCGCCGTGACCTTCCTCGTCATCTTCTTCGCCGCCGGCGCCCTCGCGGCCGCCGGCGCCGCGGCGCTCGGGGCGAACGTCCTCGTGCAGGTCATCGTCTTCGCCATCGTGTCCGGTCTCTCCGTCGGCGCGATCCGCCCCATCATTCTGCGCCACCAGCAGTCCGCCCTCGAGTCGGGCGGGACGCCGTTCGGGATCGAGGCGATCGAGGGCGCCCAGGCGACCGTCCTCGAGGAGGTCGGCGCGGACCGCGGCATGGTCAAGATCGATGGCGAGCTGTGGACCGCGCGGTCGTTCGACGCGGACGAGAAATACCTGCCCGGCGAGCGCGTCCGGGTGATCAAGGTCAAGGGCGCCACCGCCATCGTGTGGCGCGACGACATGCCCAACATTTAGAGAGGCACCCATGGAAGTCGTGATCGGTGTACTCATCTTCGTGATCGCCCTGTTCGCGGTGATCACGCTTGTCCGGTCGGTCCGGATCGTTCCCCAGCAGCGGATGGATGTGGTGGAACGGCTCGGTAAGTACAAGCGCACCCTGTCGCCCGGCCTGAACCTGCTGGTGCCGTTCGTGGATGCGGTGCGGACCAAGGTCGATATGCGTGAGCAGGTCGTCAGCTTCCCGCCGCAGCCGGTCATCACCTCCGACAACCTCGTGGTCAGCATCGACACGGTGTTGTATTTCAAGGTCGTCGACCCGGTCCGGGCCACGTACGAGATCTCCAACTTCCTGCAGGCGATCGAGCAGTTGACGGTCACCACGTTGCGTAATGTCATCGGCTCGCTCGACCTCGAACGCGCCCTGACCAGCCGCGAGGAGATCAACCGGCACCTCTCCGGTGTCCTGGACGAGACCACCGGCCGCTGGGGCATCAAGGTCACCCGCGTCGAGATCAAGGCCATCGAGCCGCCGCCGAGCATCCGCGACTCCATGGAGAAGCAGATGCGCGCCGAGCGGGACCGCCGCGCGGCGATCCTGAACGCCGAGGGTCACAAGCAGGCGCAGATCCTGACCGCGGAGGGCGAGAAGCAGGCGGCGGTGCTGCGCGCGGACGGTGACCGGCAGGCCCGGATTCTGCAGGCCGAAGGCCAGGCCAAGGCCATCCGTACGGTGTTCGACGCGATTCACACGTCGAATCCGTCGCAGAAGGTCCTTGCGTACCAGTACTTGCAGTCGTTGCCGCAGATCGCCAACGGCTCGGCCAACAAGGTGTGGATCGTGCCCACCGAGCTGACCAAGGCCCTGGAAGGCCTCGGCGGCGCCCTCGGCGGCCTCGCCAACATGGCGGGGGATCAGCCGTCGGCGGCGGTCGACGCGGGTGCGGTCGAGCGTGAGGCCCAGGCGGCGGCGCAGGCGGCTGCCGCGGAGGCCGAAGCGGTCAACGAGCAGGTCCGGGTGGCCGAGGCTCAGGTCTCCGGCGACGGCAGCACCAAGGGCCTCCCCGCCCCCGAGCCGATCCCGCCGTCGGCGGCGCTGGGCTCGGCCGACTACAACGGGGCCGGCGAGCCCGAACGGGCCTGATCACCCGGCCGCCTGCTCGACCGGCTCACCACGCGGGCCCCGCCGACCGCCCGGCCGGGGGCGCCCGTCATCCGCCCTGGCCGGGGGCGCCCGTCATCCGCCCTGGCCGGGGGCGCCCGTCATCCGCCCCGGCCGAGGGGCGCCCGCCACCCGCCCGGGTGCGGGATCGTAGCGAATATTGCAAAACCCCGCGCCGATGCGCGGGGTTTTGCCATGGTGGACCCAGATTCCTTGAGCGGTGCCCCCGGCCACTGAAGCTTGAGCCCAGTCAAGGCGGAGCCATGAGCATCAGTCAGCACCAGACCGCCAGCGGCCGCCCGCTGCGCGTCGCACCGGCCTGGGTCGGCGGCGCCCGCTCGCCGGCCGGCGACGACCATCTGCTGCCGGTCCGGGAGGCGGTGTGGATCTGGTCGGTGCGCCGGTACGCCCGCAACGCCCTCTGGGCCCTGCCCGCCGGGGCGGCCCTCTACGGCTGGTCCACGCTCGGGATCGCCACCCCGCCGGGCCCGTTCGTCGTCGAGGTGGCGGCCGGCTGGCTGTGCACGGTGGCGATGGTCGCATTGGCCGGGTTGCTGGCGGGGTCGCGTACGCGCCGGCCGGCCGTGGCGGGGTTGCTCGTCGGCCTGGCCGGGGTCTCGCTGTGGCTGCCGTTGGTCGCGCTGCCACCCGGTGGAGGGCTCGAGGCGGCGGGTGTCACGGCCGGGCAGCTGCGGACGGCGTCGGTGGTCGCGGCCGCGGTGATGGGCGCCGGGTGGCTGCTGCTGGGCTGGGCGGTGCTGCGGTCCAAGCTGGTCAACCCGGCGGACGGGGTGCTGCTGATCCTGGCGGCGGTGTCGATCGGGGCCGGTTCGTACGCGGTGAAGCCACTGCCGACGGTGGGCGCGCTGCTGTTGCTGGCCGCGGGGATGGGTCTGGCGTGGACCGGCTCCCGCCTGATCCCGCCCACCTGATCCGCACGGAAGCCGCACCGGCCGGCCTGAGCCGCACCGGCCGGCTTGGGCCGCACCGAAGGCCGCACCGGCCGGCGCAGAGCATGGCTCGGCTCGGTCCAGGAATCGGCTGTCCTCTTCGGACGGCCCGCTGCCCGGGAGCCGTGGCGGGTCACAGGTCGTCGTCGCGGCTCAGCTCCCAGAAGGCCACCGCCGCCGCGGCCGCCACGTTCAACGAGTCGACTCCCCGGCGCATCGGGAGGCGTACCGGGATGTCGCTGGCTGCCAGGGCGTGGCGGGACAGGCCGGGGCCCTCCGCGCCGAGCAGCAGCGCCGGCCGGGCCCGCTGGGCGGCGTCGAGGCGTTGCATCGGGAGCGCGTGGTCGGCCGGGGTCAGGGCGAGGACGGTGAACCCGGCCTTGCGGACGTCGTCGAGGGCGTCCGGCCACGGCTCGAGGCGGGCGTACGGGATCGCGAACACCTCGCCCATGCTGACCCGGACGCTGCGGCGGTAGAGCGGGTCCGCGCAGGTCGGGGACAGCAGGACGGCGTCGATGCCGAGGGCCGCCGCGCCGCGGAACACCGCGCCGATGTTGGTGTGGTTGTTGACGTCCTCGAGGATCGCGACGCGGCGGGCGGTCGACAGGACGTCGCCGGCGGCGAGCAGCGGCAGCCGGTGGAACGACGCCAGGACACCGCGGTGCACGTGGAAGCCGGTGGCCTGTTCGAGCACGGCCGGCGACGCCGCGTAGACCGGGGCGTCGTCGACGTCGTTCAGCTGGTCGACCCGCTTGGCGTCGATGAGGTACGACCGGGGACGGTAGCCGGCGCGCCGGGCGCGGCGCAGCACCAGCTCGCCCTCGGCGATGAACAGGCCGTTAGGTGGCTCCCATTTCGTGCGCAGCTCGAGGTCGGTCAGGGCGCGGTAGTCGCCGAGGCGCTCGTCCTGCGGATCGGTGATCAGGTGGACCTCGGGCACCTCAGTCCACCCGGTAGGTCAGGTGGGTGGCGTGGGCGGACGCCTGGACGTGGATCTGGCGCAGCGGGCGGGGGACCGCGCCGGAGAACAGCGGCGTGCCCGAGCCGAGCAGGACGGGCGCCAAGTGCAGCCGCAGCTCGTCGACCACGCCGGCGTCGATGGCGCCGCGCACGGTCTCGCCGCCGCCCATGATGACGACGTCGCGCTCCTCGGCCATGGCCTTGGCCTTCGCGACGGCGCTGCGGATGCCGTCGACCACGAAGGTGAACCGGTCGGCGGACAGCCGCGTGCGCTCCGGCGGCGTGCCCGTCACCACCAGCACGGGCGGCACGGCGGCGAGGTCGGCGCCGTAGCCCATCTCGTCGCTCCAGCCGTGCGGGCCGTCGATGACGTCGAACAGCCGCCGCCCCATGACGACCACGCCCGTGGCGTCGGTTGCGGAGGTGAGCACGTCGCGGTCCACGGCGTCGCCCGCGAGCGCCCAGGTGTGCAGCGCCTCGCCGCCGCGGCCGAGACCCTGCTCAGGACCGGCGTCGGGCCCGGTCACGAACCCGTCGAGAGACATCGAGATGTCGGCGACCACCTTGGTCATGGGATCCCCCTTCTGCGAGCAGACCGAGCATGCCACCCGGGTACGACATCGCCGGGCCCGGGTCGCGAGCCGGGCGGCGGCACACGACGTGCCGAGGCCCTGCCGGCGGGCCGGGTGATGGCGAGGGGCAACCGGCGTGCCGGGGCCGGGCCGGCGGGCGAGGATGGGGTCATGAAGGTCGACTCGCTCGAGACCCTCCGCGCCCGGCGCAGCGCCAAGTGGCGTACGTATCCGGCGGACGTGCTCCCGCTGTTCGTGGCCGAGATGGACGTGCCGCTCGCGCCGGTGGTCGCCGACGTGCTGCGTGCCGCCGTCGACTCGTCGGACACCGGCTACTCGGCGTCCGTACCCGATCTCGGCCGGGCCGTTTCGGGCTTCGCGGCCCGGCGGTGGGGCTGGGAGATCGACCCGGAGCGGGTCTCCGCGGTCACCGACGTGGGTGTCGGTGTCGTGGAGCTGCTGCGCGTGCTGACCCGCCCGGGCGACGCCGTGGTGATCAGCCCGCCGGTGTACCCGCCGTTCTTCCACTGGGCGCCGGAGGCGGGGGCGCAGCTGCGCGAGGTGCCGCTCACCGCGGACCTGCGGCTCGACCTCGCCGCGCTGGAGGCGGCCTTCGCCGCCCACCCGGCGGTCTACCTGCTGTGCAATCCGCACAATCCGGTCGGGCGAGTGCATTCGCGCGACGAGCTGGCCGCATTGGTCACGCTCGCTTCCCGGTACGGCGTGACGGTGGTCAGCGACGAGATCCACGCACCGCTGGTGCTGCCGGGTGCCACCTTCACGCCCTTCCTGAGCCTGCCCGGGGCAGCCGAGGTCGGTGTCAGCGTGCTCTCGGCCAGCAAGGCGTTCAACCTGGCCGGGCTGAAGTGCGCGGCGGTGGTCGACGGCGTCCGTCCGCTCGCGCCGCAGTTCCCGCCGGACGTGCGCTGGCGTACGGGACATCTCGGCGTGCTGGCCACGGTGGCCGCGTTCACCGACGGCGACGAGTGGCTGGACGAGCTTCTCGGTTTCCTCGCCGAGCGCCGGGCCCAGCTGGCGGAGCTGCTGCGTACCCGTCTGCCCTGGATCCGATGGCAACCGCCGGAGGGTACGTTCCTGGCCTGGCTGGACTGCCGTGCCCGGGAGGAGGGCGGGCAGCCCGCCGGCCTGTTCCTCGACCGGGGCCGGGTGGCGCTGGAGCCGGGGCTGCGGTTCGGCGCGGCCGGCGCCGGTCATGTGCGGCTGAACTTCGGCACGTCCGCGGAAATCCTCGAGGAAGCGGTGGACCGGATGGCCCGCGCGGCCGGGTAGAGCGGCGGCCGCGCGCGGGCGGCAGTACGGTTGTACTGTTCGTCGTTCTCGCGCTCCGGGGGTGTGCAGGTGTCAGCCGGTTCCGGGTCGGACCCGCACATGCTGGCGCTGTTGCGGGCGATGCGCCTGCGCCTGGCCGCGCCCGATGCGGCCGCAGCCGGTGCCGCGGACGTCGAGGCCGCACTGGCCGGCCAGGACGCCACCGAGCTGCCGGCCGCACCCGAGCCGATCCACCCCGAGCTGCTGGTGCACCCGCAGTGGCCCGGTGCGGCGGCGCGACCGCAGCTCGAGGGAGCCCCCGCGCAGGCGGAGGAGCGGGAGGGCACCGAGCCCGGCGGCCCGCGGGCGAGCCTGGGTGCTGTGCCGGGAGGCGCCCGGCCGGCCACCCCACCGGCGCCGACCCCGGCCAAGAACCCGCCTGCCACCGACGGAGGACCGCCTGCGACCGCCGCCGGTCCGGTCGCTCCACCCCCGGCTGTGACCGGGCCTGCGAGCCCGCCGCCGGCCGTGACCGGGACGGCCGGCCCGCCGCAGGATCTCAGCGGGCCGATCATCGACGGCCCGGCGCTGCCCGCCCTGCCCGCGACGGCGATGCCGGACGAGACCCGCACGCCGGGCCACCCGACGCCCCGCCCGGGTGCCGGCCTGCCCCTGCCGGGCACGTTCCCACCCGCTCCCGCCGTTCCGCTGCCGCCCGGGACCACCCCGCCTGCTCCGGCCGTTCCGTTGCCGCCCGGGACCACTCCGCCTGCTCCGGGCACGCCGACGTCACCGGCCGGCGACCTCCCCGCGCCGGCCGGTGATCTTCCCGCCGTACCGCAGCGGCGCTCGGCCATCCCGTATCCGCCCGGGCCCGGACCGTGGCCCGCCGCCCTGCCCGCGGCCTCGACCCAGCCGATCGGCGGCATTCCCGGTATCGGCGGACCGCGCCTGGTGGGGCAGCCGTGGCCCGGCGACCCGGTCGCGCCCCTCACCGGTCCCGGCCCGATCCGGCCGCCCGTACCCCATCGGCCCGCGCAGCCGGTCGACGGGATGGACCCGGCCGACGACGCCGCCCTGAGCGAGGTGCGGCGGCTGCTCACCAACAGCCTGTCGCTGGCCGGCGGCCCTCAGGAGGTGGCGGTCCGGCTGCGTGCCGCGCTGACCCAGGCGCAGCCGGATCTGTTCGGCCGCCTCCCGGGCAGCCCGGCCTCGCAGGCCGAGCAGCTCGCTGAAGGGCTGACCTGGCTGGCGCACACGATCGATCAGCCGCCCGCGGTGGTCGCCGGGTTCGGGCGGCTGGGCGCGGCGCTGGCCGAGTGCGGCGTCGCCCCGCAGCAGCTGCAGCTGGCCGGGGCCGCGTTGGCCGAGGCGATGCGCGCCGGGATGGCCGCGAACGGGTGGCGGCAGGACTTCGACCAGGCCTGGCGGTCGACGTGGCAGCACGCGTACGAGTGGATCGCGCACGGCATGACCGCTGCGGTGTACCACCCGGTGACCTGGACGGCCGTGGTCGTGTCGCACGAGCTGCGGCGGGAGGACCTGGCGGTGATCCGGCTGCGGCCGTACCTGCCGATGCCGTACGTGCCGGGGCAGTACGCGCGCATCGAGGTGTCCGAGCTGCCCGGGGTGTGGCGGCCGTACTCACTCGCCGGCGCGCCCCGCCGCGACAACGTCATCGAGCTGCACGTACGCGCCAAGACGCTGACCGGCGTCAGCGGCACGCTGGTGCACCGGACGGCCGTCGGTGACAAGGTGCGCCTGTCCCGGGCCGAGGGCGAGATGGTGCTGCCCTCGTCCGGCCGTGACCTGCTCATGATCGCGGGGGACACCGGGGTCGCGCCGCTGAAGGCGCTGCTCACCGAGCTCGCCGCCACCGGCGACCCGCGGGCGGTGGTGCTGTTCTGGGGCGCGCGCACGCTCGCCGAGCTGTACGACGTCGAGGAGATCACCGCGATCGCGGGGTCCGCACGGCGCGCCACGGTGGTGCCGGTGATCTCCGAGGGTGAGGCCGGCCCGTACGCCTCCGGCCTGGTCACCGACGCGGTCGCGGCGTACGGCGAATGGTCCGAGCACGAGGTCTTCCTGGCCGGGCCGCCGCTGATGCTGGCCGCCACCAGCGCGGCGTTGCAGCAGCTCGGGGTGCACCCGGAGCGGATACACCACGACCGGCCGGAGTGATCGACTGCACCGCAGCGAAGCAAGGGCCGGGAGAGCACGACCGTCGGGGACAGAATAGCTACAGGACCTGGGACAGCGCCTTCGCGTACGCCGGGGGCACGAACGTCGGCCCGCCCGGGGTGAGCACCGCCTCGCGGGAGGCCTCCGCCCACGCCGCCGGGGGCACCGCCGCGCGCAGCGCCGTCACGACAGGAGCGTCGCGCCACTGCGGGTCGTCGCCGAGCATGGTCAGCGCGACCAGCGACTCCTCGACCTCGCCGACGCACTCGAACGGCTTGTGCGCGTCGATGCCCAGCAGCTCGAGGTAGCCGGGCACCTGGGCGGGGTCGGCGAACAGGTCGCGGCCGAAGATGTGGGTGAGGCGTTCGCGCGGCATCGACGGTGCCATGGCCAGCGCGACGAAGCGGCACTTGGGGCAGTCGCCGCACCAGCGGGCCGTGGGGTCGTGCAGCTTGAACGCCTTGTTGCAGCTGGTCACCACGTCGTCGTACGCGGTGAACCGGGCGAACAGCTGGGCGATGTGCAGCTCCGACAGCGAGCGCAGCAGTGAGAAGTACGGCTCCGTCAGCCCGGCGTGCGCGGTGACGGCGGCGCGCAGCAGCCCCTCCGCCTCGACGCCCTTGGACCACTGGTGGTTGATCTCGTGACCGTTCCAGACCAGGTTGGGGTCGGACGCGGAGCGCTCGTTGGACATCACCACCGGGCCGAGGCCGTGCAGGGTGGCGGTGGCGATCGCGATGAGCGAGTTGATCGCGGTCACCGGGATGTGGCCGTTGCGGGCGCCGGCCTTGTTCAGCTCGAACAGGCGGGGGTCGAGCTTGCGCCGCGCGGCGAGGGCGGGCAGGCCGGACGCCGCGTTGACGGCCACGATGACCGGGTTGGGGTTGACCGAGAACGGCACCGGGCCGAGCCCGGCCGCGCGCAGGATCTCCAGCGTGACGATGGAGTCCTTGCCACCACCCACCGCGGACAGCGGCCGCCCGTCGGCGTTGTCCACCGGTTCGGCGGGCTGCGCCGTCCCGGGCACCTCGACCGTCATGTCGAGCACGTACGGCAGCTGGTTCACGTACGCGTATTCGCCGAGGCCCTTGCTGTAGACGGCGTCGAACAGGGCCGCGGCCTCGGCCGGCACGGCCGTGGGCGCCTCGATCCGCGGCGGCGCGCCGACCTTGTAGTAGCTCACGCCGGCGACGACGTGCAGGAGCTCCAGCACCCGGTGGAAGGTCTGCGGCACCTCGCGGCCCTCGGGCACCGGGAACGTGACGGTCTCGGTGAACGACTCGGGCGCGGGGCCGTCGAGCACGTAGTCGAACGTCGCGACCCCGGTGTGGGGGTCGTATGCGTACGAGGGGAAGCGCATGACGTCGAACTGCACCCGCGAACTCCTGTCATCGGACCGACGGGCAATACTAGTGCGACTTGGCAGAGGGAGAGTTTCAGTGCGCCTTGCAGACCTGCGCGGACGTTCAGTAGCCGTCTGGGGTACCGGCCGTGAGGGCCGGGCCGCCGTCACCGCGATCGCCGCGCACGCCCCTGCACGCCTGATGGCGGTCGACGACAGCGCGAACTTCCTGTCCGTGCCGTGGGAGGGCGAGCTCGCCGCGCTGGCGCCGCTGGCCGGCGGGGAGCACGCTTTCCCCACGCTCGCGGCGGCCGACGTCGTGGTGCGCTCGCCGGGCGTGCCGCAGACCCACCCGTGGATGGCGGATCTGCGCGCCCGCGGGGTGACGATCACCGGCGGCAGTGCGCTGTGGATGGCCGACAACGCCCGGCGGACCGTCGGCGTGACCGGCAGCAAGGGCAAGAGCACCACGTCGGCGCTGATCAGTCATCTGCTGGCCGCGGTGGGTCGGCCGAACGTCTTCGGCGGCAACATCGGCGTGCCGCTGCTCGACCTGCCGGCCGCGGAGCAGTACGTGCTGGAGCTGTCGAGCTACCAGTGCAGCGACCTGACGGACTCGCCGCGGGTGGCGGTGGTGACCTCGCTGTTCCCCGAGCACCTCGACGCGCACGGCGGTGAGCGCGAGTACTACCGGGACAAGCTGAACCTGCTGGCCCACGGGCCGGAACTGATCGTCGTCAACGGCGCCGACGAGCGGCTGGTGCGCGAGACGATCGAGGTCCGCGACCTGAACGGGTTCCCGGCGATCCCGGCCGGGGCGGGCGACTCGCGGTTCCGTATCGACGACGACGATCTCGTCTACTGCAGCGACGAGCCCCTGTTCCACCGCGACACCCTCAAGCTGCGTGGCAAGCACAACGGCCGCAACCTGTGCGTGGCCCTGGCCGTGCTCGACGGGATGGGCGTGGACGTGCTCGGCAGCGTCGAGGAGTTGCGCGAGGCGGTCGCGTCGTTCGAGGGGCTGCCGCACCGGCTGGCCGAGATCGAGGATCCGTCGGGGCTGACCTTCGTGGACGACACGCTGTCCACGAGTCCGTATTCGGCCATGCACGCGATCGACGCGTACGAGGGCCGCCCGCTGACCGTGCTGGTCGGCGGCACCGATCGCGGGCTGGACTACGCGCCGCTGCGTGAGCACCTGCGCGGTCGCGAGATTACCGTCATCGGCCTGCCTGACAGCGGGCCGCGGATCCTCGACGAGCTGGCCGGGCTGCCCGGGGTTCGTACGGAGCCGGCCGAGGATCTGCCCGCCGCCGTACGCCTGGCCCGCAAGCTGACCCCGGCCGGCGGGGTGGTGCTGTTGTCCCCGGCGGCTCCCAGCTACGGCCGGTTCCGCAACTTCGAGCACCGCTCGGAGGTCTTCGCGCAGGCGGTCCGCGACAGCGCTTAACCGGTTCTGGGCAGAATTTTTGCCGCGCCCCTGTAACGCCCTCGCCTGTCGCGAGGGCGTTTCACGTTAGGGGGTCGAATCATCCGTCGGTCGGTCGGCCATCGGGCGAACAGATGATGAACAAAACGGGATCAACCGCCACATGTGATGGCGGTCACGTCGTATGCGTCATTTAGGGATCGACGTGCGTCAACCGACTATCCATTCGCCGAGGTCAGGCGGCTGCGCTTGGTAACGGTTTGAAAACTTCGCCCACGGTCTTGACAGGAAGGGGCCCGCAGTAAGAACTTTTACCGCGACAGTTAACACTCCTACCTGAGGGGACGGCCCATGGTCGAGCCGGATGCGGACGGCGCCGCGATGACAGCGGTCGTCGACTCGCTGGCGCGCGACCAGGCGCCCGGTTCCCTGTCCCACAACGACGGGGTGCTCGTACGGGTCCGCACGCTGCTGCCGGAGTTCACCGGCGCCCTGCAGCGCGTCGCCGAGCAGGTTCTCACCAACCCCGCGGCCGCGTCCCGCGCGACCATCGTGGAGCTGGCCGAGCGCAGCGGCACCTCGCCCGCGACGGTCACCCGCTTCTGCCGCGCGCTCGGCTTCGACGGGTACGCGGACCTGCGGCTCGGTATCGCCGCGGAGACCGGCCGGGCCCGGTCGGCGGGATGGACCGTCGACATCGGCCGCGAGATCCAGCCCAGCGACCCGCTGGATCGGGTGCTCGCCCAGATAATGGCCGCCGACACCCGCGCAATGCACGACACCGCCGCGCTGCTCGACCTCGCCGAGGTGGAGCGGGCGGCCGTCGCCATCGCCGGCGCGCAGCGGGTCAACATCTTCGGCGCCAGCGGCAGCGCGCTGGTCGGCGAGGAGATGCAGTTCAGCCTGCACCGCATCGGCGTCGCCGCCTGGGCGTGGACCGACGTGCACAACGGCCTGGCCAGTGCCGCCCTGTCCCGTCCGGGCGACGTCGCGCTCGGCATCTCGCACAGCGGCGAGACCGGGGAGACCATCGAGCTGCTCGCCGAGGCCAGCAGCCGCGGCGCCACCACGATCGCGCTGACCAGCTTCCCGTCCTCGCCGCTCGCCGAGCTGGCCGACATCGTCCTGCTCACCGCCACGCAGGCCACCACCTTCCGGCCCGACGCGCTCTCCGCGCGGCACCCCCAGCTGGTCGTGCTGGACCTGCTCTACGTCGCCGTCGCCCAGCGGACCCACGAACGTTCGCACGCGGCGTTCCAGCGCACCGCGCAAGCCGTCCACGGCCACAAAGCCGCCAAGGACGGGGGTTCCGCCCCTTGAAGACGACACACCCGATGAACCAGTCCTTGTCCCACCCGGCCCGGCGGCACGCGCCGTCGCCGGCCGACCCGGCACCGCATCACATCTGAGGAGAAAGCGAATGTCCGAGATCTTCAAGCCCGAGGTCGACCGCCGGACGCTGCTGCGCCGCGCGGCCGCCGTGGGCCTGCTGGCCACCCCCGCCGTCGGCATGCTGAGCGCGTGTGTCGGTGGCGGCAGCAGCGATGACGACAACAAGGGCGACAAGCCCGCCGGCACCGTCTCGGCGACGAACCCGCTGGGCATCAAGGAGGACGCGCCGCTGGAGATCGTGATCTTCAACGGTGGCCTCGGCACCAAGTACGCGACGGACGTCGACATCCCGTCGTACAACAAGCTCTTCCCGAACTCCAAGGTCACGTTCAACCAGACCGAGGAGATCTCGACCGTCGTGCAGCCGCGGTTCACCGCGGGCAACCCGCCGGACATGATCAACAACTCCGGCTCGAAGCTGATGGACCAGGGCGCCCTCGTCCAGGCCGGCCAGGTGCAGGACCTCACCGACCTGTACGCCGCCCCGTCGCTCGACATCGCCGGCAAGACCGTCAAGGACACCCTGATCCCGGGCACCGTGGAGCAGGGCACGTTCAACGACAAGCCGTACGTGCTCAACTACGCGTTCACGGTCTTCGGCCTCTGGTACTCCGGCAAGCTGTTCAAGGAGAACAACTGGACCGTGCCGGGCACCTGGGCCGAGTTCACCGCGCTGCTCGACAAGATGAAGGCCAAGGGCATCACCCCCTACGGGTACGCCGGCGCCAACGCGCCCTACTACCAGTACACGGTGATCCTCACCAGCGCCGCGAAGATCGGTGGCGCCGACATCCTCAAGAACATCGACAACCTTGAGGACAACGCCTGGACCAACGACGCCGTCAAGCAGGCCGCCGCCGCGTGGGCCGAGGTCGGCGCGAAGTACTCGAACAAGGCGTTCCTCGGCCTCAAGCACACCGAGGTCCAGCTGCAGCAGAACCAGTACAAGGTCGGTCTGTACCCGTCCGGCTCGTGGCTGGAGAACGAGCAGGCCAAGGACACCCCGGACGGCTTCGACTACCAGCTGATGCCGATCCCGAGCGTGACCACCGCCGACAAGCTGCCCGTCACCGCGCTGTACGCCGCGGCCGGCGAGCAGTACTTCGTCGCCGCCAAGGGCAAGAACCCGCGCGGCGGCATGGAGTTCCTGCGCCACATGCTGTCCAAGGCCGGCGCCATCGGCTTCACCCAGCTCACCAAGACCCTGACCGTCGTCGCGGGCGCCACCGACGGCATGGAGATCAGCCCCGGCCTGACCTCCGGCAACAAGGCCCTCGGCGCCGCCGGCGCCGACACCTTCAGCTTCCGCTTCGACACGTGGTACAAGAAGCTGGACGACGAGCTGCGCGCGGCGACCAACGAGCTGATGTACCAGGGCGGCTCCGCCGACAAGTTCTGCACGCGGATGCAGAAGGCCGCGGACGCGGTCAAGAAGGACTCCTCCATCGAGAAGTTCAAGCGCTGATTATCCCCTCGACGACGACCTGATCCGCGACCACGAACGGAGCACGAGAACCATGAAGCACGGCAGGTACCCGTTCATCATCGGCTTCCTGATCGTGCCGGTGGCCATCTACGGCACGTTCGTGGTCGCGGCGTACCTTCAGGCGTTCCAGCTGTCGTTCACCAACTGGCGGGGCTTCTCGCCCGAGGTGAACTACATCGGCTTCGACAACTTCACGAAGCTCTTCCAGGACGACACCTTCTGGAAGGCGATCCGGCACCACGCGCTGCTGCTCGTCTTCCTGCCCCTGTTCACCATCATCCTGGCGCTCTTCTTCTCGTTCCTGCTCAACGTGGGCGGCGGGTCGAAGGGCGGTCGTACGCGGGGTGTCTGGGGGTCGAAGTTCTACCGCGTGGTGTTCTTCTTCCCCCAGCTGCTCGCGCTGGCCCTGGTGGCCGTCATCTTCGCCCGGGTGTACTCGCCCGACGAGAGCGGCCTGATCAACGGCATCCTGCACCAGTTCGGCTCGGGCCCGGTGCTGTTCCTCGCCGACAAGAACCTGGCGCTCTGGTCGATCCTGGCGGTGCTCGTCTGGCAGGCGGTCGGCTTCTACGTGGTGCTGTTCTCGGCCGGCATGGGCTCCATCCCGACCGAGATCTACGAGGCCGCGGCGCTGGACGGCGCCACCCGCGGCACGCTGTTCTTCAAGGTGACCTTGCCGCTGCTGTGGAACACGCTGCAGGTCGCGTGGGTCTACCTCGGCATCGCGGCCTTCGACGCCTTCGCCCTCGTCAACGTCATGAGCGTGGACCGGGGCGGCCCGGACGGCGCGACCACCGTGCTGGGCCTGGAAATCTTCCGCAACATGCAAGACTACGCACAGTTCGGCTACGCCTCGGCGATGGGTGTCGTGCTGTTCTTCCTCACCATCACGTTCGCGGCGCTGACCCTGCGGGTCACCCGGCGCGATGCCGTCGAGCTCTGAGCCGCACCGGGAGCCTGAGATGACCAACCTGCGAACCGACGTTTCCGCACCGCCGCCCGGCACCGTGCCGTACCCGGGCCGCCGGCACGCCGCCACCGCGTCCGGCAGCAAGCGCGAGATCAAGCTCTTCAGCGGCTTCGCCCACGTCGCGCTGGCGATCTGGGGCATCCTGGTGATCGCGCCGCTGATCTGGGTGATCCTGGCGTCGTTCAAGAGCAACACCGAGATCTTCACCCACGCGCCGTTCAGCCTGCCGAGCAAGCTGTCCTTCGAGACGTACAAGACGGCGTGGACCGAGGCCCACATCGGCCGCTACTTCTTCAACAGCGTCTTCGTGGTCGCGCTGAGCACCACCGGCACGATGATCTTCGGCTCGATGGCCGCCTACGTGCTGGCCCGCTACAAGTTCGTCGGCAACCGCTTCATCTACTACTTGTTCGTGTCGGGGCTGGCGTTCCCGGTCTTCATGGCCATCGTGCCGCTGTTCCTGATCCTGCAGAACCTCAACCTGCTGAACACGTACACCGGTCTGATCCTGGTCTACATCGCCTACTCCCTGCCGTTCACCGTCTTCTTCATGACGGCGTTCTTCAAGACGCTGCCGGAGCAGGTCGCGGAGGCGGCGATCGTCGACGGCGCCTCGCACACCCGCCTGTTCTTCCAGGTGATGCTGCCGATGGCGAAGTCCGGCCTGGTCAGCATCACGATCTTCAACGTGGTCGGCCAGTGGAACCAGTACCTGCTGCCGGTCGCGATCATGCAGGGCCAGGGCGCCGACCAGAAATGGGTCCTCACCCAGGGCATCGCGAACATCTCCGTCTCGGCGGGCTACCAGGCCAACTGGGCCGCGCTCTTCGCGGCGCTCACGCTCTCGATCCTGCCGATGATCCTGGTGTACGCGTTCTTCCAGCGGCAGATCCAGTCCGGCCTGACCGCGGGCGCGACCAAGTAACCCCAGCACTTCTCGGGCGGCGCCGTTCCACGGGGACCGGCGCCGCCCGCTTTTTTTGTCGTACCCCTGTTCCAGAATGAGTCCGTGCTGGTGGCGGTGGTGTTCGACGACGACGGCGCGCGGGGGCCCGGGTGGCTGCAGACCCTGCGCCCCGACGGCACGCCCGCGTCCGAGGCGTGCCGCGTCGCCGACCTGCCCGCGGCGATCGCCGACCGCGAGGCCGCCGACCACCCGCGCTGGCTGTGGGCCTCAACCGCGGACGCATATCCCGCGCTGCTGCGCGCCGGCGTGCGCGTCGCCCGGTGCCACGACGTCGAGCTGACCGAGGCGCTGCTGCTGGGCCACGCCGGACGCTGGGGCGAGCCCCGCTCGCTGGCCGCGGCGTATGCCCGGCTGACCGGCGTCGCGGTGCCCCCGGACCCGCCGCCGCGGATGCCCGAGCCGCCCGGGCTGACGCAGGCGGCGCTGTTCGACACCGGCGCCGGCCCGGGCGGCGGGCACGCGGCCGTTCTGGCCGTCGCAGCCTCCTCATCCACCGCTGCTACCTCGTCGGCTGCTGCTGCGCGGTCGGCTTCGGCCGCGATCCCGTCGTCGGCTGCTGCTGCGCGGTCGGCGTCGGCCGCGATTCCGTCGTCGGCTGCAGCTTCGCCGTCGGCCGCGGCGGTTGCTGCCTCGTCGTCGTCGGGCGGTTCCGCTGCCGCGGGGGCCGTCGTGCTGGATGCGCTCGTCCGGGTCTATGCGGATCAGCACCGGCGGGCCGGCGCGACCGTCCACCCGGGGCGCTTCGCCCTGCTCGTGGCGGCCGAGAGCGCGGGCGCGCTGCTCGCCGCCGAGATGGGGCACACCGGCCTGCCCTGGCGCGCCGACGTGCACGACCAGGTGCTTCGAGACCTGCTCGGCGCGCCGCAGCCGGTCGGGCCGCCGCGCCGGCTCGCCGAGCTGACCGCCGAGGTCAACGCGGCCTTCGGCGTGCGCGGCCTGCATCCCGACTCGCCCGCCGAGGTGCTGCGCGCGTTCGCCAAGGCCGGCATCGACGTGCCGAACACCCGCGCCTGGGTGCTGCGCCGCGTGGAACACCCCGCCGTCAAACCGCTCCTGGAATACAAGGAGCTCTACCGCATCTGGACGGCGCACGGCTGGGCCTGGCTCGATGCCTGGGTCAGCGGCGGCCGGTTCCGCCCGGAATACGTGCCCGGTGGCGTGGTCTCGGGGCGCTGGGCCACCCGCGGCGGCGGCGCGCTGCAGGTCCCCAAGGTGGTCCGCCGCGCCGTGGTGGCCGACCCCGGCTGGCGCTTCGTCGTCGCCGACGCCGGCCAGCTGGAGCCCCGCGTGCTCGCGGCGGTCTCCGGGGACTCGCGTCTCGCGGCCGCCGGGGAGGCCGACGACCTGTACGCGGCCCTCGCCGCCGACGCGTTCGCCGGCGACCGCCCCCGCGCCAAGGTCGCCCTCCTCGGCGCCATGTACGGCCAGACCGGCGGCGCGGCCATCCCCGCCCTCGCGGTGCTGCGTCAGAGCTACCCGACCGCCTTCGAGTACGTGGAAGCCGCCGCCCGCACAGGCGAGGCCGGCGGCCTGGTGCGCTCCTGGCTGGGCCGCACCTGCCCGCCCGCCTCCACCGCCTGGCGCGACGCCGGCCTCGACCCACCCGAGGAAGCCGGCTCCGCCGAAGCCCCGCAGGGCGGACCTCAGGGCCGGGCCCGCGGCCGCTTCACCCGCAACTTCGTCATCCAGGCGACGGCGGCGGAATGGGCCCTGGCCCTCCTGGCGACCCTGCGCACGGCCCTGACCGGCCTGCGCGCCGAGATCGTGCTCTTCGTGCACGACGAGGTGGGGGTCCACTGCCCGATGGAGGAGACGGAGCGCGTGGTGCAAGCGGTGCGGGAGAGCGCGGCGCGGGCGGGGGAGTTGCTGTTCGGAGAGACGGAGGTGCGCTTTCCACTCGATGTGTCGGTGGTCGAGTGCTATGCGGACGCGGCGTGATGCCCGGCCCGGGGGCTGCGGATGGGTGGTGTACGCCGGCGGCGCGGGGCGTCACTCGCCGTAGCCGGACGCCACCCGATAGCGTGCCGGGGCAGGGACAGCGGCACCACGGATCGGGTCCGTGCGCCAGGCCGCGCGGCTCAACCCAGAACGGGGGATCATGCATCGCATCGCGTTCGGGTCGCAGGTGTGCGGGCGTCTCGACGAGGGCGCCGCCCGGGAGTGGCTGGTCACCGACGGGCTCGGCGGGTATGCGATGGGCACCGTCAGCGGGCTGCGGACCCGGCGGTATCACGGTTTGCTCGTCGTCGCCGGCGCCACGCCGGCCGCGCGGCAGCTCGGGCTGGCCTCTTTGGACGCGGTCGTCACGCTCGCCTCCGGGGCGGTCGTCCGGCTGGGCACGCACGAGTGGGCCGACGGGGCCGTGTCGCCGGAGGGGCACCGGTTCCTCTCCGGGTTCGAGCTGGTCGACGGGCTGCCCCGGTGGCGGTGGCGGATCGGCGACGTGGTGCTGGAACGCGAGATCGCCATGGCGTACGGGCGTAGCAATGTGGCCGTCGTGCACCGGTTGTTGACGGGTGGGCCGGTCAGCCTGCGTCTGGAGGCGCTGTGCACGTGGCGTGACGTGCACGGCGAGCGGACCGCCGGAAGCACCGTACCCGTCGTGACCGAGGTGGACGGCGGGTGCCTGGTGGAGGGCGCGTACCGGTTGCGGGGGCCGGACTTCCGCGGCGCGGGGCAGTGGTTCCGCGGCGTGCGGCACCGCGAGGAGGCGGCGCGCGGGCTCACCCCCACGGAGGACCTCTGGTACGCCGGGAGCTTCCACGCCGAGCTGCGGCAGGCCGGGGCCACGGCGTGCGTGTCGGCGTGGGCCGGTGATCTCGGCGTCGTACCCGAGCCCGCCGACCAGGTGGTCGCTGCCGCGCGTACCCGGAACAGGGCCGTCGTGGCGGCGGCCGAGCCGGCCGACGAAGCGCAGGCCACGCTGGCGCTGGCCGCCGACGCGTTCGTCGTGCGGACCGCGGCCGGGCCGGACGTCGTGGCCGGATACCCGTGGTTCGGTGCGTGGTCCCGCGACACGATGATCAGTTACGAGGGGTTGTTCCTGGCGACCGGGCGGGAGTCGCCGGGCCGGTCGCTGCTGCAGGGGTACGCGGCCACGCTGTCGCAGGGCATGCTCGCCAACACCGCCGACACGGGCACGGTGGAGTACAACACGGTCGACGGCACCCTGTGGTTCCTGCACGCGGTGGGCCGGCATGTGGCGCTGACCGGCGACACCGACCTGGCCGCGGAGCTGCTGCCGGCGCTGCGCGGGATCGTCGACGCACATCTGGCCGGCACCCGGTACGGCATCGGCGCCGACCCGGCCGACGGCCTGCTCCGCCAGGGCGCTCCCGGCGCGGCGCTGACCTGGATGGACGCGCGCGTGGACGGGGTGCCGGTGACCCCGCGCGCCGGCAAGCCCGTCGAGGTCAACGCGTTGTGGATCAACGGCCTGGCCATGGTGATCAAGCTGGCGTGGCAGGCCCGCGCGGACGCCGGCGCAGCGGTTCGCGCCCACCCCGCGGCGCTGACATCCTTCGCCAAGCGCTTCCCCGAGCCGGCCGGCGCGGGGCTGTTGCAGGACGTCGTGGACGGTCCGTCCGGGGACGACTCGACGTTGCGGCCCAATCAGCTGCTCGCGTGGTCGCTGCCGTACGCGCCGCTGCGTCCCGAGCCGGCCGCGTTGCAGACGATCGGGGCGGCGCTGATGACGCCGCTGGGCCTGCGCAGCCAGGCGCCGGGTTCGCCGGGGTACCGGGGGCGGCATCGGGGCACGCCCGCGGAGCGGGACTCGGCGTACCACACGGGGACGGCGTGGCCGTGGCTGATCGGCCCGTACGTGACGGCTTGGAACCGGCTGGGCGTGTCGGCGGAGCAGACGCTGTCGGACGCCGACGGCCACCTCGGCGAGTACGGCCTCGGCTCGGTCTCGGAGACCGCGGACGGCGACGCGCCGCACGGCGCCACGGGATGCCCCTTCCAGGCGTGGTCGGTCGCGGAGCTCCTCCGCGCCCGCCGGCTCTAGACGGATCACCGTAGGGTCGGTGCGTGCCTGCATCCGACTATGTGAAGCGTCTTCGTGCCAAGGTCGGTCACGAGCTGCTCATGTTCCCGACCGTCAGCGCCGTGGTGCTCAACGACCGCGGCGAGGTGCTGCTCGGGCAGCGCAGCGACAACCACCGGTGGGCGTTGATCGCCGGGATGATGGATCCGGGGGAGCAGCCCGCCGACGCGGTGGTCCGGGAGGTGCTGGAGGAGACCGGCGTCCACGTCAAGGTCGAGCGACTGGCCGGGGTCGCGCTGCACGAGGTCACGTATCCGAACGGCGACCACTGCCACATGGTCAACTCGTGGTTCCGCTGCCGGGCGGTCGGCGGCGAGGCGCGGGTGAACGACGCGGAGTCCGTCGCGGTCGGCTGGTTCGCGCTGGACGCGCTGCCGGAGCTGACGCCGTTCGCGCACCAGCGGATCCGGACCGCCCTGGAGGACGCGCCGGCGTGGTTCGCCCAGCCGGGCGAGACCGTCGACGGCGGCCAGGCCCAGCCGGGCCGCATCGGCGGCGGGGACGGCCAGGACCAGCTGCCCGGGTGAAACGCAGGTCAGGCCAGCCAGCCGGGCCGGATGAGGCCCGCCTCGTAGGCGAGCACCACCAGCTGCGCCCGGTCGCGCGCGCCGAGCTTGACCATGGTGCGGCTGACGTGGGTCTTCGCCGTCGCCGGGCTGATCACCAGGCGGGCCGCGATCTCGTCGTTGGACAGGCCCTCGCCGACCAGCACCATCACCTCGCGTTCGCGGTCGGTGAGCTGGTGCAGCCGCCGCTCGGCGTCCTCGGGGGGACGGATGGGCCGGCCGCGGCCGCCGGGCGTGGCGAACTCGCCGATCACCCGGCGGGTGACGCTGGGCGAGAGCAGGGCGTCGCCGGCGGCCACGGCGCGGACGCCGCGGAGCAGGTCGACCGGTTCGGTGTCCTTGACCAGGAAGCCCGACGCGCCGGTGCGCAGCGCCTCGAACACGTACTCGTCGAGTTCGAAGGTGGTCAGGATGACCACCCGGGTGGCCGCGAGGTCCGGCTCGGCGGCGATGCGGCGGGTGGCCTCGAGGCCGTCGACGCCGGGCATGCGGATGTCCATGAGCACCACGTCGGGGCGGGTCTGCCGGGCGAGCTGGACCGCGGCCAGGCCGTCGCCGGCCTCGCCGACGACCTCGAGATCCGGTTCGGCGTCGATGAGCGCCCGGAAACCGGCGCGGACCAGCGCCTGATCGTCGGCGAGCAGGACCTTGATCATGCATTTCCTCCGACAGGCGCGGCGGCGGTGGTGGTGGGCAGGACGGCGGAGACGAGGTAGCCGCCCTCGGGCAGCGGGCCGGCGGTGAGCGTGCCACCGAGGCTCTCCGCCCGCGCCCGCATCCCCGCGATCCCCGACCCGTCGGCCGGTAGGTCTGGCGGGGGCGCGGGCGGGCCGTCGTTGCGGATGGTCAGGCGCAGCTCGGCCGGGGCGTACTCGATCGCGACCTCGGCGGAGCCCGCCGCGGCGTGGCGGCGGACGTTCGTGAGGGCTTCCTGCACGATCCGGTACGCGGCCCGGTCGACCTCCGCCGGCAGCGGCCGCCGTGTCCCGGACGTCGCTGTGGTGACGGGCAGGCCGGCGTCCGCGGTGAGGTCGGCGAGCCGGTCCAGGCCCAGGGCGGGCTGGCGGGGCGCGGCCTCCTCGTCGGGGCGCAGCGCGCTGAGCACGGACCGTACCTCCCGCAGCGCCTCGGCGGACGCGGTCTTGATCGCGGTGAGCGCCTCGCGGGCCTGTTCGGGCCGGTTGTCCATGAGATGCAGCCCGACGCCGGCCTGGACGTTGATCAAGGAGAGGTGGTGGCCGAGGACGTCGTGCAGCTCGCGGGCGATGCGGAGGCGCTCATCGGCGGCCTGGCGGCGCTCCTGCTCCTCGCGCGCGCGGGCCCGTTCGGCGTTCACCTTGGTCATCTCGGCGAGGTACGCGCTGCGGGCCCGGGCGGCTCCGCCGAGGAACATGGTCATCGCGAGCACGATCGCGGTCAGCACGGCCACGCGGACGCCGGGCCGGGCCGCCTCGTCCACGCCGAGCGGGTCCGCGAAGACCCAGGTCAGTGCCAGGTACGCGGCGTACGCGGCGCTCGTGATCACGGCGGCCGGCCGGCTGCGGCCCGCCTTGACCGCGGTGAACAGGGCGATGATCGGCGCGACGGCGAACGTCCACGACGGCGCCGACAGCGGGGCGTACGCGATGCTCGCCGCGGCCGCGACCCCCAGCACCCGCAGTGGCGCGCGCCGGCGCCAGACGAGCGCGATCGGGCCGGCGAGCAGCAGCGCGCAGGCGAGGGCCGCGGTCGGCCGGGGGTACGCCGCGGCGTGCGACCAGTTGCCGAACACGTGGAAGCAGAAGGCGGCGATGACCGCGCCGGGCCCGGTGCCGTGGCGGGCCCGGCCGGCTCGCCAGGGCGGCAGGTCACGGCGCTGCATGTGCACGTGGTCGACGCTACGGCACCCCGCGGCGGCGGGGCATCCACGCGCGGGGCGGTCCGGGCTGCTACCGGGGGAGCAGGTGCGCGTCGGCGTGTACTCCGCCGGGCGTACGCCGCCGGGGCCGGGTGCTCCGCTCGCCGCGTACCGGATGCTCCGCCGGGCCGACGTGCCGCGGCGCCGCGGCGGCGACGCTGGAGGGACCACGACGGGAGGTCACCATGTATCCGAACGACGCCGTCCGGTCCGGCTCAGCCCGGCTCCGGACCTCCGACTCGGAGCGGGAGCAGGTCGCCGAGATCCTGCGGGCCGCGATGGCCGAGGGCCGGCTCACCCTGGAGGAGGGTGAGGAACGGCTGGGCCAGGTGTACGCGGCCAAGTACCGCGACGAGCTGTACCCGCTGACCGCCGACCTGCCCGACGGCGGCCGCGACGCCCTGGCGCGCACCCCGCAGGCGCAGGCCGCGACACGCCGGGGCGTACGCCGCCACGCCGGTTTCGTCGCGGCCGTGGCGCTGCTGCTGACCGGCCTCTGGGCGCTCTCCGGCGCGCCGTTCTTCTGGCCGGCGATCCCGCTCGCGTTCCTGGTCATCGGCCTGATCCGGCACGCGCGCTACGGCGACGTCCGGCACGAGCACTACTACCGGCACCGGGTCGCGCCGTGGAACTCTCCCGGCTATCGGTGATCTTGACCACTCCACAGTAGACGTGGCGGTCGTTGCCCGCCCCTCCCGCCGATGCGACAGTGATCGGCCTACGGGGAGGGGTGGGCAAAGATCATGATGGGTCCGTCGCACGCGCTGTCGGGCGCGTCGGTCTGGCTGGCCGGGAGCTGGGCCCTCGATCACTTCGCGGGGTACGCCCAGAGCCCGCTGGCCGTGGCCGTCGGCGCCACGGTGTGCGCGGGCGGCGCCCTGCTGCCTGACCTCGACCTGTCCGGCAAGGTCACCCGGAACCAGGGCGGCGCCACCGTGGCCCGGACGTTCGGGGTGTTCTCGCTGTTCGTCGCCGAGGTGGTCGAGAAGGTCTCGCTGGGCGTCTACACCGCGACGAAGCTGAGCCGCGATCCCCGGCGTACCAACGGGCACCGGACGCTGACCCACACGCTGCCGTTCGCGGGCCTCGTGGGGTGGGGCACGACGACGCTGTGCGCGGCGTACGGGAAATGGGCGGTCGTCGCGATCGTCTTCTTCATGGCCGGCCTGGCCCTGCGCGGGCTGTTCGACTCGTGGGCCGAGCGCGCCGGCTGGGTGATCGTCACGCTGTCGGCCGGGGTGATCGCCTGGTTCACCGGCGCCAACCTGCCCGGCGACCGCGGGTATCCGATGCTCGGCTTCGCGGTCGGCGTGGGCTGCGTGGTGCACCTCTTCGGCGACATGATCACCAAGAACGGGGTGCCGATCCTCTGGCCGATCCCGATGGGCCGGCGCATGTGGCGCATGGTGGGCGTGCCGAACGGCATGGCGGTCAAGGTCGGCGGCCGCGGCGAGACGATGGTGCTGCGGTCGATCTTCACGGTGGTGGCCGTGCTCGCGGTGCTCGGCATGTTCGCGCCGCACGCGCTGCGGGAGCTGGACCTGGAGAAATGGGCCGGAGGCTGACGTCGGCTAGGGTTCGGGTGTGGGGGTGAGCGACGGCGGGGCGGCGGAGCGCGAGCGCCTGGCGCAGGCGGACTCCGGGGAGCAGCCGTGGCGTGCCTGGGGCCCGTACGTCGCCGAGCGGGCCTGGGGGACCGTGCGCGAGGACTACAGCGAGCACGGCACCGCCTGGGACTACTTCCCGCACGACCACGCGCGCTCGCGGGCGTACCGGTGGAACGACGACGGCATGGCCGGCGTCTGCGACGACCGGCAGACGTTCTGCTTCGCCCTGGCCCTCTGGAACGGCAAGGACCCGATCCTCAAGGAACGCATGTTCGGGCTCGGCGGCGACGGCGGCAACCACGGCGAGGACGTCAAGGAGTACTGGTGGTACCGGGACTCCACGCCCACCCACTCGTGGATGAGCTGGCGCTACCACTACCCGCAGGCCGCCTTCCCGTACGACGAGCTGGTCGCGGTCAACGGCCGCCGCTCGCGCGACGAGCCGGAGTACGAGCTGGTCGACACCGGCGTCTTCGACGACGACCGGTTTTGGGCCGTGACCGTCGACTACGCCAAGGCCGCCCCGCGGGACCTGTGCATCGTGGTCACCGTGTCCAACCGTGGTCCCGACGAGGCCACCCTGCACGTGCTGCCCACTCTGTGGTTCCGAAACACCTGGTCGTGGGGCCTGCCCAACCGGCACGTCCCGGTCCTGACGGGTACGCCGGGCCGGATCGCCGGTGAGCACCGCAGCCTCGGGCACCTGACGCTGGCCGGCGAGGCCGATGCCCCGGCGCTGATGTGCGACAACGAGACGAACTCGCAGCGGCTGTGGGGCCTGCCCGGCACGAGCATGTTCCCCAAGGACGGCATCAACGACTTCCTCGTGTCCGGCGCGCCCACGGTCAACCCGGCCGGCACCGGCACCAAGGGCGCCCTGCACTACCGGGTCACGCTGGGGCCGGGGGAGACGCGGCAGATCCGGCTGCGCCTCACCGAGAGCGACGAGCCGATCGAGCCCGACCTCGGCGACGGCTTCGCGGCGGTCGTCGCCGCCCGCCGGGCCGAGGCCGACGCGTACTTCGCCGAGCTGATCCCCGCGTCGGCGACGGCCGAGGAGGCCGCCGTCGCCCGGCAGGGCATCGCCGGGTTGATGTGGGGCAAGCAGTTCTACCACTTCGACGTCAAGCAGTGGCTGCACGGCGACCCGGGCTCCGCGCCACCGCCGCCGGGCCGGCGCTACGGGCGCAACAACGCCTGGTGGCACATGAACAGCTTCGACGTCATCTCCATGCCCGACCCCTGGGAGTACCCCTGGTACGCGGCCTGGGACCTGGCGTTCCACTGCGTCACCATCGCCCGCGTCGACCCCGGCTTCGCCAAGGCGCAGCTGCTGCTGTTGCTGCGCGAGTGGTACATGCACCCCAACGGCCAGATCCCGGCGTACGAGTGGGCGTTCGGCGACGTGAACCCGCCGGTGCACGCGTGGGCGGCGCTGCGGGTGTTCGAGATCGACGGCGGCCGCGACCACGACTTCCTCGCTCGTGTCATGCACAAGCTGCTGCTCAACTTCACCTGGTGGGTCAACCGCAAGGACGTCGGCGGCAACAACGTGTTCGAGGGCGGCTTCCTGGGCCTGGACAATGTCGGCCCGTTCGACCGCTCCGCGGCCCTGCCCGTCGCCGGCGTCCTCGAGCAGTCCGACGGCACCGGCTGGATGGCCATGTACGCCCTCAACCTGCTCGACATGTCGATCCGCCTCGCCCTGCACGACCGCACGTACGAGGACATGGCGACCAAGTTCTTCGAGCACTTCGCGTACATCGCGGAGGCCGCGTACCGGCAGGGGCTGTGGGACGACGAGGACTGCTTCTTCTACGACGTGCTGCGGCTGCCCGACGGCCACCGGATGCCGCTCAAGGCCCGCTCGATCGTCGGCCTGCTCCCGCTCGCGGCGACCACCCGGCTCACCGCGGCGACCCTCAACCGCCTGCCGGAGCTGGCCGCCCGGCTGCGCTGGCTGATCGCCGATCAGCCCGACCACGCCGACGTGATCAGCGCGCGCAGGCTGTCCCGGGCGGGCGGCCAGCAGCGCCTGCTGTCGATGGTCGGCCAGGACCAGCTGCTGCGCATCCTCGCCCGGATGCTCGACCCGGAGGAGTTCCTCTCCCCGTACGGCCTGCGCACGCTGTCGCGCGCCCACCTGGAGAAGCCGTTCACGGTGTCGCTGGGCGGCTCGGACTTCACGGTCGGCTACGAGCCGGCGGAGAGCACCAGCGGCCTGTTCGGCGGCAACTCCAACTGGCGCGGCCCGGTCTGGATGCCGGTCAACTACCTGCTCATCGAGGCGCTGCGCGAGTTCGCCGCCTTCTTCGGCGACGACCTGCTGGTCGAATACCCGACCGGCGCGCAGACCAAGATGCCCCTGGGCCGTGTCGCCGACGACCTCTCCCGCCGCCTGGTCTCGCTCTTCCTGCCGGACGCCGGCGGCCGCCGCCCCATCTACGGCGCCTGCGGTCTCTTCCAGACCCACCCGGACTGGAAGGACCTGGTCAGCTTCCCCGAGTACTTCCACGGCGACAACGGCGCCGGCCTGGGCGCCTGGCACCAGACCGGCTGGACGGCCCTGGTCGTCGACCTGATCCTCGACCTGCACCGGTGACCCCGCAGCAGCGCTTCGCCGCCGCCCGGGTCGCCCGGCTTGCGACGGTCACCCCGGACGGCGCCCCGCATCTCGTACCGATCGTCTTCGCCCTCGCAGGCGACGTCGTGCACACCGCGGTCGACGCGAAACCGAAACGGCACCGCGCGCTGCAGCGGCTGGTCAACATCGCCCACGAGCCGCGGGTGAGCGTGCTCGCCGACCACTACGACGAGGACTGGTCGCTGTTGTGGTGGGTCCGCGCCGATGGCGTCGCCACCGTCGTCGCCGAGCCGGAGCCCGCGCTGATCGCCAAGTATCCGCAATACCGGGAAGCGACTCCGCCGGGGCCGTTCCTTCGGATCGCCGTGCGGCGCTGGACCGGCTGGGCGGCTAAATCGTCATAGTGTCCAGCAGCCGTACCTGCAGATTGTTCGACGCGTGACCGGTTCCTGACTCGCGGTTCGGTGGGGAATCTGGCAGGCTGAGGTAACTGTGATCTACGTCATAACGGCGTGTGACGGACGGAGGGCTCGATGAGGCTTCACCATCCGACAGCGGTACGCGGACACCCGTCACGATGGACAGCGGCCCTCGGTGCGGCCGTTCTGATGACATCGATGGCGGCCTGCTCGAGCGGTCCCGGGGGGACCGTGGTCAACCTGTACGGCGGGGCGAGCGGCACCGGCTTCGACAAGATCATCGCCGACTGCAACAAGGCGGCCGCCGGGCGGTACACGATCGTCGGCAACCTGCTGCCCAGCGACGCCGACGGCCAGCGCGACCAGTTCGTCCGCCGGCTCGCCGCGCACGACGACGGCATGGACCTGCTCGGCATGGACGTGACCTGGACCGCCGAGTTCGCCGAGGCGGGCTGGATCCGGGAGCTGACCGGCGACCAGAAGGCCCAGGCCACCAAGGACACGCTGCAGCCGCCGATCGACACGGCCACGTGGAAGGACAAGCTCTACGGGATTCCCCGGACCACCAACGTCCAGCTGCTGTGGTACCGCAAGTCGCTGGTGCCCACCCCGCCGAAGACCTTCGACGAGATGATCTCGATGGCCGAGCAGCTCAAGGCGCAGGGCAAGCCGTACGAGATCGGCCTGACCGCCGCCCAGTACGAGGGCTACGTCGTCAACATCAACAACCTGGTCACCATGTCCGGCGGCACGCTCGTCAACGAGGACAGTACGGCGCCGACCATCGACGAGAAGGTGGTGCAGGCCCTGGCGCTGATGAAACGGCTCGCCACCTCCGGCGTCACCAGCTCGTCGTTGTCGAACGCGCAGGAGCCGGAGGTCTTCGCCGACCTGCAGGCGGGCCGGTCGGCGTTCTCGCTCAACTGGCCGTACGTGCTCAGCGCCATGCGCGACGCGAACCCGGACCTCGTCCCCGACCTGGGCTTCGCGCCGTACCCCTCGATCGACGGCGGGCCGCCGCGGGTGACGCTCGGCGGGATGAACTACGCGATCAGCAAGTACAGCAAGCACCCGGCCGAGGCCTTCGAGGCGGGGATGTGCCTGCGCAACGAGAAGAACGCGCTGAGTGCCGCGCTGGATGCGGGTGACGTGCCGGCTCTGGCGACCGTCTTCGACACGCCCGAGTTCACGAAGGCGTACCCGATGAAGGACGTCATGCTCGCCGAGCTGAAGAACGCCGTGCCACGGCCGGTGTCGCCGGTCTACCAGAACATCTCCACGATCGTCTCCACCACATTGTCGCCGCCCCGGGACATCGACCCGCAGAAGTCCGCCGACGAGCTGCGCAAGGCGATCCGGGCCGCGATCGAGGGCAAGGGGATCCTGCCATGACCGCCTGCACCGAGCGGCATTTCCGTAAGTTGCCTACCCCGGCCGCAGGCGAAGGCCAGAAGGGCATGGCTAAGGAGGCTCAGCCGTGACCGCCACGCCGACCTCGGCGGCCGCGGAGGCCGCTTCCGTCTCCATCGAGGACGAGACCACCCAGATCGCCCGTCAGCGATTCACCGAGGCCAAGCGGGCCGAACGCAAGCTGGGGCTGCTGCTGGTGGCGCCCGCGGTCATCCTGATGCTGGCCGTGACCGCCTACCCGGTGCTGTACGCGTTCTGGCTGTCGCTCAACCGGGCGGACCTGCGCCGGCCCGGCGACAACCAGTTCATCTGGTTCGAGAACTACGTGACCGTGCTGTCCAGCCCGATCTGGTGGACCGCCTTCGGCGTGACCGCGCTCATCACCGTGGTCAGCGCGGCCCTCGAGCTGGTCCTGGGCATGGCACTGGCGGTCGTCATGCACCGCACGCTGGTCGGGCGCGGGCTGGTACGCACGTCCGCGCTGATCCCGTACGCGATCGTGACCGTGGTCGCCGCGTTCTCCTGGCGCTTCGCCTGGACCGCGGACCTGGGCTGGCTGGCCCCGACCGGGTCGGCGCCGCTGACCAAGTTCGGCACCTCGGTCATGATCATCATTCTGGCCGAGGTGTGGAAGACAGTCCCGTTCATGGCGCTGCTGCTCATGGCCGGGCTCGCGCTGGTGCCCGAGGACCTGCTCAAGGCCGCGTCGATGGACGGCGCCTCGGCGTGGAAACGGTTCTGGCTGGTCACCGTGCCGCTGATCAAGCCGGCCATCCTGGTGGCGCTGCTGTTCCGCACGCTCGACGCGTTCCGGATCTTCGACAACATCTTCATCCTGACCAGCGGGTCCAACGAGACCAGCTCGGTGTCGATGGTGACGTACAGCAACCTGATCCGCGGGCTGAACCTGGGCATCGGCTCCGCCATGTCGGTGCTGATCTTCATCACGACCGGCATCATCGCGTTCCTGTTCATCAAGCTCTTCGGCGCGGCGGCACCGGGAGCCGACACCGAGGGGAGGCGGTAGCCGTGCAACCCGTGACGACCAACCGCAAGCTGATGTGGTGGGGGATCAACACCATCGTCCTGCTGTACGCGTTCATCCCGGTGTTCTGGCTGGTCTCGCTGTCGCTCAAGGACAGCGAGACGCTCAACGACGGCAACTACTTCCCGACGTCGCCCACCGGCGCCAGCTACTCGGCGATCTTCCGCAACGAGGACTTCATCCGGGCGCTGATCAACTCGATCGGCATCTGCCTGATCGCGACCCTGGTGGCCATCGTGCTCGGCACCATGAGCGCGTACGCGATCGCCCGCCTGCAGTTCCCGGGCAAGAAGGCGATCGTGGCGATGGCGCTGCTGGTCTCGATGTTCCCGCAGATCGCGCTGGTCACCCCGCTGTTCAAGATCGAGACGGCGCTGGGGCTGTTCGACACGTGGCCCGGGCTGATCATCCCGTACATCACCTTCGCGCTGCCGCTGGCGATCTACACGCTCTCCGCGTTCTTCCGGGAGATCCCGTGGGACCTGGAGAAGGCGGCGAAGATGGACGGCGCCACGCCGTACCAGGCCTTCCGTCAGGTGATCACCCCGCTGGCGATGCCGGGCGTGTTCACCACGGCGATCCTGGTTTTCATCGCGTGCTGGAACGACTTCCTGTTCGCCCTGTCGCTGACCTCGACGTCGCAGGCACGCACGGTGCCGGCCGCGATGAGCTACTTCACCGGCGCCACCACCTTCGAGAAACCGACCGGACCGATCGCGGCCGCCGCCGTGGTCATCACCATCCCCATCGTTCTGTTCGTGCTGGTCTTCCAGCGGCGCATCGTCGCCGGGCTGACCTCCGGCGCGGTAAAAGGCTGAGGAGCGGAAAGTGGCCGAGATCGTTCTGGACCATGTCGTCAAGCGGTACCCCGACGGGGCGCTGGCCGTGGACGACTTCAACCTCGACATCGCCGACGGCGAGTTCATCATCCTGGTCGGCCCGTCCGGCTGCGGGAAGTCCACGACCCTCAACATGGTGGCCGGCCTGGAGGACATCACCGCCGGCAAGCTGCTGATCGACGGGCAGGTGGTCAACGACAAGGCGCCCAAGGACCGTGACATCGCCATGGTCTTCCAGTCGTACGCGCTGTACCCGCACATGTCCGTACGGGAGAACATGGGTTTCCCGCTGCGGCTGGCCGGCATGGACAAGGCGACGATCCGGCAGAAGGTCGACGCGGCCGCGGAGATGCTGGAGCTGACCGACCATCTGGAACGCAAGCCGGCGAACCTGTCCGGCGGGCAGCGGCAGCGCGTCGCCATGGGTCGCGCCATCGTCCGTTCGCCGAAGGCCTTCCTCATGGACGAGCCCTTGTCCAACCTGGACGCCAAGCTGCGGGTCCAGATGCGCACGCAGATCGCCCGGATCCAGAAATCGCTGGGCACCACGACGCTGTACGTGACGCACGACCAGACCGAGGCCATGACCCTCGGCGACCGGGTCGTGGTCATGCGCGCCGGCGTGGTGCAGCAGGTCGGCACCCCGGCCCACCTGTACGCCAAACCCGCCAACCTGTTCGTGGCCGGCTTCATCGGCAGCCCGTCGATGAATTTCCTGCCCGGGCAGCTGCGCGGCGGAGCCGTGGTGACCGCCCTCGGCGAGGCGGAGCTTCCCGCCCGGGTCCGGCAGGCGCTGGAGAGCACGACCGCCGAACGCGACCTGATCGTCGGCATCCGGCCGGAGCACTTCGAGGACGCCGCCATGGTCGGCGACAAGCCGGGGGCGACCTTCGACGCGCCGATCGACATCGTCGAGGCGATGGGGTCGGACGTCTACGCGTACTTCACGGTCACGGGCGAGGCGGCGCACTCGGCCGACCTCGAGGATCTGGCCAAGGACACCGGCAACGACCTGCGCGGCGGTGGCATGTCCATCACCGCCCGCCTGGACGCCGCGTCCGACGTCCGGCGCGGCACCACCGCGCGGCTCTGGTACGACACGGCGAAGATGCAGCTGTTCGACCCGTCGTCCGGCAAGAACCTGCTCGCCACCGACTGACGGCCGGTACCCATCCCAGGGACGGGAGGACCCATGAGCCCGGACGGCCCGTGGTGGCGCCACGCGGTGATCTACCAGGTGTACGTCCGCAGCTTCGCCGACTCCGACGGCGACGGGATCGGCGACCTGCCCGGCGTCCGGTCCCGGCTGGCGTACCTGCGAGACCTGGGCGTCGACGCGCTGTGGCTGAACCCGTTCTACCCGTCGCCGCAGGCCGACGCGGGGTACGACGTCTCGGACTACCGTGACGTCGACCCCCGCTTCGGCACCCTCGCGGACGCCGACGCGCTCATCGCCGACGCCCACGCGCACGGCCTGCGGATCATCGTCGACCTGGTGCCCAACCACACCTCCGACCGGCATCCCTGGTTCCGGGCCGCGCTGGCCGCGCCGCCCGGCAGCCGGGAACGGGCCCGCTACCTGTTCCGCGACGGCGGCGGGCCGGACGGCTCAGCGCCGCCCAACAACTGGATGAGCAACTTCGGCGGGCGGGCCTGGACCCGGGTCACCGAGGCCGACGGCAGCCCGGGGCAGTGGTACCTGCACCTGTTCGCCCCGGAGCAGCCCGACCTGGACTGGACCAACGACGAGGTGCGTGCCGAGTTCCACGACATCCTGCGGTTCTGGCTCGACCGGGGCGTCGACGGGTTCCGCATCGACGTCGCCCACGGCCTGGCCAAGGACCCCGAGATGCCGGACCTCGGCGCCGGGTACGCCACCGGCGGCCAGGCCGTCGAGGGACACCCGCACTGGGACCTCGACGAGGTGCACGACGTCTACCGCGGCTGGCGGCGGATCGCCGACGCGTACCCGGGGGACCGGACCTTCGTCGGCGAGATCTGGGTGGCGGACCCGGCGCGGCTCGCCCGCTACCTGCGCCCCGACGAGCTGCACACCGCGTTCAACTTCACCTTCCTCGTGGCGCCGTGGGAGGCCGGCGCGCTGCGGGCCGCCGTCGACGAGAGCATGACCGAGCTCGCCGAGGTCGGCGCCCCGGCGACCTGGGTGCTGTCGAACCACGATGTCACCCGGCACGTCACCCGCTACGGCGGCGGCGCCGTCGGCGTGCGGCGGGCCCGGGCCGCGGCGCTGCTCATGCTCGCCCTGCCCGGCGGGGCGTACGTCTACCAGGGCGAGGAGCTCGGCCTGCCCGAGGTCGAGGACCTGCCCGGCGAGGTGCGCCAGGACCCGACCTTCCACCGTACGGGTGGCATCGAGCCCGGCCGCGACGGCTGCCGGGTGCCGCTGCCCTGGTCCGGCACCGAACCCTCGTACGGTTTCGGCCCGGGCGCCGCGTCCTGGCTGCCGCAGCCGGCCGGGTGGGCGGAGCTGACCGTCGAACGGCAGGCCGGCGACCCGTCGTCGATGCTGTCGCTCTACCGGGAGGCGCTGCGCCACCGGGCCGCCCTGCCCGCTCTCGGCGCCGGCACGCTGACCTGGCTGCCGGCCGGCGGGGACGTGCTCGCCTTCGGCCGCGACCCCGGCTTCGTCTGCGTGGTGAACGCCGGCGACCGGCCTGCCGCGGCGCCTCCCGGCGTCCGGGACGCCCGGCTGCTGCTGGCCAGCGGGCCGGTCGGCGACGACGGGACCCTCCCGCCGGACACTGCTGCCTGGTACACCACCTAGCCCCGGCTGAGTACGACGACTCAGGAAGCCGGCGGCCGCCACCACAAGGATCAACCGCGTGACCTCGTACCCGTGCCCGTACTGCCGTACCGAAGCGTCCTCGACCACCGGCTGCCCCGGCTGCGGCCGCGGCCCGGACGCCGACGCCGTGGAGGTCGTCCGCCTCGACGCCGAGATCTCCGTGCTGACGGCCCGGCTCACCGCCGCCCGGGACGCGGTGACCGCGGCCGACGGCGCGCTGCGCCGGGCCTGGACCCGGCGCGAGGCGGCCGCGTCCCGGGTGCGGGCCGCCGTGGCCGCCGCGGCCCGGGTCGCGCCGCGGCCCGCGCACGCGCCGGCGATGACCGCCCCGATGACCACCGCGACCGCCGAGGCCTCGACCCGGCTCGTGCAGAACTCGCTGTTCGTGCTCGGCGGCCTGCTGCTGGCGGTCGCCGCGATCGTCTTCACCGCGGTGGCGTGGTCGCAGTTCGGGGTGCGGGGCCGCGCCGGCCTGCTCGCGGTGGTCACCGTCGTGGCCCTCGCCGCGCCGCTGGCCGCGCTGCGCCGCCGGCTCAAGGCCACCGCCGAGACCGTCGCCGCGGTGGGCCTGCTGCTGATCCTGCTCGACGGGTACGCCGCCTGGTACGTCAACCTGTTCGGCGTCGCGGACTACTCGGCGCTCGGATACGCCGGGGCGGTGTGCGCGGTGACCGCCGCGGTGGCCGCCGGGTACGAGCACGTCACCGGCCTGACCACGCCACGGTTCGCCGCGCTGCTCGTGGCCCAGCCGGTGCTGCCGCTGCTGGTCGCGCCGTTCCACCCGGGCGCGGCGGGGTGGGCGTACACGTGGGCCGCCGTGGCGGTCGTGAACCTCGCGGTCGTCCACCTGCGTCGCGGGGCGATGACGCCGCTGGCCGTCGCCGCGTACGTGCTCGGGGGCCTGGCCGTGGCGGTGTCCGGGATCTGCGCGCTGGCCGGCCTGGTGCTGACGGACGATCCGGCCCGGGTGGCGACGGCGGGGACGTCGCTCGTCGCCGCGGCGGGTGTGCTGCTGGCGGCGGCGGTGCTCGCGCGTACCGCGACCGGGTGGGCGTCGGCGATCGTCGTGGTGGCGGTCGCGATCGTGGCCGGGCGGTTCGCCGCGGTCGCCGGTGGTGAGCGCCTCTCACCGGTGCTGATCGCGCTGGTCGTGGCGGTCCTGGCCGGCGGGGTCCGGCTGCTGCCGGCAACGGTACGGCGGGGACCGCGGCTCGCCGCGCTGGCGTCTCTCGGCGTGCCGGCCGTGGTCGCCGTGCTGGCCACCTTGGTGGCGAGGGTGAACGGGGACGCCGACTGGCGGCTGCCCACGATGATCGTGATCCTCGCGGCGGGGGCTGCGGCCCTGCTGCCGTGGCTGCCCGTGACGATGGTCTCGGTGGGGCTGCTGACGCTGGCGGCCCCGGCGGCCCTGCCCTGGTCGCCGGTGGTGCAGAGCCGCGTGATCCTGGGCGTGGCGGCGGTGCTGGTCGTGGCGGCGTACCGGATCGGTCGTGGCTTCCCCGCGGGCGTGGCGCTGGCCGTGCTCGTGACCACGCCGGTGTGGGCGCAGGCCGCCGGCGACTCCGCGGCCGTCTACGCGGCGGCCGGGCTGCTGCTCGTCGCGCTCACCGCCCCGATGCACCGCGTCCTCGCCGGCGCCGCCGCCGCGGTTCTCGGGCTCGCCTTCCTCGCCGCCTCGGCCGAGAGCCTCCTGCTCGTCCTCGCCGGGCCGTGGCTGCACTCGGGCGCCCGGTGGACCGCTGACGTGCCGGTCGCGAACGTGGTCGCGATGGGGATCCTCGCGGTCGCCGCCGGGATCCACGCCCGCCGGAACGCGTTCTGGGCGGCCGCCCCGGTCGTCGCGCTCACCGCCGTCCTCACCACCGCGGCGGCCGGCGCGCCCTGGCCGTGGACGGGGGCGGCGAGCCTCGTCGCCGGCCTGGCCGGCCTGCTCATCGCCGCACTGCGCGGCGACGCCCTCCGGTCCGCCGCACTGGCGGTCGTCTCGGCCGCGCTGCTCGGCGCGGCGCTCGCGGCGTCGCCCGCCACGGACGTGACCACGTTGGTGGCCTTCGGCGCGACGCTCGTCGCGGGTGTGGTGATCGGCGCCGGTGGTCGCGCGGCCGCGGTGCGGATCGCGGGATGGCTCGGTGCGGCGGCGTCGGCGTACGTGGTCGCCGCCACCGCCGGGCGAACGGCCGGCCTGCCGCTGACCGGTACGGCCTTCGTGGTGCTCGGCGCGGCGGCCGTGGTCCTCGCGACCGGTGTGCTCCTGCGGCGGCGTACGGCCGAAGGCTGGATGCTGCAGGCCGCCGCCCACGGTGGCGCGATCGTCGCCCTGCTGCTGACCGCCGGCTCCCCGCGGTACGCCGCAGCCGTCTGCACCCTGTGGGGCGTCGCGCTCGGCCTGCGCGCGCTGATCCGCGACGCGGCCGGCCGCCGGACCCATGTGGTGGCGGCCGCGGCGGCGGAGGTGGGCGGCTGGTGGCTGCTGCTCGCCGCGGAGCAGGTCGCGGTCGTCGAGGCGTACACGATCCCGGCGGCGGCCGTCGCGGTGCTGGCCGGATGGCTGGCCCGCCGGCACCGGGCCGGGTTGTCGAGCTGGGCCGCCTACGGCCCGGCGCTGGCCGCGGCGCTGCTGCCCACGCTCGCCTCGGTGCTGACGGGCGACGGCGAACCGATCCGCCGGCTGCTGCTCGGCGTCGCGGCGCTCGCCGTGGTCGTCGCCGGGGCGCACGCCCGGCTGCAGGCGCCCGTCGTGGCGGGCGGCTCGGTGCTGATCCTGGTCGCCCTGCACGAGGGAATCCTGGTCTGGGACCTGCTGCCGCGGTGGATCCCGCTCGCGGTCGCCGGGCTACTGCTGCTCGGCCTGGCGACCACCCTGGAGCGCCGCCGCCGCGACGTGGCCCGGCTGCGGTCGGCGCTCCACCGGATGAGCTGACCGTCAGTTCTCGTGGACGATGGCCTCCGCGACCCGGCGCAGCTCGCCCTGGTCCGGGACGAAGCCGGCGGCGATGTCCTGGTGCAGGCCGGCCTTCGTCTCGTCGAGCAGCTCGTGCGCGACCTCCTCAGCGGGCTCGCCGGAGTAGTCGTGCGCGACGCGCTCGGTCGCCGCCTGCAGCGCGGAGGTCAGTTGCTGCTCGAGCGGCCCGCGAAGCTTCTCCGTCACCGGGCTCAGGGTGGTCGGGTCCAGAGTGACGTGCGGTTCGTTCATGACGGGCTCCCTGTGACGGCTGACGGCGCGACGCCTTTACCCCGTCGCGCCGTCACCGCAAACCGAGGAATCAAGACCGTCCACGCTTGAGCTCGAAGAAGGTGCCGCTGCGGGCGAGCGGCACCACCGCGTCCCAGATGGCCAGGGCCTCGTCGCGGCCGGGCACCTCGCCGATGATCGGCCCGTGCACGCCCCGCCCGGCGCCCTCCACCATCAGCACGGGTGAGCCGATGTCCGGGCCGGCCGAGCCGAACGCCAGCTCGTGCGACTCGCGGACCGCCTCGTCCCAGGAGGCGTCGTCCAGAATGGTCTTGGGATCCACCACCCCGGCGGCCTCGGCCGCCTGCACCACGATGTCGTCACTCAGCGGCACGCCGGCCTCGTGCGTCCGGTTGCCCAGCTCGGTGTAGAACGCGGCGATGTCGCCGTCGCGGCGATCGGCCCGCAGCGCCTCCACCAGTCGCAGCGCCTTGCTGGACGCGGCCATCATCGGCTTGTACTGCTCGGGGGCGTTGCCGCCGCTGAGGATGGACAGGCTGAACGCGCGCCAGCGCAGCGTCACGTCGCGCTCCGGGGCCACGCTCACCAGCCACCGCGAGGTGCGCCAGGTGAACGGGCAGGCCGGATCGAAGAAATAGGTGGCCTCCATGCGGCGATCCTATGCCGATCTCCGCCCCCGCCGCCGGTCGCTCGCCACGCCCGCCTCGGCCGCGCCGGTCAGCGCGGCGTCCAGCAGCGCCCGGGCGGTGGCGCGTACGGTGGCGGCGGCTTCTTCCCGGGTGTAGCCGGCGATGTCGACGAGCCAGATCAGCGTCTCGATGCCGGTCGCGGAGCGGATCGCGGTCGCGAGCCGCTCGACGTCGAGGTCCGGACGGGTCTCCCGCAGTGGCGTCAGGGCTTGCGCGATCCAGCCGATCGCCCGGCCCCGGCGGAGCACCGGCCGGTCGGCGCCCGGTTCCAGGGAGAGCCGCAGAGCGGTACGCAGCTGGGGCTCCCAGGTGAAGTTGTAGTCCGTGAACGCGGTCATGAGCGCGTCGAGGCGGCCCCGGAGATCGGTGGGCGCGTCGGCCGGCAGCAGCGTCTCGGGCGCGATGGTGGGCTGCGCGGCCAGGAGCAGGCTGCGTTGGCTGGGGAAATACCGGTACGCCGTGGTCCGGGAGATGCCGGCGTGCTCCGCGGCGTCCTCGACCTTCGGGCTGAGGCCGGCGAGCAGGAGCTCGCGGGCGGCGGCGAGCAGCGCCTGACGGGTTCGCGACTTCTGCGCGGTCCGGCCGCTCGACTCGTAGGGCACGCTCACCCTTTCATGGTACCGTCGTTTCATTATGGGACTTCAGTCCCATGAAGCCCGTCAGGGGGTGTCCGCCATGAGCCACGACGACCCGACCGTGACAGACCCGGACCTCTACTCGGTCCTCTTCGAGAACGAGCGCGTGCGCGTTCTGCAGTACCGCGACGAGCCCGGCGACCGGACGCACATGCACCGGCACCCGGACAGCGTGATGGTGACGCTCACCGATTTCCGGCGGCGGGTCACCGCCGGCGATCAGAGCGTGGACGTCGAGCTGCGCGCGGGGGAGGCCCGGTGGCTGGGCGCGCAGCAGCACGTCGGGGAGAACATCGGCGACAGCCGTACGCACTCCGTCTTCATCGAGCTGAAGGAGCCGGGGCCGTCGTCCGGACCGGCACTCGGCCCCAGCGCGGCGTGACCGTCAGCCGAGGGTGCGGCTGCGCTGATCCACCCCCAGCGGGCCGTACGGGTAGTCGCTCGCCTGCAGGTCGCTCGCCTCGTCGAGGGCCGCGGTCTCCGCCTCGTCGAGGTGCAGGTCCGCGGCCCGCAGGTTGGTCTCGAGCTGCTCGACCGTACGGGCGCCGAGGATCGTCGACGTGACGGCGGGCCGGTCGGTGACCCAGGCCAGCGCCACCTCGGCCATCGACACCCCGCGCGCCTCGGCGATGCGCTGGACCGCGTCGATCACGTCCCACGTACGTTGCGTGCCGCGCCGCTCCCACGCCTCCATGCCCCGGCCCGGGTCCTCGCCCAGCCGGGTCGCGCCGGACGGGCGCTGGTCGCGCTTGTACTTGCCGGACAGCCAGCCACCGCCCAGCGGGCTCCACGGCAGCAGCCCCATCCCGGCGTCCCGCGCGGCGGGCACGATCTCCCACTCGATCTCCCGGACCAGCAGGCTGTACTGCGGCTGCAGGGTGACCGGCGCGGCGACCCGCAGCTCGCGTGCCACGTGGACGGCCTTCGTGAGCTGCCATCCGGTGAAGTTGGAGAAGCCGTAGTAGCGGATCTTCCCGGCCTTGACGAACCCGTCGAGGGTCAGCAGCGTCTCCTCGATCGGCGTCACCGGATCCCAGGAGTGCGCCTGGTACAGGTCCACGCTGTCCAGTCCGAGCCGGCCCAGCGAGTCGTCGAGGGCGCGGGTCAGGTGCCGCGCCGACAGCCCCAGCCCATTCGGGTCGCCGGCCATCGGGAAGCGGCCCTTCGTGGCGAGCACGACCCGGTCGGTGACCTCGGACCCGCGCGCGGCGAACCACCGCCCGATGATGCGCTCGGACTCGCCCTTCGCGTACACGTCGGCGGTGTCGACGAAGGTGCCGCCCGCCTCGACGAAGCGGTCCAGCTGCGCATGCGACACCTGTTCGTCGGACTCGGCGCCGAACGTCATGGTGCCCAAGCAGAGATTCGAGACGGCGCAGCCGCTGCGCCCCAGGGTCCGGTATTCCATCTCCGCAACGTACGCCGGGTCGGTGCCGTCCGCTGGGCGACGAAGGGACAACGGGATCGGGGCGCATGGACCAGGATGACTGCCATGGGTGCTATCTCACGGCGGCAGGCATTGGTGGCTCTGGGCGGATCGGCGGCGGTGCTCGGTCTGCTGGAGACGCGGCCGCGCCCGGCCGCGGCGGCGGATACGTACGGATCGAACACTGAGCTCTACGCGGCGGAGACGGAAGGTGTCGACTACGGCCGGCGCTACCGGCGCCATGCCGCGTTCGACGACAGCCAGGCAGCCGCGGTCGCGCTGCCCGAGACGGTGATCATGGCGCTGCACGGCGGCGGCATCGAGCCGGGCACGTCCGAGTTGTGCCTGGCCGTCGCCGGCTACCACCCGGCGACGATGGCCGGCACGGCGTCGCTGCACGACTACTGGATGTTCGAGGGCCTGCGCGCCCAGGGCAACGCCGAGCTGCACGTCACCTCCGTCCACTGCGACGACCCGGTGGCCGAGCTGCTCGTGGCGGGCGCGCGGCGGGCGGTCTCCCTGCACGGGTGCACGCCGGCGCAGGCCGGCCTGCCCTCCGGCGACGCCCCGGGCGTGGTGGTCGGCGGCCGCGACACCGCGCTCAAGGCCCGGCTGACGGCCACCATCGCCGCTGCCGGGCTGACGGTGACCGCCGGCGGCCGCGAGGTGCCGGTCGCGGTCGTCGACGGCGCCACCCGGCCCGCGCTCGACGGCGACGACCCCGCCAACATCGTGAACCGCACCTACAGCAACGGCGGCGCCCAGCTGGAGCTGACCACGCCGCTGCGCGCGGCGATGTTCGGCACCAACACCGCGGCTCAGCGCAAGAACACCACCACGCCGCTGTTCTGGAGCTTCGTGACGGCGGTGCGGCAGGCGCTCGCCTAGGGCCCGGAGGCGCCGGCCAGGGCGGCTTCGAGCAGGCGGTGCAGTTTCCCGGCCCGGGACGGGTGGCCGTGCGCGACCCAGGCGACCCGGCCCCTCAGGTACGCGGCGAAGTCCCGGTGCCCCTCGCGGTCGGCGGCGGCCAACCCGTTGCGGGCGGCGTCGTGCAGGACGGCGCGCAGGTGGTCGTACTCGGCGCGGGGCACCGCCGGGTGGTCGTTGACGACCAGACCGGTGAGCAGCTGCCGGTCGGCGCGGCCCCGGACCCGGGTCTTGCCCGGATGCACGCGGAAGCCCTCCGCGGTGACCACAGTGGTCACCGCCGCCACGAGGCGGCCGGCCGTGCCACCGGACAGCGGGCCCGAGAACGCCAGGTCGTCGGCGTAGCGGGAGTACGCGGCGCCGAAGCGTTCGGCGAGGCCGGTCAGCCTGCGGTCCAGCCGGTACGCGAGCAGGTTGGCCAGCGCCGGCGAGGTGGGTGCGCGGCGGGGCTTCGATGAGGCGGCGGGGCAGCCAGGTGTAGCGGTAGTGGCGCAGGCTTTCGTCGCGCGCGTGGCGGTTGAACTCCTTGCGGTCGGCGTACCAGTCGAGCTCGTCGCCGTCGAGCCCGAGGAAGTCCGCCAGCGCGGTGAGGTCGTCGAGGCGCGGCGTGTCCCAGCGCATCCGTACGACGCGGACGGCGGTCGCGAGGCGGACCCGGATCCGGTGCCGGTGGACGAGCGGCCATCCGCCGGTGCCGGGCAGGGCCGCGAGGAAGGCGGCGAGCTCGCGGGGCCGGTCGGCCGGGGGATTCCGGTACGCCCGCAGCACGGCGGCCACCGCGGGCGGCAGCCACGGCGGCCGGGCACCGAGGACCCGGCGTCCCGTGCGCATCAGGTGGGTACGGCGCCAGCGGCAGGTCAGGAAGGCGTCGGCCAGCGCGGCGCTGACGCGTACCGGTGGAACAGCGTGCCCCGACGATGCCCGGTCGTGCCTGCGCTGTCTCGCGCGGAGCGCGGCGGCGCGCCGGCGATGCGCTGCGTGGCTCATGGTGCTCGCCCACGGGGGTGCCCCGGAGAGACCGTCGGCGATCCGGCGGCCTGCTCGGGACACGCTGCCACCGGCGCAGAGTCTACGAGACGGGGGAAAGGGCCGGTGGTCCAAGCGGAGGCTCTCGATCCGCTTGAACCACCGACGTCCCTTTCGCTACCCCCTCATCGCCGGGCTAATCACCGGATCGAGAAGAGGCGGGAGAAGTTCCGCGAGCACGGTGACGCCGTCCGCGCTGAGCACCGATTCGGGGTGGAACTGCACCCCGGCGAAGCCCGGCCCGCGTACGGCGTGGACGGTCCCGTCCGCGTCGGCGGCGATCTGCACACCGTCGATCGGGGCGGCCAGGGCGGTGAAGCTGGAGTAGAAACCCACCCGCCGGGTCGTGCCGAACAGGTCGATGTCCCGCGCGACCCCCTGGTACGGCGCGTCCCGCCGGTGCAGGCGCAGCCCGAGCGCCGCGCAGAGGATCTGATGCCCGAGGCACACGCCCAGCACCGGCCTGCGCGCGGCGAGACGGTCGGCGACCAGCCCGCGCAGCAGCACCATCTTCGGGTCGGCGGACGCCGGGTCGCCCGGGCCGGGCCCCGCGATCACGAGGTCCGCCTCCGGCACGGCGGACATCGTCCAGGACACCACGCTCACCCGCAGGCCGAGGGCGCGCAGCTGGTGCGCCAGCATGGCGGTGAAGGTGTCCTCGGCGTCCACGATCACCGCGGTGCGCCCGTCGAGCGCCGGCACGGTCAGGGCGCCGGGGCGGCGCTGGTCGAGCCAGAAGCGGGCGAGGCCGTCGTTGCGGGCGGCGAGGGCGGCCTCGATGTGCGGGCCCGTGTGCTGCGGGCGTACCGGTGCGGGCCGGGCCGGGGACGCGCCCAGCGCGGCCAGCACGCCCGCCGCCTTGGTGTGGGTCTCGGCGACCTCGCCCTCGGCGGTCGAGTGCCGCACCAGGGTCGCGCCGACCGGCACCCGCAGCGCGCCGGCGGCGGAGATCTCCGCGGTCCGGATGAGGATCGGCGCGTCGAGCGTCTGCCGTCCGGCGTCGTCGTGGCCGAGCAGGGCCAGCACGCCGGCGTAGTAGCCGCGGCCGCGGCGCTCGTGGCGGGCGATGACCCGGCAGGCGTTCTCGATCGGGCTGCCGGTGACCGTGGGCGCGAACATCGTCTCGCGCAGCACGTCGCGCACGTCCAGGGAGCCGCGCCCGGCGAGCAGGTACTCGGTGTGGGTCAGGTGGGCCATCTGCTTGAGGTACGGGCCGACGACCTGCCCGCCGTGCTCGGCCACCGCGGCCATCATCTTGAGCTCCTCGTCCAGCACCATGTAGAGCTCTTCGGTCTCCTTGCGGTCGGCGAGGAACTCGGCGAGGTCGCGGTCGCCGTCGTGGCGGAACGTGCCGCTGATCGGGTTCATCATGGTGAGCCCGTCGTCGACGCTGACGTGCCGTTCCGGGGTGGCGCCGACGAGCGTACGGGTGCCGGTGTGCACCAGGAACGTCCAGTACGCGCCGCGCTCGCCGGTGAGCAGATTGCGGAACGCCGCACGCGCCGCCTCGACCGGATCGCCCTCGACGGTGGCCTCGAAGACGCGGTGGATGACGAAGTTGGCGCCCTCACCGTGGCCGATCTCGTCGCGCAGCACGTCGCCGACCACCTCCCCGTACGCCTCGTCGGAGATGTCGAAACCGGCGTCGCGCAGCCGCAGCGGCGTCGTGGGCAAGGAGGCGATCATCTCGGCGAGCGGCACGGTCTCGCAGGAGGCGATCCGCAGGCATTCCAGCGGGGCGGCGTCGTCCACGCAGGCGAAGCCGCGCTCGGCGACCTGCCGGTACGGGACCAGCGCGAGGGTCCGCGGGCCGGCGCCGGCTGGGAGCGGGATGTCGGCGAGCGTCGCGGCGGTGACGACATCGCCGTGCAGGATCTCGACGTGGTCGGCGCCGTCGCGGTGGAGCAGGGCGAACGGTGTCATGCGGGTCCCCGATTCGGGCTGGGACCGCCTGCCGAGGAACCGGGCCACACGAAGAAGGCCGCCTCGTCGGAGGCGGCCGCGGTGGGTGGGTTACGCGCGGAAGGTTGTGGCCGCCGGGTCGGCGCGCCACCACATGCTCAATCGCGCGTGCATGGCAGGCAGCTTACGGCCCGTCGCGGTAGCAGCGCCACCCTCCCGGGCCCGCGCCGCCGGGCAGATCCGCCCACGCGGCGGCGCCGTAGCGCCGGCGGCACATGGCGTCCATGTCGATCGGCACGGGCTCACGCGCCAGCCGCCCGCAGACCCAGCCGCCGGCGGTGGAGACCGCGAGGGTGTGCCTGCCGACGGTCGCGCGGCAGTAGTCGGTGAGCAGCTGGGGCAACTGCGCGGGGTCCGCCGGGCCGAGGAGGACGGGAGCCGCGCTCGGCGTCGGCTCCGCCGAGGGGGACGAGGACTTGCGGACCTGGGCGACGGCACGCAGCGGCCGCCGGGTCGCCGTCGGCGACGGATCCGGTACGGCGGTGGGTTCGAGCCGCGGGAGAGAGATCGCCGGCAACGGTACGGCGGCCTGCGGCGTACCGGGGGCGTCGTGCAGCAGCGGGGGGACCGTGGCGGCCAGTGCCAGCAGCGCCGCGGCGACGACGGCCCAGGGCCAGCGCCGGCCTCTCGACGCGGTGAACAGGTGACGCGGTGTAGTGGTGCCGATGCTGAGCCGGATCGTTCCGGGCGCCCTGTGCCGACCGGTGACCTGCTCGACCACGACGGCCGCACCTCCCTGGGGCATGGGTTACCGGTCGGAAACCTCACCCACGGTAATCGCCTGGCGGGGGTGCGACGTCAGACGTTCAGGCGGCCTCGTACGCCGTCCGTACCGCCCGGCGGGCCCAGCGCATCCGGCCGAGCGCGCAGTCGGGGTGCTCGCCGAACTCCTGCGCCACCAGCGCCGCGCATCCGCCGGCACCGAGGCGCTCGACGGTCTCGTTCACCACGGCGCGGATGAGCTCCGGAGTCGGCTGGTCCGAGCGCTGCAACTCCGAGACGAACAAGGCCTCGATGCGAATGTCGTCCGGTTCCACGGCGGTCATGGAGTCCTCCTGTCGTGCCGGTCGGGCGTCTGTGACCAGCACACCGGGCCGGGGCTGCAGGCAAAGCTGCGCGGCAGTTGCCGTGCGGTTGCGCCGAGCCGCCGCCGCAGAGGGGATCAACCGGATATTGTTCGTAGAAGTTGCAAATCATGGGGGGAACAGCCGTGACGGTGGTCCTGGTCGCCGACGACGACGCCGACATCCGTGACCTGGTCGCGTTCAAGCTCGAACAGGCCGGGCTCGAGGTGGTCGCGGTGGAGGACGGGCAGGCCGCCCTCGAGCAGGCCCGCGCGCACCGGCCCGTGCTCGCCGTGCTGGACGTCTCCATGCCCGGCCTGTCGGGCATCGACGTGTGCCGGATGCTGCGGGCCGACCCGGCCACCGCCGGGATGCTGATCATCATGCTCACTGCCCGGGTGCAGGAGCAGGACGTCGAGGGCGGCTTCAGCGCGGGCGCCGACGACTACGTGACCAAGCCGTTCAGCCCGCGCGAGCTGGTGTCGCGGATCCAGGCGCTGCTCAGCCGGGCGCGGGCCTGACAACGGGCCGACGCCGATGCGCCGCGACCGGTCCGTCGGCCGCCTGCTCACCCGGGCCTTCGCCGCGCTGGTGGCGTTGATCGTGCTCTCCGGCGCCGCCGAGACGACCGCCCTGATCATGCAGCATCGCGTGGTGGACGAGCTGTCGAGGCACGTGCAGCCGCTCGAGCTGGCCAACGCCGAGATGCACAGCGTGCTGGCCGACGCGCAGCGCAGCCTGCGGGGATATCTGCTCACCGGTGACGGGCAGCTGCTGGACACGTACCACGTCGCGCGCAGCGCCTTCGGGGTCACCGGCCGGAAGCTGCGCGAGCTCGCGGAGCAGCGGGAGGCCGACGCGGTCCACCGCCAGCTGGAACGCGCCGACGCGTGGTGGGCGCTGGCCGAGCGGCAACGTGACGCCCCGCCGCGCAGCGAGGCCGCGGCCGGGTACGTGACCGAGGGCAAGCAGCTGTTCCAGGAGTTCGTGGCGCAGAACCGGGCGTTCGACACGGACCTGGCCGGCCGGGTGGCCGACCTGCAGGAGCGCAGCTCCCGGCTGAGCGTCGTGACGACCGCGGTGGTGGTGGCGCTGACCCTGCTGGCGGCGATCACCGCGGCCCTCGCGGCAGTCCTCGTCGCCGGGCGCATCACCCGGCCGCTGGCGCGCGTCGTCTCGGTCATCGACCGGCGCCGCTCCGGCGAGCTCGACCTGCGCGCCGACGCGAGCGCGGGCCCCACCGAGATCCGAGCCGTCGCGCAGGCCGTCAACGAGATGGCCGAGCGGGGCGACCTGATCCGCAGCGCCGAGCAGGACGTGGCCCGGCTGCGCGGGGAGGTCCGCCGGCTCGGCTACCGGATCCGTGCGCACCTCAAGGTCGAGGACGCGATCCGCGAGGCCGTGCAGGGGCTGGCGCAGATCATCGGGGCCGATCACGTGCTGGTACGGATGGCGCCCGGGCAGACCGACGTGCCGCCGCTGGTCAGCCTGCACGACGAGCACGTCGGCGGGGTCCTGAAGGAGCTCGCCGACTGCGACGCCGGCTGGCTGAACCTCGGCGACGTGTGGGCCACCGACGACCCGTCACCGGGCCGGGACGTCCATCCGCCGGAGGCCGAGCAGCGGGCCTGGGCCGCGGTCGGCGACGGCCCGGTGCTCACCGTCGCGGTCAACGGCGGCGACGAACGCCTCGGTGCGCTCACGCTGATCCGCGACGCCGGGCCGGGCTGGACGCCGGTCGACATCCGGCTGGTCGAGAGCATCGCCGCGGACCTGGGCCGCGGGGTGCACCACGCCCGGCTGTTCGAACGCGAGCGGCACCTCGTGGCCCGGCTGCAGGAGCTCGACACCGCCAAGAACGACTTCATGTCGACCGTGTCGCACGAGCTGCGCACGCCACTGACCAGCATCGCCGGCTATGTCGAGCTGCTGCTGGACGCCGAGGCCGGCGAGCTCGGCCCGCCGCAGCGGCGGATGCTCGAGGTCATCGGGCGCAACACCCGCCGGCTGCGCGAGCTCATCGAGGACATGCTGATCCTCTCCAAGATCGAGTCGGGCGCGTTCCGGACCACGCGCGGCCCGGTCGACCTCGTCGCCGTCGCGGAGCAGGCGCTCGCCGCGGTCGCCCCGGCGGCGGCGAAGTCCCAGGTCGAGCTGCGTACCGAGGTGGACCGGCCGCTGGAGCTGTCCGCGGACGCCGAACAGCTCGACCGGGTCCTGATGAACCTGCTCTCCAACGCCGTGAAGTTCACCCCGGCCGGGGGAGCCGTCACGCTGACGGCCCGCCGGGAGGGCGACGAGGTCCGGCTCGCCGTGGCCGACACCGGGATCGGCATCCCGCCCGGCGAGCAGCACTCGCTGTTCGCCCGTTTCTTCCGTGCCAGCAACGCGATCCACCAGGCCATCCCCGGCACCGGCCTGGGCCTCGCGATCGTCCGGACCATCGTGGAGAACCACGGCGGGCGCATCGAGGTGGCGTCCACCGTGGGCGAGGGAACCACCGTCACGGTCCGGCTGCCCGCGGAGTAGCTGGGATATCGTAGGCGCCCACCCACGACTGCGAGGTTTGTGAGCCCATGCCGTCGAGACGGGCCGGCGGCAAGCCGACGTCCAGCGATGTCGCCGCCGCGGCCGGGGTCTCCCGCTCCGCGGTGTCGTTCGCGTTCAACAATCCGCACCGCATCTCCGCCGCGACCCGCGAGCGCATCCTCGCGGTGGCCGAGGAGATCGGCTACACCCCGAACACCCTCGCGCGCATGCTGCAGGCGGGCACGACGAACTCGCTCGGCGTGCTGCTGCCGCAACGGCTGGCGCGGATCCTCGAGAACCCGTACTACTCGCGATTCCTCATGGGTGTCGGGCAGATCTGCGACCAGGAGGGCTACACGCTGCTGCTGAGCCCGCCGCTGCAGGACTCGGTGCTCAAGGCCATCCCGTACGCGGCGGTCGACGGCTTCGTCGTGTGCGGGCTGGAGACCGACCGCGGCGAGGTGGCCGAGCTGGAGCGACGCGGCATCCCGTTCGTGCTCATCGACAGCGACCGGTACGAGGGCGCGCCCAGTGTGGACGTCGACGACCACGCCGGCGCGCGCGACGTCACCCGGCACCTGCTGGAGCTGGGGCACCGGCGGCTGGGCGTGCTCTCCATGGATCCCGGCCCGGACGCCGCCGAGCGCGGGTACCGGGGACCGCTGGCGCGGCGGATGTCCGGCATCGCCGAGGCCCTCGCGGAGGCCGGGCTGAGCATGGCCGACGTGACGCTCGCCGAGGTGCCGGTGACCCGTACGGACGGCTACCGCGCGGCCCGCCGGATGATGGAGGGGACCCGGCCGACGGCGATCCTGGCGCTGTCCGACGTGCTCGCGTACGGCGCGATCGACGCCTGCCAGGAGCTGGGCATCGACGTGCCGGGGCAGGTCTCCGTCACGGGCTTCGACGACCTCGCCGAGTCCGCGTGGTTCCGGCCGCGGCTGACCACCGTACGCCAGCCGATCGTGACCAAGGGCCGGACCGCGGCCGACTTCCTGATCTCCGCCATCCGGGGCGAGGACCAGCACCCGCATCAGGTGCTGGGCACGTCGCTCGTCGTCCGGGATTCCACGGCCACACCCATGTAACACGTGTTAGTAACGTGCTAGCGTGCTCCGCCATGACCGATCAGCTGATCGACCGGCGGGACTCCGCCGTCGCCGCGTCCGTCTCCTGGTGGCGGGACGCGGTCATCTACCAGATCTACCCGCGCAGCTTCGCCGACTCGAACGGCGACGGCATCGGCGACCTGCCCGGCATCCGCGGCCGGCTGCCGTACCTGCGGGACCTCGGCGTCGACGCGGTGTGGCTGTCGCCCTTCTACGCCTCCCCGCAGGCGGACGCCGGCTACGACGTCGCGGACTACCGCACCGTCGACCCGGTGTTCGGCACCCTCGCCGACGCTCAGGGGCTCATCGCCGACGCCCACGACCTCGGGCTGCGGGTCATCGTCGACCTCGTCCCCAACCACTCCTCCGACCGGCACGAGTGGTTCCGGCGCGCCGTCGCCGAGGGCCCCGGCTCGCCGTTCCGGGACCGCTACCACTTCCGTCCCGGCCGCGGCGCCGGCGGCGAGCTGCCGCCCAACGACTGGCCGTCCATCTTCGGCGGGCCGGCCTGGACCCGGACCACGAACCCCGACGGCACGCCGGGCGAGTGGTACCTGCACCTGTTCGCCCCCGAGCAGCCCGACTTCAACTGGGACCACCCCGCGGTCGCCGACGAGTTCCGCACGATCCTGCGGTTCTGGCTCGACCTCGGCGTCGACGGTTTCCGCATCGACGTCGCGCACGGGCTCGTCAAGGCCCAGGGCCTGCCGGACCTCGGCGTCGAGACGCAGTGGCACCTGCTCGACGTCGGCGTCAGCCCCTGCTTCGACCGCGACGGCGTGCACGAGATCTACCGCAGCTGGCGGCGGATCCTCGACGAGTACCCCGGCGAGCGCATCGCCGTCGCCGAGGCGTGGGCGCCGACGCTGGAGCGGGTGGCCGCGTACGTGCGCCCCGACGAGCTGCACCAGGCGTTCAACTTCAGCTACCTCGGCACCGCCTGGGACGTCGAGGACCAGCGCCGGATGATCGACGCCTCGCTGGCGGCCATGCGCGCGGTCGGCGCCCCCGCCACCTGGACGCTGTCGAACCACGACGTGGTCCGGCACACCAACCGCCTGCTGCAGGAGAACGAGGGCGACGTCGCCGGCCGCCGTCCGACCGCCGTCGACCCGGTCTCCGGGCTGCGCCGGGCCCGCGCCGCCTCCCTGCTGCTGCTCGCGCTGCCCGGCTCGGCGTACCTCTACCAGGGCGAGGAGCTGGGCCTGCCCGAGGTCGTCGACCTGCCGCCGGAGGTACGCCAGGACCCGGCGTTCCACCGGGCCACCGGGCAGGACGGCTACCGCGACGGCTGCCGCGTCCCGATCCCGTGGCACGGCGACCGGGCCCCGTACGGCTTCGGCCCCGACGGCGGCCCGAGCTGGCTGCCGCAGCCGGACACCTGGGCCCAGCTCAGCGTGGCGGCGCAGGAGAACACCCCCGGCTCGACCCTGTCGCTGTACCGGGCCGCGCTGGCGATCCGCCGGTCGCACCCGGGCCTCGGCGCGCCGGACAACCTGCGCTGGGTGGACGCGCCCGCCGGCGTGCTGACGTTCGACCGCGACGGCTTCCGGTGCACGGTCAACATGGGCACGGCGCCCGTACGCGTCGACCGAGCCGGCGAGGTGCTGCTCGCGAGCGGCCCGATCGACGCCGACCCGGACACGGTGACCCTGCCGCCGGACACCACCGTCTGGTGGTCCCGTTAGCGGGCCCGCAGCTCTCAGCTGATCCCGACCGCGGCGTAGGCGCTCCGGATCGCGGCCACCTTCGTGTCGCGGTCCGGGCTCCCGCCGAAGTACGTCAGCGCCACGTCCACGATCGCCTGCAACGCCTGCGAGAACGTGGCGAGCGGAACGAGCCGGGCCATGCCCAGGTACGTCAGCACGGCCACGTCCTGCACGGTGAAGACCCGGTGGCCGCCCTCGGTCATCGTCAGCAGGTTGTGCACCGCCTTGTTGTGGATGTTGCTGTTCGCGTGCACCCAGCCGGAGTCGTTGAGCCGCGGGTGCGGCGCCTCGCCCGGGCCCAGCGCGCGGAAGTCGTCCATGTGCGCCGGGTCGCCCAGGCGTTTCGGGTCGGCGAAGTCGCGCAGCGGCTCCCCGTCCGGACCCAGGCCCGCGCCGATCTCCCACGTCCAGGTGCCGACGTCGTCGCGGTCCGGCGCGGTGTACCAGTTGTTGATGATCACGCCCGCGATGTCGGCGAACGACTCGTTGAGCGCGCCGGACTGGGTCGCGTACACCAGGTTGGACGTCGTCTCGATCACGCCGTGGGTGAGCTCGTGACCGATGACGTCGAGGAAGCGCGACAGGCTCACCAGCCGGCCGTCGGCCGCGCGGACCTGGCCGTACCACATGCGGCCCTGCGACCAGAAGGCGTTCTTGAGCACCGGGGGAGCGCCGAACCCGCTCGCCGTCGTGTTGACCATCGACACGAGCACCATGCCCTGCCCGTCGATGCCGTCGCGCTGCAGCACCGCCTTGTAGTAGTCCTGCACCCGCGAGGCGTTGAGGTGCGCGGAGACCGCGGCCCGGTTCGTGGTGCCGTAGTCGCTGCCGGTGGCCACGACCGCACGCTCGGGCACCGGCGGATCCTCGAAGATGTCGGCGAACTGGATGTCGTACGTCCGCACCGACCGCAGCGGGTCGTCCATCTGACAGGCGGCGCCGCCGGGATCCAGCAGTCCGAAGAACGTCTGCTTCATGTCGTTCTCGTCCACGCCCGTGCACTTCGTCGGCTGGGGGAGCGGCGCGGCCATGGCGACGTTGCTGTAGAAGAACAGAATCTCCCCGTCGTGCGCGTCCACCAGGTAGTTGACGCTGGCGCGCACCGGGCGGGGGCCCAGCCCGTGCCCGCGGTCCGGGCCGCGCGGGCTGTCCGCCGGCGCGGGCGGCTCAGCGGGCAGCGCCTTGAAGAACCACACCAGGTGCCAGGCGCCGCTCCGCTCGTCCTTGTAGTACATGAGCTTGCCGCCGACCGCGGCGTCGGCCGGCATCGAGGCGCCCGTGAACGCCGCCACCCGCGCCAGCGCGTCGGCGCGGCTCAGCGACTCCACCGGGTCGACGCCGGTGACCTCGTCCAGCTGGGCGCTGACGCTGACCAGGTCACGGTCGCCGGTCAGCTCGACCACTGCGCCGGCCCCGAAGATCGGTACGGTGCGGTGCGTCTGCGCGAAACGCACCTGCTGCGTACCCAGCGACTTCAGCTCCTCGTCCTTCTTGACCACCAGCCCGGGGACCCGCTCGGGGCGCTCGGGCGCGACCACCGACTGCATCGCCGTCCGCTCGTCGCGGCTCAGCAGCGCGTCCAGGTAGAAGCGAGCGGCGGCCTCGTTGCTGGTGAACGCGGGCCCCAGCGCCGCCAGGTCCAGATCCGCGGCCTCCGGCGGGCCGGACCCGAACGAAGCCGGTGTCCGGGCGCCCGGCCCCCGGCCGGTGTCCGCGTCGTCGGTGGCGTGGTAGTGAAACTCCTCCAGGGCAGCAGCCATGCGAACCCACTCCTCGTGTCGTCCTGCCGGCCAGGGAGAAACACGAAGGGGTCGCCCGGATACCGCCGCGTCGGGCAGCGGACACCAGACCTTTATGAGTACGCGTACGGATGGCCGCCGCCGTGACGGTGACAAGACTCTGCTGCATGCGTACCCGAATGATGGCGATGATGTCCGTGGCCGGCCTGTCCGCGCTGTTCCTGCTCGGCGGCTGCGCCCAGGACGCGATGTGCTCCTCGGGCGAGTACCCGGTCAAAGCGGTCCGCAGCACGACCGGCGGCGCATGCGTGCCGGACGGTCAGGAGCCGCCGGCCGGCTACGTCCGCTACCCCGCGGGCAAGGTCCCCCAGCACGTGGACGACAAGTGGGACAAGTACTGGTCGGAGCACATGCTCGACGAGAAGGGCAACGAGATCGCCCAATGAGAAGGCGGCCCCGATGATCGAAGATGGAAGGCATGGACCACCGGCACCACACCTTCCACAACCCGCCGTCTGCGACGCCGTCCGACGTGCGGGCGGCACTCGACCGCGACGACATCGTGGCCGCTTTGAATGCCATGGTGGGCTGCGCGCTGTACGGCGACGGGGACTGGAAAGAATCGCAGGAGCTCTACCTGACGCTGCTCGACCACAATGACCACCAGGTGCAGGCGCTGTCGGCCACCTGCCTGGGGCATCTGGCACGAGTTTACGGCCGACTCGACGAACGGCGGGTTGTCGCAGCGCTCCGCCGGGCACGCGCCAGGCCACATGTGAGCGGAACTGCCGGAAACGCGCTTGAGGACATCGAGACCTTCCTGCATCCGCGGCGTGCGCGTTGGCGTGGTCGTTTGTGGCGTCTGGTCCGCCCGCGGACTTGGTTCTGACGGGAGCGGTCGCCGGCGGACGCAGAACGGGCAGCGCACTGATTTGCCGATGTACGGATATCCGATCAAGGGGCGAAGGGCTCCTTAATTAGGCTGGCGGCGTGGGGTCTACCGGAGCACACGTCACCGCCGACCAGGTTCCTGCGCTCTTGCTCGCTGCGCTTCCGTCACTGTCGGAGGAGTGGGGCGAGGTTGCTGACGACAACGCCGACCCGGGTTCTCCCGGTGGTCGTCTTGGCTACCTGGACGCGGCATGGGTGGTCGGCCACCTCGCCGACCGCCTCGCAGCCGGCGACACGAGCGAGTTCGATGCCGCCTTCGACTACATCGAGCATCTGATCTCTCATGGCGACCCGTACGTCTCTGAGCTGGGCGTGATCGGCTATCTCGAAGGCATGCAGATGCACACCGTCACCTCGCGTGGCGTTGACCCAGAGGCGTTCCGGCCTTGGCTCCGCCCGCTGTCGGCGAAGTACTGGGAAGCGATCAACAGGTTCTGGGAACTCGGTACCCCCATCCCAAACATTCAGCCTGGCTGAATGTTTGGGATGCGACGTCCGGTCATGCCGCCGAGCGTGCGCGCCGGCCACCGAGAGCAGGCACGCGGCGTGATCGGCGCCGGGCTGGTTTGGGCGCGCCAGCGCCAGCACAACCGCATCCCGTCCGAGCCACGGATCCCGCCGATGTGAGTGCCGCACGTGAAGCACGGATATCTACGCGCTCGAGGAAATCGGAAGATGCGCAGCCGATCCTCGAACGAGCCGAGCCGGCGAACGACATCGACGCGGCGGTGCGTCTGGTCGCGCTTCAGGCTGTCAGATATGAACACCGGCTTGATATCCCGTCGGACGACAGCGAGCGCGCGCTCACGGAAATGCTGGAGCTGGTGTCGGGCTTGCCGGCGGACAACCTTCCGCTGTGGCTGCGCGAATTCCTCGTCACGACGACATGGCGGCTCGAAAGACGCGCCGAGGCCCGCGGCCTGCCGCGTCACAAGGCGCTTCGAGCGATGCGGCGCCGGTTGCTGGCGATGCCGGAAGCGGCGGCAGAGGCGGTGCTCGACGACCTCGACTAAACCGAGCTCGTCCGCGGACGCGCGTCCAAGACCACGCTGGACCACATGCTCGGCGACTACGAGACCTTCTGAGCTGCGCGAATTGGTCTTGGCGGCGTGGGGATGCTTGGATCCACGATCGTGAAAGATATTTCAGCTTCGCGGCGCCGCCGCCGTGCGGTTGCGGTCGTCGCCGGGCTGGCGGCGGCGGTGGTCGCGGTCACTGCGGGTGCCGTGGCGTTCTGGCCGTCCGGCCGGCCGGCGGCGGTGGTGCACCTGCAGCAGGACACGGCTAGCCCGCCGCCGACACCGTTCGCGCAGGTCGTCGCCATTCTGGACCACCAGGCGGCGGCCCTGCTCGCGGGTGACGAGAGGGGCTGGCTCGCCCCGGTCGACCCCAAGCGGCCAGCGCTGCTGAAGCGATACCGGGGGATCTTCCGGAATCTGCGCGGGCTGGACGTGCGCCATGTCGAGTACCACGCCTTCGAGCGGCAGGACGGCAAGCCCGGCGCGGTGACCGCCAATGCGGTGCTGGGCTACTGCCTCGGCGGCGGGGCCTGTCCCGGCTGGCGCAGCGAGTTCGACCAGGGGCCGCCGAAGACGACACAGCTGGTCACGTTCGAGATGATCGGCGGCCGGTACACGATCACCGATCTGGCGGCCGGCATGGGCGCCGGTGGCAACAAGGTGCAGGCGGCGCCGTGGGACGGCGACGAACTGATCATTGCGCGCGGCAAGCGGGTCACTGTCGCTGCGCCGCGCAGCCAGAAGAAGAACGTGCGGACGGTGCTGGCGGCTGCCGAGAAGGCGGCAGTTGTCGCCGACGGCTTTGCCGCGTACGTGAACAATCCGCAGCCGCATTACCGCGTCTACCTCGCCGACGACCGGGCCTGGCACAGCTGGTACGGCGGACGCCGGCCGACGTGGTTCATCGGCTACCAGCTGCGGCTGAACGCGTCCGGCGCCGACGTGGTGCTGCGGGCTGGCAAGGTGCTCAAGAGCCGCCGCCAGCTCGCCTTCACCGTTCAGCACGAACTCGGTCACGTGGTCACGCTGTCCGGCACCACCAAGGAGCGTTCCGAGCACCAATGGCTGTCCGAAGGCATCGCCGAATACATCGGCGCGTACCCGCGGAAGCTCGCCACCACCGGCAACTGGGACGTTGTCGCAGCGGAATTCCGGCGCCGAGATGCCCCGGTGACGATCGCCACGACATCGCTCACCGGCGCCGCCGACGACCGTACCGTCGACCGGCTCTACGCCATGGGGCATTTCGCCGCCACGTGCATGGCCGAGAAGTACGGCCAACGCAAGCTCTTCGCTTTCACCGACGGTGTGCTGCGGCGAGGGGAGAGAATTGACAAGGCCGCGCGCGCCGCGTATGGCCGGTCGTTCGACACGGTCGACAAGGCCTGCGTGACGTGGATCCGGGCCAAGGTGACGTGACGACGTCATCCTGACACGCGCGGCGTTGCTATTCGCGCGGTCGGCTGGCGCATCCGTACGGTCGGGCGAATGCCCCTCGGCACCGCGTACGTGTGGTGGGTCGGATGCCGCGCGGTGCTGCACCGCGGCTGGTGGCTGGTGGCTGGTGACCAGCGTCTACCTGGTGGTCGATGCGCGGTTGCCGGCGTCCGGGCGGGTGCTGATCGGCGTCGCGCAGGCGGCCGTCGTGGTCGTGGCCGAGATCCGGGCCGGGGTCGTAGCCGACATCCTCGGCCGCAAATGGTCGGTGGTGGTCTCCCACCTGCTCATGGGTGTCGCCATGATGGCCGCCGGCCTGGTCACGAGCTTCCTGCCGCTGGTGACGATCCAGATGCTGTGGGGGGCTGGTGTGGACCTTCGCGGGCGGCGCCGACGTGGCCTGGATCAGCGACGAGCTCGGTGACGCGGCCCGCCGTGCCGTTCGTTCTCCTCCGGGCGGAGCAGGTGCAGCTCGCCGGCAACGCGCGCCATGGATGTTCGTGGGTACCGGCACCACTCGCGGATCTTGACCACCCGGTGACGCCGACGGGCACTCCCGAGCCCGTTCACGCTGTGTGCAAGGAATCATGAAGCCGCTTAGGGAAGCGAGTGCGCGGATCCGCCGATGAGCGGGCGCACTCCTATGGATCAGTCCGGGGCTTGCCGCGTCTCATCGCCGCTCGGATCTCTCCCCGCCTCCGGCGCCGGCTGATGGACCACGAGTCGCGAGCCGCGGCCGGCGAAGGTCTCTCTCAACGCCCGAGCCTCGCGGTTCCGCCGGGAGAAAAGACCCACTCGATCGACATGAACGACGACCGCATCGTGGCGATCGATGAGATCCGAGATACCTCTGACCTGGATCGTGTCACGCCAGGCCTCAATGTTCCTCCCGAACCACGCTGGGAGGCCGCAAGGAACAGACACCGCATCCCAGAAGTCGTCGAGCGTCTCCATCCTCCTGCCCCTCAAGTCGACGACGAGATCATCGGCCACGTTCCCACCCCACCTCACCTTGGAGATTCACTGATGGCGTCCACAATGACGCAGCGGCGCGCGGGGCCCCAACTCGATATCCGGATCTGCCGCCGTTCGTGCGTGCTGGTGGCGGGGCTCACGTGGGCGCGGTCGCAGTCGGCCAAACTCGCTTGCGACGCGACTTCATCGTGGTGATGCTTGCCCTCTGTCTGGGGCCGGTGAGCGACGAAGGGCACGTGGTGGGATCTTCTGAGCAGCTCGGCTCTTGGGGCTCCGGCACGCACGTTGCGGATGCGGTTCTGCTCGGCGGAGTCGTACGCAAGACGGCCGGGCCTTGGACACCTGCGGTGTTCGCCTTGCTCAGGCACCTTGAGCAGGTCGGTTTCGCCGGAGCGCCGCGTGTGGTCGGCGACGGGTACAGCTTCGTTCCGGGCGAGTCTCCGCATCCACACGCTTGGTCAGACGAGGCCGTGAGCGCGGTAGGCACGCTGCTGCGTGGACTGCACGACGCCACCGCGACGTTCACGCCGCCCGGCGATGCCGTGTGGCAGGCGAACTGGCTGCGCCAGCTTGGCGGCGACGACATCGTGATCGGTCATTGCGATCCTGGGCCGTGGAACATCGTCGGCGAACACGGGCGACCAGACGCGTTCATCGACTGGGAGTTCGCCGGCCCGGTGGATCGCCTATGGGAACTCGCCGAGACGGTTTGGCTGAACGCTCAGCTCGCCGACGACGACGTCGCAGAAATGCAGGGTCTACCCGACGCGCTGACCAGGGCTCGTCACGCTCGAGCCATCGTTGACGGCTACGGCCTGCCCCGAGCCGCACGAGACGAACTCGTCGATCGACTTGCCGACGTCGCGATTCACAACGCACGCCACGAGGCGGTCGCCCAAGGCGTGACCATCGACAGCACCGCGGCGATTGCCGACGACGGGTACCCGATCTTGTGGGGCATCACCTGGCGAGCGCGAAGCGCCTCGTGGATCGCCCGGAACCGCAACACGATCCGCCGGGCCATGCTTGAGTAAGTGGCCAGGCTGGCCATCCACCGCGAGCTCGAGGCAGTTCTGCGTGCCCGATAGGCTCAACCCGTGGGCCTCGACGTTGAACTATTGCGGATCGAGCAGACGGGCACGTGCCCACGGCGACGGCAGTCAGTCGAGGTGGCGGTGGTCGCCGACACGGGATTCCGGTTCGCGGGGGCGGTCGAACGTGCGCAACACATGGGGTCGACGCCGATGCTCGACCGCATCGACCTCTACGGGACGCTGGAACTGTCATCAGACGAGATGGCACAGCTTCTGGACGAGCTGAACCAGATGCTGGAAGCCTCCATCGACCGGGAACGCGAGGTGCTCGAGGCGGTGCATCGCCTGGCTGTTCGGCGCCGCGCCGACCGTAACCTGGCGCTTCGGTTCGTAGGAGACTGACCACCCGGCCGATCCGCGCTGCTGGCCTGCCATACCGTCAGCCGCTCAGCACAAGCAGCGCCGTGACCTCGGCCGTAGCGAGGTGCAGTCCAGCCGGCTTCGAGCACAAGATCGGTACTCGTGCGGTGTCGGCCACTCGCCGCCATCCGGAGCGGGCCGGTGGTTTCATCTTCCAGGTCGTCGAGGTCCCGGTCGCCGATTGCTACGCCCGGGTCCGGACTTGCGGGGTCGCGACGGCTGATCAGCCGGGCCGTCGACGGCACCCGGACTGGAGAATGACACCGACGGCGCCGCAGGCCGGGACGACGCAGGTGGTGGCCATTGCGACGCCGTGATCTGCGCTGCGGTGACGGGCGGCGGGGGCGAGATCTGGTCGAGCAAGCGCTGGGCCATAGAGGCGTCGATCTCGAGGTCAGCGCTGATACGGATATCGGCGGCGGTCGCCAGGTCCACGACGTCGTCGCTGGTGACCGCATCAGCTCCGAGAGTGCTCAGCCGCCGCGCGAACTCCTGCATGTCAATCATCTGCAGCCTCATCCTCGGGTTGCTATTGATCCACCGTAACCCCCGCCTCGGTCGGCGGTTCCCCCAACCACCGCCCGGGCCACTGCGGTCAACAGCGATGCCAGCATGCCCGCGGCCGGTCGTCGTTCGCCGGGAACAGCGGTGACATGGACCACCAGGCGGTCGCAAGCTCGTGCTGCCGCTGGCCGGTGGAGGCCACGCGACCGTCGATGGATGTGAAACCGGCTGGCGCAGTCGGCGTCGGGCCGGTTGTGGTTCGGGTAGGGACTGGAACCCTATGTAGACCTTAGATATAGTGCGCCGATGCGGATGACAGTAACGACGGCCCGGGTTCTCGCCGTGCTGCTCACCGAGCCGGAAGCCGACCGGTACGGGTTGGACCTCATGCGGGCTACCGGCCTGAGCAGCGGCAGCCTCTACCCGATCCTGCACCGGCTGCAGGAGGCGGGCTGGCTCAGTGCGCGGTGGGAAGAGATCGACCCTGCGGCCGAAGGGCGACCGGCCCGCCGGTTCTACCGGCTGACCCCGGACGGGGTCGTGCAGGCGCGGCAGGCCCTCGCCGAGCTGCGCACGCAGACCACCGTCCCGGCCGCGACCGGCAAGGCGAGTCCGGCATGGTGAGCCGGCGGATCGCTGCGGCGCTGCTCCACCTGGCCGGCCGTCGCTGGCCCACCCACCTGCGAGAGCAGGTCCACCGGGAGTGGGCCGCCGAGCTGCACGTCCTGGCCGCCGAGGGCCGCCCCTGGGCGATGCTGAAATACGCCGCAAGCCTCGCCGCCGCCCGGCCGGTGCGCGAACCCGTCACCGCCGTGGCACGCGCCGCGGCGATGTGGCGGGCCCTGCGCCTGACCGTCGTCGCGCCGCTGGCCGCGGTCGCCGTGTTCATCGCCGCCCTGATCGTCGTCACTGTGATCAGCGCGCTGCTGCCCAGTGCGACCGAGAACCTGCAGTACGGGGTCATGACCGTGCTGCTGGTCGCCGGCGCCGTCGGGTTGGCCCGGCTCGGTCGCTGGTGGACGGTCGGCGGTGCCGGGACGACCACTCTGGTGCTGGCCGTCACGGTGCCCGGCTTCGTGCTCGGTTGTCTGCAGTACGCGATCTCCAGCAGTTCCTCGAAGCTGGCGGTGCACGCGCCGGCGTACCTGGCCTTCTTCGGCGGGCTGGCCGGGCTGCTGTACGCCGTCGACCGGGCGGCCGCCGCCGGTAACCGCACCCGGGCCTGGTGGATCGGTGGGCTCGGCGCGCTGGTCCTCGCCGACGTCGCGGTGACGGTGCCGGTGTTCCTGGCCTCCGCCACGCCGGATCCGGCCTCGGCGCCGGTGTGGCTGTTCACCGCGTTCACGAACAGCGGCTTCGGCCTGCCGAGCCCGGCCGGGTGGGAGATCTTCACCGTCCTCGACGCGACGGAGCTGGACCCGCAGATCTTCTTGCTCTCCAGCGGGCTCGCCCTCGGCGTGATCATGCACAAGCGCGCCGGCCGGGCGCTCGCGGCACCCGGCCGGCAGGCTACGGAGGGTTGATCCGTCGATGCCCGGGCTGGTCAATGCAACCCCGGGCCCGCTGAGCTCGATGATCGTGCCGACGTTGCCGGTAGGGAAGGCGGTGCGCCGCCCGGTGGCGGCGCCATGCACGCTCACCTAAGGCGCCATGCTCGCTCACCTAAGCGGCGGCGTCGGGGGATGCCGACGTGTCGTGGGCGATCGAAACGGTCATGCCCGCAACGCTCGCCGACCGGCGAGGACCGAACCGGAGACCCTACTGGGTGTACGTCTCCAGGAAGCGGCGCAGGCGGTCGGTGGCGTCGTCGAGCACGTCCACCGGCGCGAGGAACACCATCCGGATGTGGTCCGGGGTGGGCAGGTTGAAGCCGGTGCCGTGGGAGAGCAGCATCAGTTGCTGCTCCAGCAGGTCGATGATGAGGCGCTGGTCGTCGCGGATCTTGTGGACCTCGGGGTCGAGGCGGGCGAAGAGGTAGAGCGCGCCGTCGGGCTTGACGCAGTCCACGCCGGGGATCTCGTTGATCTTCTGCCAGGCGTGGTTGCGCTGTTCGTAGAGGCGCCCGCCCGGCCGGATCAGCGTTTTGATGCTCTGGAAGCCGCCGAGCGCCGTCTGCACGGCGTGCTGCGCGGGGACGTTGGGGCACAGCCGCATGTTGGCCAGCAGTTGCAGGCCCTCGACGTACTCGCTTGCGCGGTGCAGCGGGCCGCTGAGCGCCATCCAGCCCGAGCGGAAGCCCGCCGCACGGTACGTCTTCGACAGCCCGCTCATGGTCAGCACCAGCAGGTCCGGGGCGAGCGCCGCCGCGCACTCGTGGCGCGCGTCGTCGTACAGGATCTTGTCGTAGATCTCGTCGGCCAGCACGAGGAGCTCGTGCCGGCGGGCGATGTCGAGCAGGCCGAGCAGCGTCTCGCGGGAGTAGACCGCGCCGGTCGGGTTGTTCGGGTTGATGATCACGATGGCCCGGGTGTTCGGCGTGATCTGCGCCGCGACGTGCTCCAGGTCCGGCTCCCAGCCCAGCGACTCCTCGCAGCGGTAGTGCACCGGGCGGCCGCCGCACAGCGTCACCGCGCCGGTCCAGAGCGGGTAGTCCGGGCTCGGCACGAGCACCTCGTCGCCGGTGTTGAGCAGCGCCTGCAGCGACATCACGATGAGCTCGGAGACGCCGTTGCCCAGGAACACGTCGTCGGGCTGGACGCTCTCCACGCCGAGGGTCTGGTAATACTGCGCGACGGCGACCCGGGCCGAGTAGATGCCCCGCGCGTCGCTGTAGCCCTCGGCGTCGGCGAGGTTGTGCACCATGTCCGCGACGATCGGCTCCGGCGTGGCCAGCCCCCAGGGCGCGGGGTTGCCGAGGTTCAGTTTGAGGATCCGGTGCCCGGCGCTCTCGAGCTCCTGAGCCCGCCGCAGCACCGGGCCGCGGATGTCGTACCGGACGTTCTTGAGCCTGCTCGCCTGGGCCACCATGCCGTCGAGCATAGGTCGGGCGAGCGGTCCGTCAGGCGTTCAGGCCCCAGAACGAGGCGATGTGGTACGACGAGCAGATCGAGTCCAGGAAGTACGCGCCGGTGGCCCCGCACTGGTCGGTCGCGCCGCCCGGGTCGACGGGAGCGCCGTGGCCGAGCCCCGGCACCCGGTCGAGCTCCACGGCCACCCGGCCGTCCGCGGTGGCGTAGCTCTCGCGTACGGTGCCGCCGGGCAGGGTGGTCGTGGCCGCCGGGGTCTGGCCGATGCCCCAGACGTTCGTCCACTGGTCGCGCAGCTCGGTCGCATTGGCCGGCACCACGGTCGTGTCGGCGGTGCCGTGCCAGATCGCGACGCGGGGCCACGGGCCGGTGTACCCGGGGTTGGCGGCGCGCACGAGCTGGCCCCACTGCGCCGGGGTCTTGCTCTGCGGCAGATACTGGCAGATGACCCCGCAGTTGTACGGCAGCCCGGCGACGACCGCCCCGCCGGCGAAGACATCCGGGTACGCGGCGAGCATCACGGTCGTCATCGCGCCGCCCGCGGACAGCCCGGTCACGTACACCCGCCGCGGGTCCGAGCCGTATCGGGCGACGGCGAAGTCGACCATCTGCTTGATCGAGAGCGCCTCGCCGCGGCCGCGGGCGATGTCGCCGGCGTTGAACCAGTTGAAGCAGGACAGCGCGTTGTTCGCCGACGTCTGCTCGGGGAAGACCAGGGCGGCGGCGTACAGGTCGGCGTACTTGGACCAGCCCGAGTTGCCGTAGTACGCCGACGCGCTCTGGGTGCAGCCGTGCAGGGCCACGATCAGCGGGCGGCCGGCGGGCAACCCGGCCGGGACGTAGCTGTACATCCGCAGCGCGCCCGGGTTGCTGCCGAAGCCGGTGACCTGGGTCAGGCCGGCCGCGGCCTGCGCGGGTGGGGCGAGCCCCGGGATGAGGGCGGCGCACGCCGCCAGAACTGTCAGTGCCGCTCGGATCCGCATGGCCTGCCTCCTAGATGGGGGAACTAGGTCGTGACCAACTCCAGAACTCGCTCGGCGACGCGTTGCACGCCGTCGGGGTCGAACAGGATCGTGTAGTGGTTGACGCCGGGCACCCGCTCGACGGCGATCCGCGCGGGATCGAGCGCTGCCGCGGCGAGGCGGTCGGGGTCGTACAGGCCCTGGTCCTCGTCGAGCAGGCCACGGGGCGCCCACATCAGCCGGGCCGGGCAGCCCAGCCGGTGCACGGCGGTGACGGTGTCCCGGGTGATCAGCGTGTCGGAAGCGTCGGCCCGGACCGCGGCCAGCGCACAGGACGAACGCAGCTCCGGCGGCGTCCCGGTGAGGTCGCGCAGGACGTACGCCTCCACCGCGGGCGTCCAGTACGGCCCCAGCGCCGGGTGTTCGCGGAAGAACGCCAGGTAGTCCTCGGGCCCGGCGAAGGTCATGGACAGCCGCCGCATCGCCGGCCCGATCACCGCCGTCAGCACCTCGTCCACGTCCACGGTGTCCGGCACCGGCAGCGCCACCCCGCCGTCGATCAGCAGCGCGGCGCTGACCCGGTCCGGGTACGCGGCGGCCGTCGCGGCGACCGCGAACCCGCCCATGGAGTGCCCGGCCAGCGGCACCCGGTCGAGCCCCAGGTGGTCGGCCACCGCGATCAGATCGGCGGCGTGCGCGGCCATGCCGTACGGGCCCGGCAGGCCGCTGCTGCCGGCGCGGCCGCGCAGGTCCGGGGCGACCAGGCGGACCCGGCCGTCCAGCGCCTCGGCCAGGCCGGCGAACGCGAGCGCGTTGGCGGTGATCCCGTGGGCCGCCAGCACGACCGGCCCGGTGCCCGGCCACCGGCACACGCGCAGGGCGCCACCGGCCACCGGCACGTCGAACTCCTCGGGGTGCAACGGATCGGCCACGGCGCTCACGCCTCCGCCCTCGGCCGCCGGAACGATGTCTCGCGGTGCGCTGCCAGCACGGGTGCCAGCCGGCCCGCGAGTTCCAGCCGCTTCGCCTTGCCGGTGGCGGTGAACGGCACGTCCTCGCCGAACACCACCACCTTCGGCTGCAGGGCGAAGTCGAGGCGCTCGGCGCACCAGGCGAGCACCTCGCCCTCGCTGACCTCGCCGTCGGGCACGACGTAGGCGGCCACCTCGTCGCCGTACAGGCGGTGCTCGAAGGGCACGGCCAGGCCGAACCGGACCCGGGGATGGCCCTGCAGCACCTCGTCGATCTCGAAGGGCGAGATGTTGTGCCCACCCCGGATGATCAGCTCCTTGAGCCGGCCGGTGACGAAGTACGCGGGCTCGCCGTGCGGGCCGGGCTGCCAGAAGCCCTCGTCGCCGGTGTGGAACCAGCCGTGCCGGAAGGCCTCGGCGGTGGCGTCGGGGCGGCCGGCGTACTCGCGCATGACCATGCCGCCGCGGACGCCGATCTCGCCGCGGACCCCGGCGGGCAGGCTCGTGCCGTCGGGGGCCAGCACGGCCAGCTCGGCGTGCGGCAGGGCGGCGCCGATGCTCGGGAAGCCGTACGCGGTGTGCCAGTGCCGGCGGTCCGCGGCGGCCAGCGCGGGCATGGCGGCCGCGACGCAGGTCGTCTCGGACAGGCCGTACAGGTGCCGGACGGGCAAGCCGAAGCGGTCCTCGAAGCGCAGCGCGGTGTCCGCGGCCAGCGGCCCGGCCCCGCAGAGCACCTCGCGGAAACCCGGCGGCGGCGACCCGTCCGCGGCGAGCAGGAACTCCAGCAGCGTGGGCACGAGGCTGGCGGTGGTCGCGCCCTCGGCCGCCGCGTCGGCCCAGAAGCGGTCGCCGCGGAACCGGTCGCACAGGACCGTCGAGGCGCCCGACGACCAGGCCAGCAGGCTGGAGATGACCAGCGCGTTCGCGTGGTGCACGGGCAGGACGGTCAGCACCCGGGTGCCGGCGTCCCAGCCGTACACGCGTTGCAGGCCGTCGAGGTCGGTCCAGAGGTTGGCGAGGGTGAGCACCACGCCCTTCGGCTCGCCGGTGGTGCCGCTGGTGTAGAGGCGTACCGCGGGCCGATCGACGCCGGCCGCCGCCGGGACCTGGCCGGGGCCGGGCTCCGGCAGCTCATCGGTGCGGCACAGCGCCACGGGCGAGCCGGCGGCCAGCTCCTGCGCCCGTACGCTCTGCTCGCCGGTGTGCACCAGCAGGACCACGTCGGCGTCGGCAAGGATGAACCGCTGCCGGGCCGCCGTCTCCTGCGGGCCGAGCGGTACGTAGCACGCGCCGAGCCACCAGCACGCGTACGCCACGACGAGCGCCTCCGCGCTGTTGCCGGCCAGCGCCGCCACGGCGGCACCCGGTCCGGCGCCCCGTTCGTGCAGGTCCGCGGCGACCGCGCCGACCCAGGCCCGCCATCGCTCGGTGGTCCACTCGCGACGGGTGCCACGGGCGTGGCACAGCTCGGTCAGGTACGGCGCCGGGGCGGGCCGGTGGCGCAGGAACTGCTCGAGGTCCGGCCACGGCGGGCGGTGATCGTCGACGGGGGAGCGGGGATCAGCTGTGGGCACGTGGTCAGCGTAGGAAGAACCGGGCGGCGTGCCGATGGGCCGGCGACCCACCGTTGCGGGCCGCGGCGTGGTGGTTCAGCCCATGTCGGGGCCGAGCGGGCCGCGCAGCCGGTGCAGGCGCAGGGCGAGCTGCAGGTCGAGGGCCCGGTCCGGGTCGTGCCAGTCCACGCCCAGCAGTCGGGTGATCCGGTCCAGCCGCTGGGTGACCGTGTTGACGTGCACGTGCAGCTGCTCGGCGGCGCGAGCGAGGCTGCCGCCGGTGCCGAAGTACGCCTCCAGCGTCTGCACCAGCGCGGTGCCGCGGCGCTGGTCGTAGTCGAGCACGGCGCCGAGGATGTGCCGGACGAAGCCGGTCACGTCGTGCCGTTCGCCGAGCAGGAGGCCGACGTAGCCGAGTTCGGCGGTGCCCGCGCCGGTTCCCGTACGCCCGAGCGCGCGCAGCGCCGCCGCGCATCGTTCCGCCTCGCGGTGGGCCGCCACCACCGTTTCGGGTCCGCCGGCCGGGCCGCCACCGCCGGCGACGACGGGCCGGCCCAGCACGCGGCCGAGCTCGCGGGCGACCAGCCGGGCCGCCGCGCCCGCGTCCTCGCCGGGCAGCAGCAGCGTGGTGCGGCCGTCCCGGGTCATGGTGAGCCCGCTGCGGGCGGCGGCGAACGACCGGGCCCAGGACACCGCCTGCCGGGAGCCCTCGCCGGTGTCGTCGGCCGCGACCACCACGATGTGCGGGGCGTCCAGGTCCACGCCGATGCGCCGGGCTCGGGAGCGCAGCGCGTCCGGGTCGCGGACCGGGCGGCTGATCAGGTCGTCGAGCAGCTCGCCGCGGACCTGCGCCTCGGCGTCGGCCACCGTACGGCGGAAGAGCAGCAGCAGCGCGGTGATCTGCGCGGCCCGTTCGAGGATGCGCTGGTCCGCGCCGGCCAGCTCGCGGGCCGGATGGAACACCAGCGCGCCGAGGTTGTCCGCGCCGGCGACCACGGCGGCGACGTACAGCTCGCCGCGGCGCACGCTGCGCCCCTCGCCGCGGGAGGCGGCGACCGCCTCCTCCACCGCCGTGGGGTCCAGGACCGGCAGGCCGGCGGCCCACGACGCCGACTTGGCGGTGGCCAGCTCCCGGCCGTGCGCGTCGAGCACCAGCAGGGCGCCGTCCAGCACGTCGACCAGATCTCCGGCCACGTCGTCCACCCCGCCGCCGCGCAGCACCAGCGCGGTCATCCGGTCGTGCGCGGCGGCGGCCCGTTCCACCGACTCGCTGTGCGCCTGGATCACGGCGTTCGCGGCGGACAGCTCGGCCAGCGCGGACCGGGTCTCGGTGAGCAGCCGGGCGGCGTCGATCGCGACGGCGGCGTGCGCGGCGAGCGACACCAGCAGCGCCACCTCCTCGCGGGCGAACGGCCGCTCCGTACGGTTGGCCGCGAACAGCACGCCGATCACCGCGGCCCCCAGCCGCAGCGGCACCCCGAGGATCGCCACGAGCCCCTCGTCGGTGACCCCGGCGTCGATCTCGTCGGTGTGCTCGAAGCGGGGATCGGCGGCGTAGTTCGCGGTCGCGTACGGCGTGCCGGTCAGCGCGACCAGCCCGCCGAGCCCCGCGCCCGGCGGCAGGCGCAGGCCCTGGAAGCTGGCGGCCACCGAGCCGTCGGTGATGCGCATGTACGTGTCGCCACGGTCGGCGTCGTTGAGCGTCATGTACGACACGTCCGCGTTGAGCAGCGTGCGCGCCCGCCGGACGATGGCGCGCAAAACCGCGTCCACGTCGCGCAGCCCGGCCAGGTCGCCGGCGGTGTCGTACAGCCCGGACAGCTCCTCCTCCCGCCGGCGCCGCCGCTCCAGCAGCGCCCGGACCCGCAGGGCGATGATCTTGGCGCGTTCCAGCTCGGCGAGCTCCGCGCCGGAGAGCCCGGCGTCGCGGGCCGCGATCAGCGGGCGCTCGAACTCCACCGGGGCGGCCTCGCGCGCCAGCAGGGCGAGGAACTCCAGCGGGGAGGGCATGTCAGGCATTGTGCCGCCGCCGGCGCTCCGGCGTCAGTGTGCGGTCCAGCCGCCGTCGATCGGGATCGAGGCCCCGGTGATCAGGCCGGCCGCCGGCGTGCACAGGTACGCGGCGAGCTCCGCGACCTCCTCGGGCTCCACCAGGCGCTTGATCGCCGCCCGCTCCAGCATGATCGTCTCGACGACCTCGGACTCCGGGATGCCGTGCAGCGCGGCCTGGTCGGCGATCTGCCGGTCGACCAGCGGCGTGCGGACGAACGCCGGGTCGATGCAGTTCGAGGTGACGCCGCGGCCGGCCCCCTCGAGCGCCACGACCTTCGACAGCCCTTCGAGCCCGTGCTTGGCGGCGACGTACGCGGCCTTGTACGGCGAGGCGATCAGCCCGTGCACCGAGGAGATGTTGACGACCCGGCCCCAGCCGCGGTCGTACATGTGCGGCAGCGCCCGGCGCACCAGCCGGAACGGCGCCTCCAGCATGACCGCCTGCAGGTGCCGGAACCGGTCGGCGGGGAATTCCGGCAGCGGCGCGACGAACTGCAGCCCGGCGTTGTTGACGAGCACGTCGACGTCCGCGTCCAGGCCGTCGACCGCGTCCGGGTCGGACAGGTCCGCGGCGACGGCCCGGCCTCCGACGGCCGTCGCGACCTCCTTGGCGGCCGGCTCGTCGACGTCCACCGCGATCACTTGCGCGCCCGCGGCCGCCAGCCGGACGGCGCACGCCCGCCCGATACCGCTCCCCGCGCCGGTGACCAGCGCCGTACGCCCCGACAGGTCCAGCCGGACCACCTCTGCCGTCGTCATACCGCCGAACCTACGGGCCGCGGGCCGCGCGTACCCATGGGCGACTGTCACACAGTCCCCGCGCGTCCTGTGGGGACCGCGCACATGGCTGTGCCGTCATCGCCGTTCGTAGCGTGAGCCAACGCGGAACGTCGATGTGATGAGAGGGTTGGCGATGAGTGGATCGGCGACATCCCGGCGGGCGCTGCTCGCCGGCTGGGTGGTGACGGCGGTGGCCGTCGCGGCGGCGGGCTGCGGCAGCCCGCAGGAGGCGGCGAACGGCGACGACGACGCGTCCGCGCCGTTGAACGTCGGGGTCGTCTACTCGCAGAGCGGCCCGCTCGCCAGCTACGGCCAGCAGTACGTCGAGGGCTTCAAGGCGGGTCTCGCGTACGCGACCGGCGGCACCGGCAAGATCGGCGAGCGCGCCGTGAACGTGAGCTACGCCGACGACGCCGGAGACCCGGTCAAGGCGGTCGCCGCGGCGAAGGATCTGATCGGCAAGGGCTACAAGGTGCTCGCGGGCTCCACGGCCTCCGGGGTGGCGCTGCAGGTGGCGCCGCTCGCGGCGAGCAACAAGGTGCTGTTCGTCTCCGGGCCGGCCGCCACGGATGCGATCACCGGTGTCAACCGCTACACGTTCCGTTCCGGTCGGCAGTCCTACCAGGACGTGCAGACGGCCAAGGCCTATCTGGGCAGCGGGCGCAAGGTGCTGGTGCTGGCGCCCGACTCCGCCTTCGGCCGCTCCAACGTCGATGCCGTGACCGCGGTGATCGGCGGGGCCGGGGCGAGCGTCACGAGCATCGCGGTGCCGGCCACGGCGACCGACTTCACGCCGTTCGCCGGGCAGGTCAAGGCCGCCCGTCCCGACCTGGTCTTCGTCGCCTGGGCCGGGGCCACCGCGTCCGCCCTGTGGCAGTCCCTGGACCAGCAGGGCGTGCTGTCCTCGACCACGGTCGTGACCGGGCTGGACATCCGCGCGGCCTGGCCGGTGTTCGGCAAGGCCGGCGCGAAGCTGCACCTGCTGGCCCACTACTTCGACGGGGCCGTGGACAACGACGCCGTGCGTGCGCTGCGGCAGGCGGTGCCCGGCGGCCGGACGGACCTGTTCCATCCCGACGGCTTCGCCGCCGCGCAGATGATCGTGCACGCGTTGCAGGCGGGCGGCTCCGACGTGGAGAAGATGGTCACCGCCCTGGAGGGGTACGGCTTCGACTCGGTCAAGGGGCGGCTGACCGTGCGGGCGCAGGACCACGCGCTGCTGCAGCCCATGTTCCAGGCGAAGCTGACCGGCTCCGGCGCCGCCACCTCCGCGACCGTCGTGGCCACGGTGGCTCCGGACGACGCGGCCCCGCCGGTCGCGGCGATGAAGGGCTGACCGGTGCGCAGCCTTGCGGAGGGCGGCGCGACGCCGGTGGACGAGCTGGGCGGGGACCGCGGTGGACCGGCCGCCGCCCTGGCGATCGAGGGCGTGTCGTGGCGTGTGGGAGCCGTGCCGATCGTCGACGACGTGAGCCTGCACCTGCGGCCGGGGGAGTTCCTCGCCCTCATCGGGCCCAACGGTGCGGGCAAGACGTCGCTGTTCAACCTCGTCAGCGGACTGCGCCGGCCCAGCGCCGGGCGCGTCGTGCTGGGCGGGACGGAGGTGACCCGGCTGGACCCGTACCGGCGGGCGCGGCTCGGGCTGGGCCGGACGTTCCAGACCTCGGCCGTCTTCGGCTCGCTGACGGTGGCCGAGAACGTCGCGCTGGCGGTGCAGGCCCGGCTCGGCGGGGCGATGCGCCCGTGGCGGCGCCGCGGTGACCGCGAGGTCGCCCGGGCGGCCGGCGACATCCTCACCCGGGTACGCCTCGGCGACCGCGCGGACGCCGCGGCCGGGGCGCTGGCCCACGGCGAGAAACGCAAGCTCGAACTCGCCCTGGTGCTGGCCGGCTCGCCGAGCGTGCTGCTGCTCGACGAGCCGATGGCGGGGGTGAGCGCTGAGGACGTGCCCGCCCTGGTCGAGGTGATCCGCGAGCTGACCGCCGAGGGCGCGCGCAGCGTGCTCATGGTCGAGCACCACCTCGAGGTGGTGCTCGACCTGGCCGACCGGGTGGCGGTGCTGCACCACGGCGCCGTGCTCGCCTGCGACACGCCGGCCGCGGTGATGGCCGAGCCGACCGTGCAGCAGGCGTACCTGGGGGAGGAGCTGTGATCCTGCGGCTGCACGACCTGTCCGTACGCCTGGGTGGCTCGCACATCCTGCAGGGCGTCAGCTTCGGCGTACCGGAGACCGGGGTGACGGCCCTGCTGGGCCGCAACGGCGTCGGCAAGACGACCACCCTGCGGGCGATCCTCGGCGAGGTGCCCGCGGCCGGGACCGTCGAGCTCGGCGGCGAACCGGTGCTGGGCCGCCCCACCCACCGGCTGGTGCGCTCCGGCCTCGGGTACGTGCCGGAGGATCGCTGCGTCTTCGCCGGGCTGACCGTGGCGGAGAACCTGCGGCTGGCCGAGCGCGATCCCGATCCCGACTACGACACCGTGCACACGCTCTTCCCGGAGCTGCGCGACCGGGCCGGGCAGCGCGCCGGCACCCTCTCCGGCGGCCAGCAGCAAATGGTGGCGCTGGCCCGGGTGCTGCTCAACCGCAACCGGCTGCTGCTCGTCGACGAGCCGACCAAGGGCCTGGCGCCCGCGGTGGTCTCCTCGGTGGCGGCGGTGCTGGAACGCGTCGCCGAGCGCGTACCGGTGCTGCTGGTCGAGCAGAACCTGGCCGTGGTGCGGCGGCTGGCCCGCGACGCCGTCGTGCTGGCCGCGGGCCGGGTCGCCTGGCGGGGCACGGCCGCCGACCTGCTGGGGGACGCCGGCCGGACCCGGGCGTTGCTCGGCGTCGGCTCGACCGCGAGGAGCCACTGAATGTCCACCGTCATCCTGCTGACCCTCACCGGCCTCGGCCTGGCCGCGCTGTACTTCCTGATCGCCTCGGGTCTGTCCCTGGTCTTCGGGCTGGCCGGGGTGCTGAACTTCGCGCACGGCCTGTTCCTGTCCGTGGGCGCGTACGCGACCTGGTGGGCTGCGCCGCGCTGGGGCCTGGCCGCCGCCGTACCGGTGGGCATCGCGGCCGGCGCGCTCACCGGCGCGCTCACCGAGCTCGTCCTCATCCGCCCGCTGTACCGGCGCCCGACCGAGCAGGTGCTGGTGACCGTCGGCCTCTCGCTGGCCGGCGTCGCCCTGCTGCAGTCGGTGTGGGGCGCCGACGCTTTGCCGTACCCGCGCCCGTCCTGGGCGTCCGAGATCACGAGTGTGGGAGGCGCCCAGGTGCCCGACGACCGGTTCCTGCTCATCGGCGCGGCGGTGGCCGTGCTGCTCGCCCTGCTGCTGTTCCTGCACCGCACCCGGTACGGCCTGGTGATCCGCGCCGGCGTGGAGAACCGGGCCATGGTCAGCGCGCTGGGCATCGACGTCCGCCGGGCGTTCACGCTCGTCTTCGCGATCGGCGGGGCGCTGGCCGGCACGGCGGGCGTGCTCGGCGGCATGTACTTCGGCTCGGTGTCGCCGGGGCAGGGCGCCTCGCTGCTGATCTTCGCGTTCATCGTGGTGGTCATCGGCGGGCTCGGCTCGGTCACCGGCTCGGCCGTCGCCGCGGTGGCGGTCGGCCTGCTGCAGCAGTTCCTCAACTACTACGGCACCGCCGGGGCGGGCGACGTCAGCGTGGTCGTGCTGCTGGCGGCCGTGCTGCTGCTGCGCCCGGCCGGACTGGTGGGGACGGCGACGGCATGAACAAGAAGATCCTCCGGGTGGTGCCGGTGCTCGTGCTCGTGCTCCTCGTGCTGCTGCCGTACTCCACCGCGGCGATCCCCGGCCTGTTCGAGGGGCCGCTCAACGCTCCGGGGACGTTGCAGCTGCTCGCGGTGTGCCTCGTCTTCGGTGGCCTGGCGCTCGGCTACGACCTGCTGTTCGGCCGGGCGGGGCTGCTGTCGTTCGGGCACGCGCTGCCCATCGCGGCGGGTGCGTACGGCACCGGCATCCTGACCGGCCGTCTGCACTGGCCGCTGGGTGCCGCCGTGGCGGTGACCGTGGTGGCCGTCGCCGTCCTCTCGGCGCTGCTCGGCTCGGTGGCATTGCGGACGACCGGCATCGGGTTCGCGATGGTGACCCTGGCCTTCGCGCAGGTGGGCTGGATCGTCGTGAACCGCGACCCGGGCGGCCTGACCGGCGGCGAGGAGGGGCTCCCGCTGGTGAGCGCCGCCCTGCCGCCGGCCCTCGTGGGCGTGGCGAACACGGTGAACCTGTACTGGCTGGCGCTCGGGTTCCTGCTCGTGGTCGTCGTGGTGGTGCAGGGCATCGACCGGGCGCCGCTGGGCCGGGTGCTGACCGGGCTGCGCGACGACGAGCGCCGGGTCGCGGTGCTGGGGCTGTCGCCGTACCGGCTCAAGCTGGCCACCTTCGTCCTGGCCGGCGCCCTCGCGGCGCTCGGCGGCGCCGTCCACGGGCTGGTCGTCGGCGGGGCGTCGCCGCATCTGGCCTCCGCCGATCTGACGCTGTCGCTGATCGTCATGGCGGTGCTGGGCGGCGCCGGCACCCGCTGGGGCGCCGTGCTCGGCGGTGTCGTGTACGCCTACCTGGACCAGCGGCTCACCCAGGTCGGCGGAAGCCTGAGCGGGCCGCTGGGTCAGCCGCTGTTCGTGCTGGGGACGTTGTTCGTCCTGGCGGTGTACTTCGCCCCGGGTGGCCTGGCCGGGCTGGCGGTTTTCTGGAGAAGCCGGCCGGCCCGGCGGTGACTAGGGCCGCGGCGCGGTGACCCGGTCGTGGCGCAGCGACGACCGGGCGGTCTCCCGGGCGGCCACCACCGCGATGATGGTCAGGACCGAGGCGACCGTCATGTAGATCGCCACCGCGGTCGTGTTCGACTCCTCGACGGTGCCCAGCAGCTTCAGCGCGATGATCGGGGCGAGCGCCCCGGCGAAGATCGAGGCGAGCTGGTAGCCGACCGACGCGCCGGTGTAGCGCACCGACGTGCCGAACAGCTCCGAGAAGAAGGCCGCCTGCGGCGAGTACATCAGCGCGTGCAGGACGAGGCCGACCACGACGGCGAGAATGATCAGTGGTTCCTTGCGGCTTCCGACGAGGTCGAAGAAGACGAACGACCACACCGCCACGCCGACCGCGCCGACCAGGTACAGCGGCCGGCGGCCCACCCGGTCGGAGAGCGCGCCGAAGGCGGGGATGACCAGGAACTGCACGACCGAGCCGAGCAGCAGCGCGGTCAGGATCATGCTCTTGTCGCCGGTGCTGCCCGCGTACGTGGTGAGGAAGGTGATCGAGATGACGGTGAACAGGTAGTACGAGATGTTCTCCGCCAGGCGCATGCCCATCGCGATGAACACCTCGCGCGGGTACCGGCGGATGACCTCGAGCAGCGGCTGGTGCCGTTCGGCGGCGTCCTGCTCGGCGAGCTGCGCCCGGGCTTCCCGGAAGACCGGAGACTCCTCGATGGACAGGCGTACCCACAGGCCGACGCCGACGAGGACCGCGCTGAGCAGGAACGGGATGCGCCAGCCCCAGGACTCGAACGCCGCGTCGGACTGCACGGCCGCGAGCACCCAGAGCACGCCGGTGGCGAACAGGTTGCCCAGCGCCACCCCGGCCTGCGGCCACGACGACCAGAATCCGCGCCGGTGGTCGTCGCCGTGCTCCGCGGCCATCAGCACCGCGCCGCCCCACTCGCCGCCGACGGCGAAACCCTGCGCGAGGCGGCAGGCCAGTAGCAGCACCGGCGCCGCGACGCCGATGGACGCGTACGTGGGCAGCAGCCCGATCGCGATCGTCGCGAGCCCCATCACCATGAGCGAGACGACGAGCATCTTCTTGCGCCCGACCCGGTCCCCGTAGTGGCCGAACACGACGCCGCCGAGCGGGCGGGCGACGAAGCCCAGCGCGTACGTGCCGAAGGCGAGCAGCGTGGCGGTCACCGGGTCGGACTTGGGGAAGAACAGCGTGCCGAACACGAGAGCGGCGGCGGAGCCGTAGAGGAAGAAGTCGTACCACTCGACCGCCGTGCCGATCAGCGCGGCGAAGACCACTTTGATCAGCGGGGTGCGGCCGGTGGGTACGGGTGGGGCGGCGGAATCCGGGCTGCTGGCCTGCGTCGACATGGCGTGCCTTCCTGATGCGCGATCGGTGCGGGGGAGGACGCGGGGAACCGCGTAGGCCCTGACCGTAAGGTCGCGCATGGACACGGGACTATGTGTGCGAGCACCGTCCCGGACGCCGTGCGGTGTGATCGGACGCCATGTGTCAGGCCAGGTCGGCGGCCAGCAGCTCGGGGCCGGGCGCCGGCGCCGCCGTCGTGGCCGCCACGGTGAACCAGAAGACGCTGCCGCCGCCCGGGTTCGGCTCGACGCCGATCTCGCCGCCGTGGCGCGCGACGATGCCCTGGCACACGGCCAGCCCGAGACCGGCGCCCGGGTAGCCGTACGCGGAGGGGGCCCGGTGGAACGGCGCGAAGATGCGGGCGCGGTGCTCGTCCGGTACGCCGATCCCGCGGTCCGTGACCTCGATGCGCCACCAGCCGGGAGCGTGCTCGCGCGCGCCGATCGTGATGCGCGCGGGCGCGCCGGGCCGGACGAAGCGGGCGGCGTTGTCGACCAGCCGGCCCAGGACCCCGGCGAGGAGCTCGGCGTCGGCCAGCACCGGGGGCAGGTCCCCGACGGCGATGCCGGGGCGGGGGCCCGCGATCGCGTCGAGGCGGCCCGCGACGACGCCGAGCGCCAGGGTGGTGGTGTCGACCGGCTCGGGCTTGAGGGCGGCGTCCTTCGCCGACGCGTACGCGATCAGCTCGTCGACCGTGCCCAGCAGCCGCCGGGTGTTGCCGCCGATGCGCTCGAGGAACCCGCGCGACGCCTCGTCCAGGTGCGGGGCGGTCTCCTCGCGGAGCAGCTCGTGGTAGCCGGCGATGGCGTGCAGCGGGGTGAGCAGGTGCTCGCCGGCCGCGGCGGCGAAGTCGGTGAGCTCGGTCGCGTGCCCCCGGTCCTGTCCCCGGATCGCGTCGCGGGCCACCACCCGGTGCCGGCGGGTCTCCGCCGCGAGCACGGTGCCGGCGAGCAGGAAGCTGAGCGTCGCCGCGCCGAGCAACGTGGCGGTCGCGGCGGCCGGTTCCCCGAGGGTTCCCGGCACCGGGTGGACCAGCACCTGCCACGTGTGCCCGGCCAGCGCCACGTCGATCGTGGCGCCGGCGCCGCCGATCGGGGCGCCGGACGGCCAGCGCGCGATCTCCCGGGCGGTGCCCTCGGCGCCGGTCGAGGTCAGGGTGGCGGTCACCCCGGTGACCCCGGCGGCGCGCAGTGACTCGGCGAGCAGGTCGCCGGCGCGCACGCTGACGATCACCCAGCCGCGGAAGGCGCCGCCGTGCACCGGCGCGACCAGCTCGAAGGCCTGCTGGCGGTGGGCGGGCGGCAGCTCGCGGTCGGTGGTCAGCACGTGCGCGGGGCCGGCGACCGGGCGGCCGGTGTCGCGGGACCGGTCCAGGGCGGCGGCGAGAGCGGGCTCGGGTTCCAGGTGCGTCCGCGCCGGCGGGGTGCTCCCGTCGAGGCTCTGCTGGATCAGGACGGCCCGGTCCGCGTCGATCAGGACGACCTGCTGCGCCCCCGGGGGCGGGTCGGCGACGAGCCGCGTCACAGTCGGGGCGAGGCCGGCGGCGGGCTGGGTGGCGGCGGCGGCGACGATCGCGCGGACCGTGTCGGCGTACTGCCGGAACGTCGTGTCAAGCGCTCCGCGTACGGTCGCGGTCCGCAGCGCGAGTGCCGAGGCGGCCGCGTCCCGCTCGGCGTCGGCCACGCCGGCGGCCGCGGCGGCACCGGTGCCGAGCCCGAGGGTCAGCACGGCGCCCGCCAGGGCGAAGCCGCGCCGGCCAGGGGCCCCGAACCACCGGGTGATGTTCACGCAGGCTCTATCGGGTCCGGCCGGGAGGGGGTTGAGAGCCGGCTGACAGGTTGCTGCATTGCTCCCGTTCCCTCCGAGCCGGCGGTGCAAAACGGATATGTTGGGCAGGTCAGCGGCCGGCTCGGCAATCGGGGGGACGGGTGAGCACGATCCTTCTCGTCGAGGACGATCCGGACATCCGGCACCTGGTGTCGTACAAGCTCGGCAAGGGCGGCCTGACCGTGATCGGCGTGGCGGACGGCGTCGCGGCCCTGCGGGAGGCCCGCGTGCACCCGCCCGACCTCGTGCTGCTCGACGTGCGGATGCCGCGCATGTCCGGCATCGAGGTCTGCCGCGAGCTGCGTGCCGGCCCGCTGACCGCGGACGTGCCGATCATTCTGCTCACCGCGCGGGCCCGCCCGCAGGATCTGGAACAGGGGTACGCGGCCGGCGCCACGGACTACATCGTGAAGCCGTTCAGCCCCCGGGAGCTGCTCGAACGCGTCGAGACCGCGCTGGCCCGGGTGGCCGGCTGATGCTGTGGGTGTTCACGCTCGTCATCGCCGTCCTGGCCGGGATCGTGGCGGTGACCGCGACCGCCATCGTCGCCGTCCGGCTGATCCGCGGGCGCCGGCAGCGCACGCTGGCCCGGCTCGCCGCCCAGCCCCGGCGGGCGCTGCTCGCGTTCGTCGCCGAGAACGGTGAGGAGGGCGGCGACGAACTGGTCGCTGTGCCCGACGACGCGTGGCGTGCCGCCGAGCCGCACGCGCTCGCGTTGCTGGGCAAGCTGCGGGGGGAGGCCCACCTCGGGCTCGTCTCGGTCTTCCTGCGCCGCGGCGCCGCGCGTACCGCCCTGGGCCGGCTGCGCTCGCGCAGCCGGGTCCGCCGGGCCCGGGCCGCGCAGGTCCTCGGCGACCTGGAGCTGCGCCGGGCCGTGCCGGAGCTGTGCCGGCTGCTCACGGACCGGCACGCCGAGGTACGGGTGGTCGCCGTCCGCGCGCTCGGCCGCATCGGCGACCCGGCCGCCGCGTGGCGCATCATCGCCGCGCTGGACCGCCCCGACCCCGTCCCGTCGTTGCTGGCCACCCACACGCTGGTCCAGCTCGGGCCGGAGGCGGAGGTGACGTTGTCCGCCGCCCTGGACCATCCGCAGGCCCGGGTCCGCGCCGTCTGCCTCGACGCGCTCGGCCTGCTCGGCGCCGCCGGCTCGGTACGCCGCATCGCCAAGGTGCTGCGCGACGACGCGTACCTCGACGTCCGGGTGGCCGCCGCGACCACGCTCGGCAAGCTCGGCACCCGCTCCGCGCTGGAGCCGTTGACCGGGGCGCTGCGCGGCTCGCGGCCCACCCCGCTGCGTGCCGCCGCGGCCCGGGCGCTGGGTGACCTCGGCGCGCCCGCGGCCGTACCCACGCTCGCGGAGCTGCTCGGCGACGACGCGTACCAGGTCGCGCACGAGGCGGCCCACGCGCTGCGCCGCCTGGGCCCGGCCGGGCTGGAGGCGCTGCGCGAGGTGGTCGAGGCCGAGTCCGGCGCGCGCTCCGGGGCGCACGCCCGCTTCTCCACCGCGGCCGCCCACGCCCAGGAGGCGCTGGCCCTCGCCGAGGTGCTGGCGGGCGAGCGGGTGGGGGCCGCCGCGTGAGCGACGAGATCGTCCGTGAGATCCTGCGCGGCACCGACCTCGCGATCTTCGGATACTTCGTCGCGCTCAACACCAGCTACCTGGTGCTCATGGTGATGGCGGGGCTGGAATTCGGGCGGCACCTGCGGCGCATCCCGTTCGCCGGCGCCGACGACATGTTCCGCAGCCCGCTCACCCTGCCGGTGTCGGTGATCGTGCCGGCGCACAACGAGGGCGCGAGCATCGTGGCGGCGGTGCAGGCGATGACCGCGCTGCGCTACCCGCGCTACGAGGTCGTGGTCGTCGACGACGGCTCCTCCGACGACACGTTCGAGCAGTTGCGGGCCCACTTCGACCTCGTCGAGGTGCCGCGGGTGGTGCCGGCGGAGGTGCCGTACCGCTCGCAGGTGCTCTCCGTGCACGTGGCCCGCGCCAACCCGCAGACGCTGACCGTGGTCCGCAAGACCAACGGCGGCAAGGCCGACGCGCTCAACGTCGGCATCAACCTGGCCCGGCACCCGCTGGTCTGCATGGTCGACGCCGACTCGGTGCTCGACCCGGACGCGCTCCTCTCGGTCGCCAAGCCCTTCGGCGACGACCCGCTGCGGGTGGCGGCGTGCGGCGGCGTGGTGCGGATCGCCAACGGCTGCAAGGTCGTCGGCGGCCGCGTGGTCGACGTCCGCATGCCGCGGCAGTGGCTGGTCCGCGTGCAGGTCGTCGAGTACCTGCGCGCGTTCCTCATGGGCCGTACGGGCTGGTCCCGCCTCGGCGGCCTGGTGGTGATCTCCGGCGCGTTCGGCGTGTTCCGCCGCGACCTGGTGATCGACGTCGGCGGCCTGGACCCCGACACGATCGGCGAGGACGCCGAGCTCGTCGTCCGCCTGCACCACCACCTGCGCGAGACGCGGCGGCACGACTACCGCGTCATCTTCGTCGCCGAGCCGGTGAGCTGGAGCGAGGCGCCCGCGACGCTGCGCGTGCTGGGCCGCCAGCGCCGCCGCTGGCACCGGGGCATCGCGGAGATCCTCGGCAAGCACCGCCGGATGATCCTCAACCCCCGGTACGGCCGCATCGGCCTGCTCGCGCTGCCGTACTACGTACTCTTCGAGCTGCTCGCGCCGTTCGTCGAGCTGGCCGCCGTCGTGCTGCTCCCGCTCGGGCTGTGGATCGGGGCCGTGGACGTCGGCTTCGCCTGGCGCTTCGTGCTGGTCGCGTACGGGTACGGCCTGCTCGTCAGCCTCATCTCCCTGTTCATCGAGGAGGTGTCGTTCCACCGCTATCCCCGATGGAGCGACATGGCCCGCGGCGTGGCGGCGGCGGTGCTGGAGAACTTCGGATACCGGCAGGTGCTGGCGGTGTGGCAGGTCGCCGGGGTGCTCGGCGCGGTACGCGGCCGCCAGGCGGTGTGGGGCGCGATGCAGCGCCAGGGCTTCGGCGGCGACGTGGACTCAGCCGAGATGGTCGGCGCCGGCCGCGGCTGACCGCGGCGGGGCGCGGTACGCGGGTGACGCAGTCCCGGATGGCCGGTGGGCAGGCTGGTCCGAATGACCCTAACTCCGGCGGTGCGGTGGTTGAGCGCACCGGTGCGGGGGGAAGGGAGTCAGGCATGGCCGATCCCATGGAAGCGGTGCGACGTCTGCTCGACCTGCGCCACCGCAGCCGACCGGAGGATCTGCCGCCCGTCCTGGATGCGGTGGCGCCGTTGCTGGGCGCCGCCCGGATCACCGCGCTCATGGTCGACTACGAGCAGATCTCGCTGTGGCCGCTGCACGGCACCGCGTCGGACAGCGCGCCGCGCAGGGTCGACGGCACCCCGGCCGGGCAGGCGTTCAGCACCGCGCGGACCGCGTACGCGGAGCCCTGCCTGTGGGTGCCTTTGCTGCACGGGGCGGAACGTCTCGGCGTGCTGGAGGTCTGGCTCGACGCCGACCCGGGCGAACCGCTGCGCCGCGACCTCGAGGCGATCGCGTCGCTGGTGGCGGAGCTCATCGCGAGCCGCCGCTTCTACGGCGACGCCGTCGAGCTGACCCGCCGCCGTCAGCCCATGCAGCTCGCCGCCGAGATCATCTGGAATCAGCTGCCGCCGCTGACCTTCGCCGCGAACGGCGCGCTGGTCACCGCCGTCCTCGAGCCCTGCTACGACGTGGGCGGCGACGCGTTCGACTACGCGGCCAACGGTGACCTGGTGCACGTGGCGCTCTTCGACACCGTTGGCCACGGCATCGCGGCGAGCGCGCTGACCACGCTGACGCTCAACACGTACCGCAACGCGCGCCGCTGCGGGCTCGGCCTCGCCGACACGTACCGGTCGATCGACAAGTGGATCCGGGCCCAGTATCCCGGCGCGTTCGTGACGGCGGTGCTGGCCGAACTGGACACCACGACCGGCGCGTACCGCCGCATCGCGGCCGGTCACCCCGCGGAGCTGCACCTGCGTGGTGACCGGCCGATGGCGGCGCTGCCGACCCCGACGGCGTTGCCGCTGGGCCTGGGCCACATGTTGCCCCGGCCGCCCGGCGTCACCGAGCTGATGCTGGAGGCCGGCGACACGCTGGTGTTCTACACCGACGGCATCACCGAGGCCCGCTCGGCGGACGGGGAGCTGTTCGGGGTGGAGCGGCTGGGCGCGTTCGTCCGGGACGAGATGCGCCGCGACGTCCCGGCGCCCGAGCTTATGCGGCACCTGATCCACACGATCGTCTCGTACGAGAACGGCGAGCTCCGCGACGATGCGACGGCCGCGTTGGTGCAGTGGCATCCGCCGGCCTCTCGTTTTCCCTAAGCCGCCGGGGTTTCACCGACGGCCGTGAGGGTTGCGCGGCCGAGGATGTGGCCCGCCATGGTGAAGCCGAGATTCGCCGGGGTCGCGTCGGCCGGCACGCCGATGTCCTCGGTGTCCAGAGCGTGCACGGTGACGACGTAACGGTGCGGGCCGTGCCCGGCGGGCGGCGCGGCGCCGATGAAGCGGGCCAGCCGGGCGTCGTTCGGCAGCTGGAACGCCCCCTCGGGAAGGCCGGAGCCGGCGTCGTCGCCGGCGCCCTCCGGAAGCGAGGTCGTGGTCGCCGGGATGTCGGCGACCGCCCAGTGCCAGAAGCCCGACCCGGTCGGTGCGTCCGGGTCGTAGACGGTGACGGCGTAACTCCTGGTGCCGGCGGGGGCTCCGGTCCAGGACAGCTGGGGCGAGATGTCGGCGCCGCCGGGGACACCGAACATCCCCGAGTACTGCGGGGGATCGAGCGGCGCCCCGTCGGCGACGGTCGTGCTGGTGACCGTGAAGGTCGCTGCCTCGGGCAGGCGGGCGAACGGGTCGTTCATCGCGGAGTGCTCCTTCCGTCGAGGGGGTGGATCGTGATCGACGGTAGCACAGATAATCGATTATCTGAGTAATGGTCTATGGTGTGGCCATGAAGGAGATGCTTTCCGGGCGGATCTACGCCACGCTGCGGGAGGCGATCCTGCGCGGCGACTTCGCCCCCGGAGACGCGCTCAAACCCCAGGAACTGGCCGCGGCGCACGGCGTGAGCCTGGCGGTGGTGCGGGAGGCGCTGGTCCGGCTGGTCGGTGACGGCCTCGCCGATCGGCTCACCAACCGGGGGTTCGCCGTACCGGCCCGGTCCGATCGGCGGTGGCAGGACATCGCCGAGGCACGGCGCACCGTGGAGCCCGCGACCCTGCGGCTGGCGATCGCCCGCGGAGATCTGGAGTGGGAGGCGCGCGTACGGGCGGCCCACCACCGGCTGACCCGGACGCCCGCCTACGTCTCGCCGGAGAGCCGGCAGGTCAGTCCCGAGTGGTCCCGGGCGCACCACGAGTTCCACCGCGCCCTGCTGGAGGGCAGTGGCAATGCGGTGCTGCTGGAGACGTTCGACCGCCTCTGGCTGGCCGGTGAGCTCGCCCGCCAATGGTCGACCAACCGCGCTCCCGGCCGCGACTACCTCACCGAGCACCGGCAGCTCGAGGAGGCCGCCCTGGCGCGCGACCCCGACCTGGCCGCCGCTCTCCTCGAGCGGCACGTGTCGCTGACGGCCGAGAATCTGCTGTAGGTCGCCCGGTCACCCGGTGGCTGCGACCTCGTCGACGAGCGCGCCGTCGCGCAGGGTGAGCACCCGGTCGGCGCGATCCATCAGGCTCAGGTCGTGGGTGGCGACCAGCGCCGTCATCCCGTGCGCGTCGACCACCGCGCGGAGCAGGTCCATGATGGAGCGGCCCGTGTCGGAGTCGAGCTGGCCGGTGGGCTCGTCGGCGATGAGCAGCTGAGGGTTGTTGGCGAGGGCCCGCGCCACGGCCACCCGCTGCTGCTGACCGCCGGACATCTCGTACGGCCGCTGCGCCGCGTGCGCCCCCAGGCCGACCAGCTCGAGCAGCACGGCGACCCGCTCGTCGCGCTCGGCGGCCGGGCGGCGGGCCAGCCGCAGCGGCACCCCGACGTTCTCGGCCGCCGACAGGATCGGGATGAGCCCGAACGACTGGAAGACGAAGCCGATCGTGGACCGGCGCAGCTCGAGCAGATCCCGCTCGGAGGCCGTGCCGACGTCGCGCCCGGCCACCTCGATCCGGCCGGTGGTGGGCCGGTCCAGCCCGCCGATCAGGTTCAGCAGGGTCGACTTGCCGGCCCCGGACCGGCCGCGGACGGCCACGAGTTCGCCACGCGCCACCGAGAACGACACCCCGTGGACGGCGCGGACCACGCCGCCGCCGGCCGGGAAGTCGCGGCCCAGATCCGTCACCCGCACCACCGTGCCGGACATCAGCGCTCCTCACCGGGCCGTACGGCCACGTGGTCGGGCTCCAGGGTCAGCCGTACCCGGTCGCGCAGCGTGAGCGCCTCGACGAAGGCGGCCGGCAGCTGGAGGCGGCCGTTACGGTCGAGCACCGCGTACTCCTCGCTGACCAGCTCCTCCACACCGTCGCTGCCGCGGCGGGCCGAGCGGCGTACCTCCGCGGCCGTGCGGCCGTCGCGGATCGCGACCGCCCGGCGCACCTCCCCGGCGACGTTGCGGTCGTGGGTCACCACCACCACGGTCACGCCCAGTTCGGCGTTCACGGTGCGCAGCGCCCCGAAGACCTCCACCGCGGTGGCCTCGTCCAGCTCGCCGGTCGGCTCGTCGGCGAACAGGACCTCCGGGTCGTTGGCCAGCGCCACGGCGACCGCGCAGCGCTGCTGCTCGCCGCCGCTGAGGCGGCCGGGCCGCCGGTCGGCGCGATCGGCCAGCCCGACCAGCTCGAGCAGGTCGCCGGCGCGGGCCCGGGCGGCGCGGCGGCTGCCCCCGGCCAGCCGCACCGGCAGCTCGACGTTCTCCCGCGCGTCCAGGTACGGCAACAGGTTGCGGGCCGTCTGCTGCCATACGAACCCGACCGTGCGCCGCCGGTACGCGAGCCGGCTCTTCGCCGACATGGTCAGCAGGTCGTAGCCGGCGACCCGGGCCGTGCCGGCGGTGGGCACGTCCAGTCCCGAGAGGATGTTGAGCACCGTGGACTTGCCGGAGCCGGACGCGCCGACGATCGCCACCAGCTCGCCACGGTCGACGACGAGGTCCAGACCCTGCAGGGCGACGACCTCGACACCGTCGGTCCGGTAGATGCGCACCAGGCCGTCGCACACGATGTGCCCGGCCAGCCGGTCGGCGCCACCCGCCCGGGCGGCCGCCCGCTGCGCCGCCCGACGCTCCAGCGTGGCGAGATCCTCGGTCATGGATACTCCTCTCCGAGCCGCAGCGCCTCGCCCAGGCGCATCCGGCGGTTCGCGGCGCTCTCCACCGCCAGGGCCGCGACGACGGCGAGCAGCACCACGGCGAGCATGGCGGCGACGAGCACCGGGTCGATGCGGTCGCGGGCCGGCACACCCGCGGTGAACCCCGCCAGCCCCAGGGCGGACCCGATCAGCCGGGGCAGCGCGATGCCGACCAGACCGCCGGCGAGCAGGGCGACCGCCAGCAGCGGTACGAGCTCGTACAGCAGCAGCCGGCGTCCCTGACCGGCGGACAGTCCCAAGGTGCGCAGGCGGGACAGCGTGACCCCCCGCGCCGGCGCGCCGGCCAGAACCGCGAAGGCGACCGTCAGCAGCGCCAGCAGGACCGCGCCCGTGGCACCCGCCGCGAAGGTGAAACTGAGCACCCGGTTGACCCCGCTGTCCTCCAGCGAGGCCCGCCGGCCCTGCCAGGTCGTGACGGTGGTCGGCGGCAGCGCCCAATCGGCGGGCGTCCGGCCGAGACCGCCGCCGAGGTACGCGAGCTGCCCGGCGTCACCGGCGCGGCGCAGCTCTTCGGGGTCCGCACCGGTGCCCGCGACGGCGAACCGGTTGACGACGAGCGGCCGCTCCAGCGGAACGGGCAGCGCCTGGGCGGGCAGCACGACGAACCGCCGGGCGCCGACGCCCAGCCCCGGCACCTCCGCGGCGACCGCGGCGACCCGGAACCGATACGGCGTGCCCTGGACCTCGAGGGCGCCGCCACCACCGACCTGAGCGACGAGATCGGGGGAGACGAGCGCGGGCACGGTGTCACCCGCGCGGTCCGCCCGGGTCAGCGCGTCCGGCAGGCGGAGGTCGTTGCCGCTGCGGCGCAGCACCCGGTCGGCGGCCGGGCCGTCGACGAGGAGAACCTGGACCTGCCCCAACGGCGGCCCGGCCCCCACGGAGCGCAGCGAGGCGGTGGCCGCCCACATCGGCGCCACCGCCGTCACGCCCGGAACGGCGGCCAGCGCCGGCCCGGTGCCGGCACCGAACCCGGCGCCGGTGATCAGCGTGTCCCCGGGCACCTCGAGGTCCGTCGCGCGGTCCCGGGCGTCGGCTATCGAGACGGTCACCGTGCCGGTGAAGACGCCCGTGGCGACCGCCACGACCAGCACCGCCAGCGGCGCGGTCCGCACCGGTGAGCCCCGGCCGGCTCCGGCGAGGCCCAGGAACGGTACGGCGCCCCGGGCGCGGGCGGCCAGCCGGCCGGCCAGCCGCAGCGGCCACGGGAGGAGCCGTAGGATGACCAGGGCCGCCGCCACCGCCAGCAGGACCGGCACGACCACCAGGTACGGGTCGACGCCGCCGGCTGCGGACAGCTCGCGCCGCCGGACGAGCAGCACGCCGAGCACCGCCAGCAGCACGACGAAGCCCTCGCCGACGAGCCGCCGCGCCGACGGACGCGACCCGGTGAGGTCCCGGCGGCTGCGGGCGAAGGTGGGATGCCGCTGCGTCACCGTGGCCAGCACCGGCGCGGTCAGCGTCGCCACCGTCGCCACCATGAGCAGCGGCAACCATCCGTGCGCGGACGCTCGCCCGGGCAGCAGCGCGCCGGCGAGCAGGCCGGCGAGCACGGCGGCGGGCACGACCAGCAGCGTCTCGGCCAGCAGCCGGCCACCGATGGTCGCGGCGGCGCCGCCGCGGGCCCGGATCAGGCCGAACTCGGCGCGGCGCCGGTCGGCGACCAGTCCGGCCGCGAGCGCGATCAGGCCGAGCAGGGTCGCCAGGACGCCCGACTGCACGACGGCCAGCAGCGCGGCGACGGCGCTCTGCTGGCCGTTGTACCGGCTCAGGGAGGACTCGAGGCCGTTGTTCAGCGCTGTCAGCCGGGGCGGATCGCGACGGGCGGCGGCCACGGCCGCCGCCAGCGCCGGCACGTCCGGGGCCGACAGCCGGTCCTCGGCCAGCCGGTACCGCCACTCGTGGACCACGTCGCCGGTACGCTCGGCGGCCAGCCGGATGCCGGCCTGGTCGGTGAGCAGGCCGGCCCGCACGACCGAGCCGTCGGCCGGGTTGGGGCAGGAGGTCCGGGTGAGCGGCATGTCGTCCCAGAGCAGCGCGGCGGGGTCGAGCTGCTCGAAGATGCCCACCACCCGTACCGGCACCGGCCCGGTGGAGCCGACCAGCGTGAAGGTGGAACCCACTCGCAGGCCGACGGCCGCGGCGGCCGGTCGTGCCACGGTCGCCTCGACGACGTCCGCCGACGCGGGCACCCTGCCCTCGACCATCCGCAACGCCCGGTCCGCGCCGGTCAGCGTGCGTACCGACAGGCTGGGCGTGCAGTTGCCGAGGAACGGTGCCACGTCCCCGGTGCTACGGACCCCCGCCGGCCCCAGCCGCGCGGTGTACCACTGGTCGTCGATCAGGCGGGGCAGCGGCGCGGCCAGCCGCTCCCGGTAGGCGCCGAGCCGCTGGGCGCCGTCGCGGACGACGTCGTCGTCCGGTCGCTGCGCGTAGCCCGCGGGCACGCTGCGGAAGATCAGATCGCGGGCGGTGTACGGCAGCCGTGCCACGTCGGCCCGCAGACCGGCGTCGGTGTAGCCGTTGGCCAGCTTCGGCACGCCGCTCACCAGCACGGTGGCCACCAGGGTGAGGATCGCCAGCAGGGCGAGTTCACCGGCGAACGCGCGGGCGCGGTGCAGCACGGCGCTCACCGGTCGAACACCGCGGTGGGCGGAGTCGTGGCGAGGCGGCGGTGCAGCCCGGCCGCGGCCAGGGCGGTCAGCGCGAGGGCGACGACGACGAGCAGGACACCCGTACCGGCGGCGCGGGCCCACTCGACCTCGGGCAGCGGCGCCGGCACCGGCCGCTCGGCGGCGGGCGTGAGCACCAGCAGCGGGGCCACCGCGACCGCGACGAGCGCCCCGCCGAGCAGCCCGGCGAGCGCACCGATTCCGGCGAGGAAACCCTGTTCCACCAGCAGCGACCGGGTCAGCAGCCGGGGCTCCGCGCCGAGGGCGTGCAGCACCGCCAGCTCGTCCGCCCGCCGCCGGGTGGTGGCCTGCACGTCCACCGCGGCGCCGACGGCGGCCAGCAGGACGGCCGCCAGGGCCGCGCCGAACAGCGCGCCGCGGGCGCCGACCCCGAACGGGTCGCGGCCGGCTGCGGCCAGCGCCCGCCGGTCGACGAGCTCCACGCCGTCCAGCCGGGCCGCGGCGCTCGCCGCGGCGGCGTGCTCCGCCGGGCGCGTGGCCAGCCACCACTCCCGGGGCGCCGAGACGACGCCGCGCCGGCCGAGCAGCTGGTCGTTGAGTGACGGCAGATCGGCCAGCAGCGCGGGCCCGCCGTCGGTGCCGGGCACGGCGTCGATCGTGGCAGCGATGGTGACCTCCACCGGGACGCCGCCGACGGTCAGGGTGGCCGACTGCCCGGTGCCCAGACGCAGCCCGGCGAGCGCGGCGGGGGTGGCCGCCACCGGCACCGGTGTGCCGGCGGCGAGCGGGACGACGGCGAAGTCCACCCGGCCCGAGCGGGGCACCCGGTACGCCGCCGTCAGGACGTCCGGCCGGGGACGGCCGGCGGGCGCCGTGGAGACCCGGTCCGCCGTACGCCAGCCCGGCGCGGCCGGGAGCTGCGCGCCGTCGAGCCGCCAGGTCACCGTCGCACCGGGGACCGCGGCGGGCGCCTCGACGAGGAAACCGGCCAGGTGCCACGGACCGCCCGCCGGAGGCGTCAGCGCGAACCGGCCGGCGGCGTCCGGCTCGAGCGGGATCAAGGCCTGCCGCCCGGTGAGGTCCGCGAGCACGGCCGTCGTCCGTACGCCCGGCCCCGCGGTGACAGTGCCCCGGCGCGGCACCGCGGCGGAACCCGGTGCGGTGCGGGCCGCGGCCAGCGTGCGCCACAGGGCGTCCGGATCGCCGCCGGCGAGGTCGCCGCGGACGCGTACCACACGGGCCCCGGCCACCGCGTCCACGGCGACGAGCTCACCCGTGCTGCCGCCCGTTCCGAGAGTCACCTCGGTGCGCCCGCCGGGCAGCGCTGCCACCACTCCGGGCAGCGCGGTGAGCTGGGCGGAGCGGGCCACGGGCGGGACGCTGCCGGTGTCACTCATTCGCAGGTCGGCGCCGGCGCGCAGGTCGGCCTGGTCGGTGGCGGAGCGTGCGGAGGTGGCGGCCAGGCACCACGAGACCGTGCCCGCGGCGACCGCCAGCGCCACCAGCATCGTCGGGCCGGCGTGCGACCGGCGGCCGGCCTGCCAGGCGCCGAACACCGCGGCGCTGTCGGTCGTCCGCTCCGCGAGGCGGGCGGCGAGGCGCGCCGCCGGGGGCAGCAGCCGCAGCGTGAGCACGGCCCCGGTGATCACCCCGAGCGTCGGCGCCGCGGCGAGCAGCGGGTCGATGCCCAGGTCGCCGTCCGACCCCGCGGCGGACAGCGGGGACGCGTACTGGCGCAGCTGGAGCCAGCTCAGCACCGCGAGCGCCAGCAGGACCACGTCGAGGCCCGCACGCAGGACGACGGACCGGGTACGCGGCCGGGAGCGCAGCGCCAGTTCGGCGGCGTACCCGCGGTCCCGCCGGGCCGCCGGAGCCGCGACGGCCAGCGCGCACCCCGCGGCGGCCGCCGCGGCGACCAGCCACGTCGACGCGGTGAGGCGCGGATGCAGATCGAGCACCGCGGTCAGCGCCGGCGTCCGGCTCGCCAGCTCGACCAGCTGGACCGCCAGCACCGGGCCGAGCGCCGCCGCGGGCAGCACGACCAGTAGCGCCTCCCGGACGGCGAGCCCGGTCAGCCAGGCGCGCGACGCGCCGCGTGCCCGCAGCAGCGCCGTCTCGCCGCGCCGGTCCTCGGCGAGCAGCGTCGCCATGAGCAGCAGCGCGTACCCGGCCAGCACGATGATCAGCAGTGCCGGGGTGACCAGGGTGGACCGGCCGACCAGATCGGCGCGGGTGAGCCGCGCGGCGAGCTCGGGCAGGCCCGTGTCGGCCGACGCCGACTGGTCCAGCCCGCGCGGCGCCGGCAGCCCCGTCCCGGCCGCGGCCGCCCCGGCGGCGACACGGGTCACCTCGTCCAGCGTGGTCCCCTCGAACCGGGGTGCGACCAGCCAGGCGGCGTCCGCGGAGGTGGCGAAGCGCGCCGCGAAGTCGGCCGGCTCCACCACGATGGGACCGTAGGTCGCGGACTGCGGCCGCACGCCGGTCGCGACCTCCGGCATCAGCCGCCAGTACGGATCGCCGGGCTGCGCCGGCTGCCACACGCCGGCCACCACCACCTCGGTCACCCGGCCGGTGCGGCGGTCGGTCAGCGCGATCCGGTCCCGGACCGTGCGGCCCGTCAGCCGGGCGACCGGCTCGGCGAGCGTGACCTCGACGGGCGAGGCGCCGGGGGTGGCCCAGCGGCCGGCGGTCAGCCGCGCGTGCCCGGCGAGGTCGTCGGCGTGCAGGATCGACGCGTACGCGACGCCGGACGAGTCCGGCCGGGCCGCACCGCTCGGCGTGGCGAGCGCCCAGCCGGCGCCGTACTCGGCACCGCTGACCGCGACGGGCACCCCGCCCAGCCCGGCGGCGAAGGTACGGCGCAGCGCGGCGTCCCACCGCTGCTGCGCGCCCGGTTCCGAGCCCGCCGAGCCGCGGACGAGGATCGTGCGCTCGGCGGGAGGGGCGGACGCGACGGCCGTGCGTACGCTCGCGTCGGTGACCGCCGCGCTGTACACGGCGAGCGCGGCCAGCAGCGTCGCCGCGGCCAGCGCCACGCCGGACGCGGCCAGCAGCAGAGCCGCCGCCCCCCGTGCGCGGCGCACCATCATGCGCGCGATCTTGCCAGATCAGCACGCCGGCCGGGTGCCCCAGCCGGACCTTGGAGGTCAGCGGTGCGCGAGGGTACGGGCGGGGGTGTGCTCCCGCGCCCAGCGCACGCCCCGGTCCAGGAACGCGCGGGCCATCACCCCCACGCACACCGCGCCGTTCAGGAACGAGGCGAGCACGTCGCTCGGGTGGTGCATGCCGCGGTACATCCGGGCCACGGCCACCCCGACCGGCACGAGGACCAGCAGCCAGCAGGCCGCCTTCCACCCCGTACGGTGCACCAGCAGCGACAGCACCAGGGCGAGCCCGACATAGAGGGCGACCGACGCGGACGTGTGGCCCGACGGGAAGCTGGACGTCGGCGGGGAGCTGTCCAGGTGCTCGACGGAGGGCCGGCGCCGGTCGATCACGAGGGTGGTGAAGAAGAAGACGAGCGCCTGGGCGGTGACCGCCGCGCACAGGAAGATCGGCTCACGCCATCGCTTGAGGGTGAGTCGCAACACGAGGGCGGCCAGCGCGGTCACGCCGATGATCACAGGCGTGCTGCCGACCATGCTGAAGAACTGGGAGACGGCGTTGCCCTCGGCGGTACGGTCGCGTTCGAGCTCCCGGTTGACCGAGTCCTCGGCGGTCAGCGGCCACACGTGCAGCACGACCTTCGTGATCAGCAGCCCGAGCGCGACCATCACGCCGAACAGCAGAGCGACCGGGACCAGCACCCGCTTGAGCACCTGAACCGCGACATCGGACATGGCGCCGCTCTTACCCGATCGACGCCTGCGCTACGCATCACCGGCTCTCGGCGGCCTGCGGTGCGTCCGCCACCGCGGGCTCGACGCCCTGCTCCACAACGGAGCCCAGCCCGCGCCGGGTGAACGCCACCGCCGTCGCGGCGACCACGATGACGCCCAGCAGCCAGCCGCCGACCACGTCGCTGGTCCAGTGCACGCCCAGCACGATCCGGGTCAGCCCGGTCAGCCCGGCGACGATCCCGGCGCCCGTCCACAGCATCCACCGCCGCCGTACCACGGGCAGCAGCACCAGCACGAACACCCCGGCGGTGAGGGCCGCGTTCAACGCGTGCCCGGACGGGAACGAGTACCCGGTCGCCCGTGCCACCGGGTCCAGCAGGTCCGGCCGGTCGCGTCCGACGAGCACCTTGAGCACGGCCCCGAGCACGCCACCGGTGACCATGGTGACGACCACCCACAGCGCCAGCCGCCTGGCCCGCCGTACCATCAGCCACACCACCAGGCCGAGCGCGGCGGCGCGCAACGGCGTGGGACCGAAGATGTTGGTCCACCAGACCGCCGCGTCGCGCCAGCCGCGATGGCCGAGCGCCCACGAGTGCAGCGCGTTCGTGATCGCGGCGTCGCCGTCGTGCAGGGGCGCCCACCCGCCGACGACGAGGACGGCCAGCAGCGCGAAGGGCACCAGCACGGCGACGGCGAGCAGGGCGGCCGTCGTCAGCCGCAGGCCCAGTCTCATGGCCCTCCTGTACCCACGAAGCGCCCCGCGGAACTCCTCCCGCGCCGCACCGGCTCAGTTCCGGTGCCAGCGCAGCGGACCCGGGTGCACACTCCACCACAGGCGCTTCCACCACGGCCGCCGGGCGCGCAGTTCCTCGGCGTACGCGACGGCCTGCGTGCCGGCCCGCCGCGCCTGCTCGTCGTCGGCGGCGCCGGGCGCGAACGCGACCGTGTTCACCGCCGTGACGAGGTCGCCGAGGGGTGGCATGTCCGAACCGGCCGGGGGAGCGGCCGGCCGCAGCACCTGCTGCTCGTCAGGGCCGGCCGCGGCCCAGGCCGCCGCCTCCGTGGCCGCCAGATGCCGGGGCACCGGACGCCCGGCCAGCCGCATCGCATCGGTGAACTCGAACCACGCGCCGGTGATCCGCTCGGCCGGTGCGCCCGCCGTCAGCCGCCGCCGGCGCAGGCCGCGGCGCAGCATGATCACAGTCAGCGCCGCCGCGGCCACGACCAGCACCAGCGACCCCGACGCCCCGGACGCGACGACCACCCGGGACACGCCACCGGCCGCCGGCGCCGGCGGCTCGGCGAGCGCGGGCGGGGCCGACTCGCTGGGCGAGTCGGTGGGTGGCGGCGGCTCGGAGGTCGGCGGGGGCGTCGACGGCTTCGGCGTGAAATCGTCCTCGACCGGGCGCGGCTTCTCGTCGCTCTTGGGCAGCGGGTCGAACGGCACCCAGCCGAGGTCGTCGAAGAGCACCTCCGGCCAGGCCACCGCGTCACCCGCGGTGACCGCGCCGCCCGCCTTCGGCGCGTCGAAGCCCACGACCACCCGCGACGGCAGGCCGGTCAGGCGGGCGAGGAGCGCGAACGACGCCGCGAACTGCTCCGACGTGCCGCGCTGGCCGCCCTGGTCGCGCGGGCCGAAGAGGAAGAACGACAGATTCGGGTACGCGTGCCCGCTCGGCGCGTCCGGGACCTGGCGGTAGTGCTCGGACAGGAACTCCTCGATCGCCGCCGCCCGGTCGTACGCGGCCCCGTTGCCGTCGGCGAGCTGGTCGGCCAGGCGCTGGATGGAGTCGGGCACACCCGCGCCGACGGTGAGGAACCGCGCGACGGCGGCGCCCGCGGGGGCGTTCGCGGTGGGCAGCAAGTTGTAGTCGGGCTCCGGGGCGGCGGAGGTGACGGTGTAGCTCAGCCCCGGCGCCAGCTCCTCGGGGCGGATGACCGTGCCGCTGGCCGCGTCGTACGCGATGCGCGTGCCGTCGACGCCGGTCGGGGTGGGCACGACCGGGAGCAGGCGGCCGGTGAGCGCCCGTACGGTGATCCGCTGCGTGATCCGCTTGACCGGCACGTCCGGCGCCGCCGGGGGCGAGGGCAGCACCCGGCCCGCGTTCCGGTACGTCGCACCGACGCGCCACGTGATCCCGTCGTAGTCGGGCAGCACCGCCAGGCGCAGCCGGACCGTGCCGGCGCCCGTGGCGGACGGGCCCACCTCGAGCAGCTTCTGCCTCGGGGCGAGCGCCCAGCCCGAGATCCGGTTCAGCGGGCTCTCGTCGAGGCTGTCGACCTGCGGCGGCTGCACGTACCGGCGGGGGTCGACCGGGGTGGCGGAGACCCGGCCGCCGACCCACGGTCCGACCGCCGCGATCAGGCCGAGCAGGACCACCAGGCCGGTCGCCGCGCCGGCGAGCGCGCGGCCCCGCACGGCCGCGCGGGTCTTCGGCGGTACGCCGGCGAGCGACGGCCCGGCGGCGGGACGCGCGGTGCCGGCGAGCGCCACCACGACCAGCGCGGCGAACGCGAGGGTGGCACGGCCGGCCGACCCGGCGTTGGGCCCGACGACGTAGAGCGCGCCGCCGTACAGGGCGGCGGCGGGCACGCAGCCGAGCAGCACCCGGCCGGCCCGCGCGGCGACCTCGTGGCCCGCGAGGCCGGCCAGCCAGGCGGCGACCACCGGCACGACGACGGTGTCCGGTGTGGACTCGATCGGGATCATGGCCGTGAGCAGCCGCGGGATGCCGTTGGCGAGCGCGTCCCGGACGATCTCCGGCAGCGGGTCCGGCACGGCGGCGCGACCGGCCGCCACCTTCAGCGCCAGCAGCGTGTACCCGGCGAGCAGCACGACGGACAGCGGCGCGACGCTCCAGGACGGCAGGCGGCGGGCGGCGGCGCCGGCGCCGACCGACAGCACGGCCGCGCCGGCCACGAGCTGCAGGAGCAGGCCGTCGGCGTAGATCCGGCCGAGGACCACCCCGGACAGGGAGATCAACACCATCAGGACCACGGGTACGGCCGCCGCCCGCGCCCACCTCACCATCCGCGCACCCCGTCCCAGGCGCCGGCGAACTGCTCGCCGTTCTCGGCCTCGATGACGATGAGCGAGCCGCCCGCGGAGACCGGCGCCGCGTCCGGGTCGCCGAACAGCCCCGCGATCACCACCGGGTACGGCCCCCGCAGCGCGCTCACCTCGCCCAGGTCGGCGCGCCCGCCGGGGCCGGTCAGATACACCAGCGTGTCGCCGAGCCGGCTCTGCCGCAGGCTGCGCACCGTCTGCGTGAGGTCGCCGCCGCGCAGGGACGCCTCGGTCAGCACGTCGAGGAACGGTCCCTCCGCCCGGCCGGACACCAGGTGCAGCAGGACGGGCAGGTCCTCGCGGACGGCGGCGGCGACGATCGACGCGGCGGCCTCGCACGCGGCCTCGAACGACTCGGCGGTGCCGTCGCGCATCCCCGGGTGCGCGGCCGCGCGATCGTCGAGCAGCACGACGATCGTCGGCTCGCTGGTGTCGAGCTGCTCGCGCACCATGAGCTCGCCGACCTTGGCCGAGCTGCGCCAGTGCACGCGGCGCAACTCGTCGCCGACGACGTACTCGCGCAGCGAATCGAACGTGATCGTGCCGTGCGGGACCTTGTCGATCCGCCCGTCGAGGCTGCGCGCCATCCCCGCCGGGACCGCCCGCAACAGGTGGATCCGCGGGTGGACCCAGACGGTGGCGGTTCCGCCGTACGCGCGCGACAGCGTGAGCAGTCCCAGCGGATCGGTGCGGGTCACCCGCAACGGTCCGACCGCCACGACGCCGCGGCGGGTCGTCGGCACCGGATACTCCACGGTGGTGTCGCGCCCGGGCCGCAGCCGCAGCAGGGGCACGGGCACGTCCGCGGCCCCGCACCGGTCGGCGGCGACGAGGTTGGCGGCCCGCAGCCGGCTCGTGTTGCGCACGGTCAGCGTCATGGCGGCCGGCTCGCCCCGGGCCACCCGGTCCGGATCGGCCACCCGGTCCACGCCGAGCCGCGGCCGCCACACGGCGAAGACGACGCCGCAGACCACGGCGACGGCCGCGGCGGCACCGAGCAGCGCCAGGTCCGGGTAGCCGTAACGGAACCCGAGGACCGGCAGCACGACGGCGGCCGCCACCACGCCGAGTCCGCGAGCGGTGATCCCGCGCAGCCGCGGAAAGCGCCGGCCGGCCGCCGCGCGGCGGGTCGGTGACCGATCCCCGCCCACGCGCCCGGCGGGTGGCGGTGCGCTCGGGCGGGGCGAACCGGTCCCCGCGACCGTCTGCCGCGGTCCGCTCGCCGCGCCGGCGGACCCGCGGGCCGGGTCGCCCGGGGTGCGCGGGCCGCTCGCCGCCTCGGCGGAGTCGCGGGCCGGGTCGCCCGGGGTGCGCGGGCCGCTCGCCGCGTCGGCGGAGTCGCGGGCCGGGTCGCCCGGGGTGCGCGGGCCGCTCGCCGCGTCGGCGAACCCGGAGGCCGCGGTGCCCGGGTCGCCGGGTTCCGGGGCCGGCTCCGGCGGTCCAGGGCCGGGTGCGGCCGGTGGGGTGGTCACGCTCCGACGCGCTGGCTGTCGGGCAGCGGGACCGGGACCGAGCGGACCGCGTCGTCGAGGATCTCGGTCGCTGTCACGCCGCGCAGCTGGGCGTCGGGGGAGAGCAGGACGCGATGCGCGAACACCGGGCCGACCAGCGTCTTCAGGTCCTCGGGGAGGACGTACCCGCGGCCGTTGATCAGCGCGTACGCCGAGGCCGCGCGGGTCAGGGCGATGACGCCGCGGGGGCTGACGCCGACGCGGACCTGCGGGTGGTCGCGGGTGGCGGCGGCGAGGCGGACCGCGTACGTGTAGAGCGGGTCGGCGATGTGGACCCGCAGCGCCATCCGGACCATCTCGCCGACCGTGGCCGTGTCGGTGACCGGCTCGAGCGTGTCGGGGGAACGCAGCGCCGCGCCGCGCAGCACCTCGACCTCGACGTCCTCGGCGGGGTAGCCGACCGACAGCTTCACCAGGAAGCGGTCGAGCTGAGCCTCGGGCAGCCGGTAGGTGCCGTCCATCTCGACCGGGTTCTGCGTGGCCACCACGAGGAACGGCTGCGGCACCGGGTGCGGTACGCCGTCGACGGTGACCCGGCGCTCCTCCATGACCTCGAGCAGCGCCGACTGGGTCTTGGGCGAGGCGCGGTTGATCTCGTCGGCGATGACGATGTTGGCGAAGACCGGGCCGGGGTGGAACTCGAAGCCGCGGCTCGCCTGGTTGAAGATCGTCACGCCGGAGACGTCGGAGGGCAGCAGGTCGGGCGTGAACTGGATGCGGCGCCACTGGCCTCGTACGGCCGCGGCGAGCGCCCGTGCCAGCGTGGTCTTGCCGACCCCGGGCACGTCCTCGAGCAGCACGTGCCCCTGCGCGAAGAACGCGGTCAGCGCCAGCCGGACCACGTCGGGCTTGCCCAGCACGACCGTGCCGACGCGCTCGGCGAGCTGGGCGGCGATCGTGGCGAAGCCCTGGACGTGCTGGGGCGGCAGCGGTTCGGTGCTCACAGTGTCGTCCTCAGCACGTCGGCAGCATCTCGATCTCGTCACCGGCGTCGAGGTTGAACCAGGCGTACGGGATGTAGTTCTTGCCGCTGTACTTCACCTGGACCCACCAGGTCGACACCTTCTGGTGGTTGTAGATGTAAGAGTCGATCTTGTCACCCTTCTTCTTGCAGTACGCGAGCAGCTTGGTGCCGGGCTTCGCCCAGCCGACCTGCTTACTGTTGTCCTGCTCGGTGACGCTGAAGATCTCGTTGCCGTTGCGGCCGTCGACGTCCTTGTCGCAGTAGTGCGCGGTGTCGCCGCTCTCGCCGTTGTTGCAGGTCGCGGTGCCGTACAACGGGTCCGTCCGCACGTCGCGGTCCGCGCTGACGGCGCCGGCGGCGTTCTTCACGGTGAGCTTGAACGTGTACGGCGTCCCAGCCGTCAGCTCCTTGACCGTGAGGCTGGAGCAGTTGCCCGAGGCGGACCCGCCGCCACCGGACATCGAGCAGGTCGCGGTGCCGCCGCCCGCGTCGACGGTGAACTTCACCGTGGCGTTGTCGTACCCGGCCGACGAGCCGGTGATCGTCACGGTGGGCTTGGCGACCGTGCGGGCCGTGGCCGAGCCGGGCTCGCTCTCGCCGGCCTCGTTGACCGCGCGCACCTCGACCGAGACCGTCTCGCCCTCGCCGAAGCCGGTCAGCGTGGCGTCCGTGCCGGCTGTGACCTCGGTGGTCTTGCCGCCGGCCGCGACCAGGTACTTGCTGATGGGCCGGCCGTTGTCCGCGGGGGCCGTCCAGGCGACCCGGATCGCGCCGGGCCGGTCGCCGACGGTCGCGGCGTCCACGCCCTCCGGGCGGCCGGGCTTGGTGAAGGGCACGACGCTGGCGCTGACCGGGGACGCCTTCGAGCCGGCGCCGCGCTCGTTGACCGAGACGACCGTGAACGCGTACTGCTTGCCGTACTCGAGGTCGCCGGCCTTGATGGTCAGCGAGGTGTCCTCGGCGTCGCCGATCGGCGAGCTGCCGCCCTCACTGATCGCGGTGACGGTGTACCGCTTGATGTCGAGGCCCTGCCCGTTGGCGGCCGGCCAGCTGACGACCACCGTGCCGTCCGGCTTGGCCTCGGCCGTCACGGCGGTCGGCGCGTCGGGCACCTCGGAGGTCGGCTTGACCGCGTTGCTCGTCCGGACGGGCCCGTCGCCCTTCTTGTTCACCGCGTGCACGGCGAACCGGTACGTCTCGCCGTTGGTGAGCCCGGTGACGTTGAGCGAGCGCTGGTTGGCGCCCACCTGGAAGGTCTTGCCGGCGCCCTCGACCACGTACCGCGTGATCGCGGCGCCGTTGGCGGCGGCGGCCTGCCAGGTCACCCGGGCCTCGGCGTTGCCGGCGGCGGCGCGCACGTTGCGGGGCGCGCCCGGCTCGCTGACCGGCGGCTTCTTGGGCTTCGGCGGGGGCGGCGGCGGGTCCGGCGGGGTGGGCGGCGGGTCGCCACCGAGGACGTCGTCGGCGTACTTGTCGACGACGCGCACCTTGTGGGCGTCGTCGACCACGCGCGCGGTGGAGGAGCCGGGCGCGTTGATGAACAGGTAGTTCTCCCGGACCTCCAGCTCGAGCGGGCCGCCCGGGTTCTTGAAGCCGATGTCCTTCTGCGCGCGTCCGGCCTGGTCGAAGACGTGCACCTTGCCGGTCGACTCGTCGGCGACGTAGAAGTAGCCCTCCCACGCCACCGCAGGCTGCAGCTCGGAGCCGTCGCCGGGGACCGGGAAGTCGGTGGTGGTGCGGTCGCCGCTCACGCCGTACACCCGGCGGGAGTCGGGGACGGTGACCGGCACGACGGTGCCCTCGGTGTGCCGTGGCAGTGAGCCGGGGCCGTCGAGGGGCAGCGTGACCGAGACCGGGCCGCCGGTCGCGTCCCGGATCGTCGTGAGCCCGTTCGTGGTGCGGTTGAGCACCGCGACGCCGTCGTCCAGCGTGGAGATCATGAGGTCGTGGTTGGCCGGCGCGACGGACTCGGTGCGCACCAGCACCGGTCCGGCGGGCTTGTCCTGCGCGGCTGCGTTCTTCGCGTCGCCGGGGGTGTCGCCGGGCAGCGGCGCGGGCGTGATCGCGGAGACCGTGCCCTCGCTGGGGACGCCGATCCACAGCCGGCCCTTGCCGTCGAAGCTGCCGCCGGTGATGCCGGGCGGGAAGCGCAGCTGCTCGCCGACCGGCTGGAGCGTGGCCGGGTCCAGCTGGCGGATCACGCCCTGCACGGAGTCGATGACGAAGGCGGAGTCGTCGTCGAGGGCGACCCGCACGCCGATGCCGGAGGCCGTCGGCCAGGTGCCGGCGGCTTCGCGCAGCGACGTGAGGTCCATCGTGCTCACCAGGCCGGTCTGCACGTCGCGCAGGATCACGAAGCGGTCGTTCTGGGCGACCTGGATCTGGTGGCCGCGGGCGCGCGGGACGTCGACGCGGGTGTCCACCCGGGCGGTGACGCCGTTCACCCGGGCGACCTCGCCCTTGGCGCGGCTCCACACCCACGACGCGGCGTCGAAGCTCGCGACGGCTTGATCGGCTGCGCCGAGGCCGAGGACGGTGAGCCCGAGACCCGTGACGAGCGTGAGGACAGTGCCGATCGTGACCAGGCCGCCACGGCTGCGCCACAGCCGCCCACGCCGGTCGGTCATCGCGCCCTCACTGGACGCATCTGCACTGGCCACGGCCCGCATCCCCTCCCCGTTCACCGGCTGACCTGCTCCAGGACGCAGGCCATCATAGGGGTCGGCGAGGGGAGGTGGACACCCGGCGAGTCACGGTTGTGAATAGTTGTGATCGCCGAGAGTGATCATCTTCGGCTCTTCCCCGGGGTGGGATCACTGCGCGTACGGCTGGTGCACGACTGCGGCGACGTGGCGAACTGACTCGTGCTGTAGACCGCGACGACGGCGAAGCAGTACTCCAGGTCGGGGTTGAGCCCGTTGAGGTTGAACGAGGTCGTGGTGGGTCCGACCTGGCCCATCGGCTTGAGCTGCTCGCCGGGGTGGCCGCCGGTGATGAGGAAGGAGGTCCGGCCGTTGGCGGGGTCGGACCAGAAGACCTGCACCGACGCCCCGTAATCGCGCAGTCGCACGTCGGTGGGGGCGGGGCCGCTCAGAGTTGGCACATCGGACTTGTCCCCGTCGCCTCCCGCGCGGGCCAGCACGACCACGAGCGCGACCACGGCGATGATCACGCCGAGCACCGCGGCGATCGCGGCGAACAGCGCGGGGGTACGCCCACCGGACGACGACCCGCCGGCCGCGGGCGCGGGGGTGGGCGCTGCCGAGGTGATCGGCGGCGCGGAGACGATGTGCTGAAGCGGCGGCGGCTGCTCGACGTAGGTCACACGCTGCGCAGGGATGTGCGGCGCCGGCGCAGCAACGGGCACGGGTCCGGGCGGCGGCGCGGCGGGCGCGGGTCCGGGCGGCGGCGCAGGCACCGGCGGGGCGAGGGGCGCGGGGGCCGGCAGCTCCATGCGTACGGTGGGCGGCTCGTCACCGAGATAGGCCCGAGCCCGGGTGACCGCCCAGTGATCCGTGCCCAGCACCGCCGGGCCGTGCGCGGCGACGCGGCCGAAGGCGCGGCGGGCCTCGTGCCTGTTCTCCATCTCCTCCGCGACCACGCCGAGGTCGAAAGATATGGCGAGCATCACCGGGTCGCTGTCGCCGAGCCGCCACTGGCCGGCGGCGTACGCCTCCTCCAGCACCCGCCGGGCGCCCGAGGGGTCGCCCGCCTGCTGGTGCACGGTGGCGAGCTGCTGGGCGGTGACCAGCACGTCGGGGTCGTCCTCGCCGAGGTTGAGCCGGCCCAGCTCGACGGCGTGCTCGAGCACGGCGCGGGCCTGGGCGAGGTCACCGGATCCGGCGAGCGCCTGCGCGCGTTGCCGGTAGGCGTGGAGGGGGGACGGCTGCGACACGCGAGCCATGCTGCCCGCAACGATCGGCCCGCGCCACCCCGCGGGTGTGGGACGCCTACCCGACGCATCAGTGCTGGTGAGGTGCCCGCGGGTTTACGTTCGGCTGGGGAGGTCGCCATGACGTACACGGTGCTGCGAGGAGAATTCGTCATCCGGTATGCGGATCGGCCGCGTCAGGGTCCGGAGCCCGACGGGGACACCGTCAAGTTCCGGCCGGACACGCCGGCGCTGGTGGAGGGGCTGGCGCGCCCGTCGGGCACCCCGCCGGACCTGACCGCCCGCGGGATCTCCGTACGCCTGGAGGCCGTCGACGCGCTGGAGACGCACTTCGCCGAGACCCATCAGGAGCTCGCCGGGGCGAACGCGGCGCGCGACGAGCTGCTGCGGCTGCTCGGCTTCACCGGCGTCCAGTTCTTCGACGACCTGCCCAACAAGGTGCGCGCGGCGGACCACGACGCCGTACGCGGGCACGTGCTCTCCAACGGCATCGACGCGAACGGGCGCATGATCGGTTTCGTGTTCCCGGGCGAGCCGGCGGGGCCGGACGGCGGCACGGTGTTCCTGGACGACGCGCTGACCGACATGTCGCTGAACGCGCGCCTGCTCGCGGCGGGACTGGTGTATCCGGCGTTCTACTCGACGTTGCCGGCGTCCCTGCGTACGCATCTCGCCGGGGTGTCGCGCAAGGCGCGGGCCGGCGCGGCGGGCATCTGGCCGCGCTCGACGGCCGACCCGGACGGGCCGGCCGTGGTGACCGGCGCGGCGGACCTGCAGTCGCTGGTGTGCTGGCCGAAGCTGTTCCGCCGGCTCGTGCCGTACCTGGCCACCGGGGCGGCGAGCCTCGACGGCTTCGACGCGTGGCTGCGATCGGATCCGGTCAACCGAGACGACGCCGTGTTCCTGCTCGACCGGCTGGAGACCGGCAATCTGCACGACATCGTCGTGGCGCGGGGCACGACCGTGCAGCTGACGGCATGGCCGGAGGACTTCGTGATCACGCCGGACCCGCCGCCGCCGAACGCGCCCACCCGGCCGTCGGCGCCCGCGGCCGGCGACGTGGTGATCGTGGCGGCGCTGCCCGACCCGGCCGGCGCCGACCGGGGCCACGAACGGCTGACGCTGCTCAACGCCACGGCGGAGGCCGTGGACCTCAGCGGCTGGAAGCTGCGTGACCGGACCGGCCGCGCGCGGGCTCTCGAGGGCACGCTGGCGGCGGGCGGCGTGGTGCAGGTCCCGGCCGAGCCGCTGCGGCTGGGCAACGCCGGCGGCACGCTGACGCTCGTGGACGCGCTCGGCACGCCGATCGACCAGGTGGCGTATACGGCCGGACAGGTCAAGGAAGGACGTACCGTCCTGTTCGCCCACTGAAGGAAAAAGCGTGTTTCGTCCGGAGGGCTGATCGGCGTCGTCGTCCGGGCGTGCTGCCGATCGCTATTCGGCTGATCGGACACAATTGTCACGACGTTGACGCCCGTCGATCTCATTTTGCACCGCGACCCATCCGCGTGCCGCTCCACGCCGAATCGTCTGAGCAGTGGAAATGGGTCGGTAGGGCACTGTGGACCGGGTCGGGACGCGCGATTTCCGCCTGTCGGAATGACGTCGGGGCGTGTGCATGAAGTGACGCCCGGTACTACCGTCACAATCGGACGCGGCCGGTGAGGGGGCACGATGATCCGGGTTCTGGTGGTGCGCGACGGCGGGTATTTCGGCATCCAGGTACGGGTTCTGCTGAGCGCCCAGCCCGGCATCGAGGTGGTCGGCACGCTGCCGATGGACCACGACGTGGCCGCCCGGGCCGTGCCCTTCGCCCCGCACGTGGTCGTCGTCGACTCGGAGCTCATGGTCAGCCAGGTCCTGCCGACCGCCGCGGAGCTGCGCGCGCGGATCGCGTCGTGCTCGGTGCTCGTGCTGTGCGACCCGACGAAGCCGGGCATGCTGCCGCCGCGCCGCCGCGGCGGTGAGATCAGCTTCCTGCTCAAGGAGGCCTCACCCGCGTACCTCGCGGATTCCGTGCGGCGGCTGGCCGCCGGTGAGCGGATCGTGCACCCACGCCTGCAGGCGGCGTCGCTGAACACCGAGCGCGGATTGAGCACCCGCGAGCTCGAGGTGCTGGGGCTGGCGGCCGAGGGCGACTCGGTCGACGACATCGCCAAGCGGCTCTACCTGTCCGGCGGCACCGTGCGCAACTACCTGTCCTCAGTGATCTACAAGACCGGCGCCCGCAACCGCCTCGACGCGATCCGCATCGTCCGCAAGGACGGCTGGCTGCGCTGACCGGCGAAGATCCGCCTACAGTCGACGCATGAGATTCGGCCCGCGGCGGCGGGTGGTCACCGCTTCGATCTTCCTGGGGTACGTGGTGAGCGTCGCGGCCGTCACCGTCGTGCCGGTCCGGATGCGGCCGCCGGAGGCCCGCTGGGACGTGCCGTGGTGGATCGTCGTGCACTGGGTGCCGTTCCGCGTCGAGGCGTGGAGCTTCGTGCTCAACGTGGTGATGTTCGTGCCGCTCGGCGTGCTCGTGCCGCTGCTGTGGCCGGCCGCCGGCTCGCTGCGCCGCATCGCCGCGCTGTCGTTCGCCGCCAGCGCCGCGATCGAGACGCTGCAGCTGGTGTGGTGGCTGACCCTCGGCAGCTTCCGTACGGTCGACGTCAACGACCTGATCGCCAACACGGCCGGCGGCGTGGCCGGGGCGCTGGTGCTGTGGGCGGCCGGGCAGCGCCGGGAGAAGCTGGCCGCGGCGGCCGTCACGACGCGGTCCACGCCCTGATGTAGTCGACCCGCTTCACGGCGCTCGTCGTCCCCGGATCCGGCGGGATCTGCGAGTAGACGGCGAGGTTGGAGATGATCGCCGTCCGCGCGTCCGACGTCGCATCGGTGTGGCAGACCCGCCGGCCATCGGCGTACCAGGTGGTGCCGGTCGGTTCGATCGCGACGCCGTACGTGTGCCAGCCCGCGGTCGGGTCGAACGCCGGCCGCCATTCGCAGCGCCCGCGCGCGCCGGAGAACTGGGTGCCGTAGAGCCGCTGGTGGTTGTCGGAGTAGAACTCGTACGCGTCGGTCTCGGTGTGCTTGTCCACGCCGCGCGCCTGCCACGTCCAGAACGCGGGCCAGAAGCCGCGCGGCGCCGGCAGGATCGCGCGTTCCTCGATGTAGCCGTACTGGAACGTGTACGCGGGCGTGCTCGTGATCAGGCACGACGTCCAGTCGTAGCGTCGCCCGCTCGACGGCGACGTGACGGTCTCCCGGCGCGCCGTCATCACCAGCTCACCGTCGCCGACCCGGCAGTTGGCCGCGCGGTTCCACTCCAGCTGCTGGTTGCCGAGGTTGCCGCGGCCCTCGTCGGGCTCGGCGCTGGAGTGGTCGGCCCAGCGCGCGGGGTCCAGCCGGGCGCCGTCGAACTCGTCGTGGAACGCCGGCGTCCAGCCGCTCGGGTGCCCGTCCGGCAGCGCCGGCGCCGGTGCCGGCCGGGGTGCCGCCGCCGGTGCCGTGGCGCTCAGCCGTTGCTCGGCACGGCCCGGCCCCGTGCACGCCGCGGCGGCGAGGAGACAGGCGAGCAGGGCGAGGGCACGGCGGGTCACGAGGCGGTCCTCTCAGTACGTGAAGGACAGGCGTCCCACGCGGTTGTCGAAGCTGGACGGCACGAGCCGCGGCTCGCCCACCGACCGGATGTCCGGCAGGCGCGTCAGCAGCTCGCGGAAGAGCGCGGTCATCTCCTGGCGGGCCAGCGCCGTGCCGAGGCAGAAGTGCGGGCCGCCGCCACCGAAGCCGACGTGCGGGTTGGGGTGGCGGGTGATGTCGAAGCGGTCCGGGCCGGCGAAGACGCTCTCGTCCCGGTTGGCCGAGGCGTAGCAGAGCACCACGTCGGCGCCCGCGGGCAGGAAGCGCCCGCCCAGCTCGTGGTCGCGGGCGAGCGTACGCCGGAACTGCACGATCGGCGACGAGTGCCGCACGACCTCGTCGACGAAGCCGGGCGCGTACCGGTCGAGGTCACCGGCGAGCAGCGCCCGCTGGTCGGGGTTCTCGCTGAGCAGGTGCAGGCCGTGCGAGATCGCGTTGCGGGTGGTCTCCACGCCGGCCACCATCAGCAGCGAGAAGAACGCGCCGAGCTCGCGGCCGGTGAGGTCGGCGGCGGCCAGCGCCGAGATGAGGTCGTCGGTGGGCTCCCGGCGCCGCTCCCGCGCGACCCGGCCGATGACCCGGTGCATGCGGGCCAGCGCGCGCAGGCCGCGGCCCGGCACCCGTAGCCGCGGCCGTACGGTGGTGCCCTCGGTGGCCCGGCCGATCTCCGCCAGCAGCTCGCGCCGACAGGCCGGCGGGACGCCCATCATCGCGCAGATGATCTCGAACGGCATGCGGGTGGCGACCGCCGCCACGAACTCGGTGGGGCGCTCGGCGACGACGTCGGCCACGATCCCGCGGGCGATCTCGTCGACGTCCTCGGCGATGCGTGCCACCACGCGCGGGGTGAACGCGCGGGAGACCACGCCGCGCAGCCGGGCGTGCCGTGGATCGTCCATGTTGACCATCGAATCGCCGAAGACCGTACGGACCCAGGCCGGTGGGCGCGGCGTGGTGACGCCCGGACCGCTGAGGAACACGTCCGGCCGGCGGCTCGCCTCCACCACGTCGCGGTGCCGGGCCAGCACGTACGAGCCGTCGCCGCACCGGGCCGGGGCGTCGAGCTCGCGCAGGATCCGGTACGCCGCCAGCCGCTGCCCGGGCGGCAACCGCCAGAACGCCGGGTCGGCGAGGTCGAGGTTCACCTGCTGCAGCACCATGCCAGGCCTCCTACCGCTCGTCCGAAAGGGCGGCCGTGCGGGCGGCCAGCCGCTCGAAGGTCAGTCGTGCGTCGAAGGCGGCGGCGTGCCGGGCCGCGGCCTCGCCCTCCTCGCGGGCCAGCGCGCCGGACGACAACCGCCGGGCGACCGCCGCGGCGAGCGCCGGCGCGTCCTCCGGCGGCACCCGGTCGCCGGCCCCGGGCGCCACGACGTCGCCGAGGCCCGGCACGTCGCTGACCACCACGCTGCGGCCGGTGGCGAGCGCCTCCAGCACGGTCAGCGACAGGCCTTCCCACCGTGACGGGAGCACCACCACGTCGGCCGCGGCGAGCCAGTCCCGGACGTCGTCCACCTCGCCCGCGAACATCACGCCGGGGGTCGCGAGGGCGCGCAGGGCGGTCGCCTGATCGCCGTTCCCGACCAGTGCGAGCCGGGCGCCGGGGCAGGACCGGCGGATCAGCGGCCAGGCGGCGAGCAGCACGTCCTGGCCCTTCTGCCGGGTCAGCCGTCCGACGCACACGGCCAGCGGCGCCGCGCCGGGCAGCCCGAGCCGGTCCCGGGCGGCGGCGCGGGCCACGTCACCCGCGGGGGCGAAGTGGTCGAGGTCCACACCGTTGTGCACCACCGCGTACCGGCCGCGGACGCCGGACGAGCGGCCCTGCTCGGCCTCGCCGTGCCCGACGCACAGCAGCAGGTCGGTCCAGCGCGCGGCGGCCCGCTCCCACGCCAGGCTGGCGGCCCGGACCGGCCCGGCCGCGGCGAGCCAGGACCAGCCGTGCGGCTGGAACAGGATCGGCACCCTGCGAGGTGGGCGCAACCGGCCCGCCAGCCCGGCCTTGGCGGCGTGCAGGTGGATGACGTCGGGCCGGACCTGGTGGGCGAGGGCCCGCAGCCGCAGCGCCTCGGCGAGCGACTCGGGGCCGGGACTGCGCACGGCCGGCCAGCGCAGCCGCGGGATGCCGGCCGCCGCGAGGTCCGCTGCGAGCCGGCCGCCGTCCGGGCAGGCGACCGCGACCCGCCAGCCCCGGGCCATCTGGTCCCGGCAAGCCGCGACGACGTAGCGCGCCACGCCGCCGTCGCGCGGCTGGGCGACGTGCAGCACGGCCGGGCTCATCCCGCGCTCCCGGCACCCGCGCTGTCGCCTCCGGGCTTCCTGGCACCCGCGCTGTCGGCGCCGGGCTCTCCGGGGCTCGCGCTGTCGCCGCTGGGCTTTCCGTGGCTCGCGCTCCCGGCGCCACGGCGCAGGCGGTCCCGGACCGTGCGCAGCCAGGGCGCGTGCTCCTTGGCCGCCTGCACCGCCGCGCGCGCCGACCGGACGCGCAGCCCGTACGCCAGCCCCCGGGCGCTTCCGGGCCGCGCGAGCACCATCCGCTCGTTGAGCGCGAGCCGCGGCTCCCAGCGCAGCTTGTACGGCTCGTCCCCGCGCAGCATGCTCATCGTCGGCAGCCCCAGCCGGTGCGCCAGCGGCAGCGTGTCGTTCATCAGCATCGTGCTCACGTCGACGCGCTCGCGCAGCTCCGGGTCGGTGCCGTAGAGATAACCGCCGACCAGGTCGCGCCCGATGAGCATCAGCGACGAGCACATCAGCCGCCCGTCGATGCGGTACTCGTACAGGGCGGCCTGACCGCCGCTCAGCATGCCGGTGACCGACCGGGTCAGGTGCGCGGCGAACTGCGCGCTGAGGTGGTGCTCGTTGATGCCGCGGCCGCGCCACTGCAGCTCGTGCAGGCGCAGCAGCTCGGCCACGGCCGGCGCGGCCCGCTCCGGCGTCACCTCGCTCACGTCCACATCGGTACGCGCCAGCTGGTTGAGCCGGCGCCGGACCGTCTTGCGGGTCTTGGCGGGCAGGGAGCGTACGAGATCCTCCATCGGCATGGCCGTGAGCTCGAAGCAGAGCGAGGCGGGCATCCGCCACTTGCGCCCCGGCCACGTCTGCCACAGGGCCGCGCCGGCCGGGCCGGGCCGCGACTCGGGCAGGTCCACGGCGTCCCAGCCCGGGTCGAGCAGCAGCGCCCGGGCGAGGATGCGCGTCGCGGGCCGCACGGCGTCGTCGGCGGCCAGCACGTCGGTGAAGTCGGCCAGGGCGCCGCCGAGCGGCGTCAGCACCGCGGCTCCCGTGCGGCGGCTCAGCTGGAACGGGGCGGCGGCGACGAGCCGGCCGTGGTGGCGTACGAGGGTCACGCGCAGCGCGCCCGGCTCGGCGTACGAGCGGCACCAGGACTCGAGCCACGCGTACGCCTGGAAGGGTGCGGCGGTGGTGCAGCGCGCGTACAGGTCCTCCCATTCGTGGCGCAGGCCGGCCAGCGCGTCGTCGCCGCGACGGGTCTCCGCGGTCCACAGGTCCTCGCCGACGGTGATCATTCGTCGTCGTCCATTCCCGCGACGGTGGCCCGCCCGACGACCCGCTGTGCCGGAATCGGCGGAGGCTGCTCCTCCGACCGGTAGGCGGTGATCTGTTTCGGAGGCGGCTGCTGCACCAGGGCCTTGCCCGTGTAACGCTCGGTGGGCACGTCCACGGCGTCGTCCTCCACCTTCGCCTCGTACCGGGCCGGCTCGGTCCCGGTCTGCGTCTCGGTGGGCGTCCCGGTCTCCTCGGCGGTCTGCGCCGCGGCGGAGGTCGTCGCGGACCGGCCGACGCCGGCCAGGGCGCCCAGGCCACCGATGAGCAGGCCGCCGGCCGCGCCGACCGCCAGCTCCAGCGGCGGTCGCGGTGAGCTCGGCCGTTCGGGGACCGTCGCGCCGGCCAGCAGCGACAGGCCGACCTTGGTGTCCGAGCTGCGCAGGCTGCCGTAGTCGGCGAGCGCGCCGGCCACCGCGTTCGCGACGTCCGTGGTGTGCCGGGCGTCCGGGCCGGTCGCCGTGATCTCGACGACCGGGGCGTCCGGCGAGGTCGCCGCGGTCACCCGGTCCAGGCCCGACGCGTCGGCGCCGAGCCGGGCCCGCGCCTGCACGAGGACCGGCCCGCTGGTCGCGATGCGGCCGTACGCCTGCGCGAAGTTCAGCGCGGCGATCGAGTCGCCGGGGTTGCCGATCGCCACCACGTACGCCTTGGCCGTGTAGGCGGGTGTCTTCAGGGCCGCGTACGCCGCCCCGGCCGCGCCGCCGACGACGGTCAGCAGGAGCAGCAGCCCGAAGCGGCGGACGAGCCGCGGCAGGATCTCGCGTGACTTCACCGTTGCGTTCCTTTGCTCTCGACCGGCTGCCTCAGGACGATGCGTTCGTAGAGCCGGCTGACCGAGTCGGCGAGCCGGGCGATGTCGTACCGGGTGGCGATCGGCGGGCCCGGCAGCCGGGCCCCGTCGCGCTCGGCGAGCCGCACCACCTCCGCGCGCAGCGCGCGGGGCAGCGACTCCGGGTCGCGGGACAGGCGCTGCGCCCCGCTGTCGGGCACCCCGTCCAGCGGCGGGCAGACCGCGTAGAGGGCGGGCAGGCCGCAGGCGAGCGCCTCCAGCACCGCGAGCCCGAACGTCTCCTGGGTGGACGGGGAGGCGAACACGTCCATCGCGCAGAGCACGTCGCGGACGTGGCCGACGGCGCCGGTGAAGACGACCCGGTTGCCGACGCCCGACCGGACGGCCTGCTCGCGCAGCGCCGCCCCCGCCGAGCCGTCGCCGACCAGCAGCAGCACCGCGCCCGGCACCTCACCCAGCGCCCAGATCAGGTGGTCGAACCGCTTGGCCGGCTCCAGGCGGCCCACACCGCCGATGACCACCGCGCCGCGGGGGATCCCGAGCCGCTGCCGGGTCCGGGCGCGCAGCACCGGGTCGTAGGTGAACTCCGCGGCGTCGATGCCGTTGGGGATCACGGCGATCCGGTGCGCGGGCACGCCCCAGGCCCGCAACCGCCGCGCGACGGTGTCCGAGACGGCGATCGTCATGCGGCCCAACCGCTCGGTCGCGAGGTACAGCGTGCGGACACCCGCGGACGTACGGCGTCCCTCGATGTAGCCGTCGCCGAGGGAGTGCTCGGTGGCCACGACCGGCACCCCGGCGAGCCGCGCGGCCACCCGTCCGTGCACGCAGGCCCGGTAGAGGTGGGTGTGCACGAGGTCGAAGCCGCCGGAGCGGATCAGCCGGCGCAGCCCGCCCACCACGGACACGTCGCGGTTGCTCGACATCGTGAACTCGTGCACCTTGGTGCCGTCGGCGCGGATCGCCGCCGCGACCGCGCCCGGGTTCGACAGCGTGGCGACCTCGCAGTCGTACGGCAGCCGCCGCAACAGCAGCCGCAGCTGGTGCTCGGCGCCGCCCGCGGCCAGCCCGGTGATCACGTGCAGCACCCTCATCGGCCGGCCCTGCCGGTGGTCAGGCGGTGCCGGGCGAGCTTCGCGACGAGCCGCGGCGCGGTGTCGCGGTCGCCGATGAACGTCCGGGGGATGGCGTGCCGCCCCGCCGGCCCGGAGACGTGCACCGCGCAGGCGTAGTCGTACCCGGTCTCCTCCACCGCACGGATCTCCCGCGGGCCGGCGTCGCCGTACGGGTAGCAGAAACCCGTCACCGCGCTGCCGGTGATCTCGGTGAGGATGAGCCGGCTGTGGCGTACCTGGTCCAGGAGCTCCTCCTCGCCGACCCGCGGGAGGTGCACGTGCGAGAGGCTGTGCGAGCCGATCTCCATGCCGGCCGCGGCCACCCGCCGGACCTCCGCGGCGGTCATCAGCTCCTTGCGCGGGCCGGGCTCGTCCCAGGCGTTGTAACCGCCGAGCGAGCCCGCGACCACGAACACCGTGGCGGTGAAGCCGTGCCGCCGCAGGGCCGGCAGCACCTCGGTGAGGAAGTCGCGGTAGCCGTCGTCGAAGGTCAGGCCCACCAGGCCGCGCGCCCGGCCGGCCCGGCAGGCCTCGAGCAGCTCGCACATGGCCACCCCGCGCAGGCCGCGGCGGCGCAGCCAGTGCAGCTGCCGGTCGAAGCGGCCGGGGTGCACGGTCACCTGGTACGGGTCCGCCTCGTACGCCTCGACCGAGTGGTACATCAGGACCAGCGGCATCGGGGAGAGTTCATCGGGCACGGGGCAACCTCCTCAGCTCCTCGATTCCGGCGAGCCGGCCCAGCAGCACGAACGCGCCCAGCACCAGCAGGCCCCCCGTCACGGCCGTGGGCAGGGCGGCCCAGGTCGTCATCGCGCGCCCGGCCAGCCAGCCCGCGGCGCCGGCGCCGGCCGCCGCGGCCGCCAGCCGGGCCGTCGCGCCGGTGACGGAGACCGCGACGATGTGCCGGCGCAGGCCCAGGAGCAGCAGGACGGCGGTGGTGGTGATGCCGATGCCGTTGGCCGCCGCGATCGCGTACGCCCCGAGCCACGGCACCGCCACGACGGCGAGCCCCGCGGTCACCGCGAGCCCGGCGCCCATCGCGACGGCCGGGTACCACGTGCGCCGCGCGCCGGTGAAGAACGGCCGGGACAGCACGCCCACCATCGCGTGACCGAGGACGCCCAGCGCGTACACCCGCATGACGGCGGCGGTGGCGGCCGTGTCCCCGGCGGTGAACCGGCCGTGCTCCAGCAGCACCGCGACGATCTGCGGCGCGAAGGCCACCAGGTACGCGGTCGCCACGAGGATCAGGGCGGCGACCGTACGCAGATCCGTCTCGACTCGCCGCCGCGCCTGCTGGATCTCACCCGCGGCGACGTTGCGCGCCAGGGTGGGGAAGGTGACCGTGCAGACCAGCAGTGCGATGAGCATGGGGATCTGCGCGACCTTCTGCGCGTAGTTCAGGTACGAGATCGTGCCCGGGGCCAGCGAGGAGCCGAGGTAGCGCTCGACGAAGACCTGCGCCTGCCGGGTCAGCGTGTAGACGACGATCGGGGCGACCACACCGAGCGTCACCGCCGGGGCGGAACCGCGCCAGCGCCGGGGGAGCCCCACGTGGCGCAGGAAGCTCGGCACCTGGACGAGCACCATGAACAGGCTGCCCAGCGCGACCCCCGCGGCGGCGCTGACGACTCCGAGCCGCCCGTGCAACGTCCACATCAGACCGACGATCCCGACGTTGTACGCCAGGTGGATCGCCGCCGGGGCGCCGAAGACGTTGCTCGCCCGCAGCGCCGCGCTGAGGTAGCCGGCGATGCCGAAGGTCAGCACGGTGACGGCCGTGAGTCGCGTACACGTCACGGCCAGGGCCGGGTCGGCCAGCCCGGGGGCGACGACGCGGACCAGCACGGGCGCGCCGGCGGCCGTGGCGCCCGAGAGCACGACCAGCACGACGAGGATCCGCGGCAGTGTGGCCGCCACGACCTCGCGGGCCGCGCGGTGCCGCGCCAGCGCCCGGCTGAACACGGGGATCATCAGCAGCGACATCGCGCCCTCGACGACCAGCACGAACGCCGTCTCCGGCACGGTCCACGCGACCAGGAACGCGTCCGTGCCGCCGTCGGCGCCGAAGAAGCGGGCGAGCAGCAGGTCGCGGACCAGCCCCAGCACCGAGCCGGCCATCGTGACGACGATGGTCAGCAGCGCGGCGCGGACCAGTGTGGGGCGGGCCGTGGTGGTCATGCCGTACCTCCCGGCCGCGGGCGGGGTGCGACGACGCCGCGCCGGGCCACCAGCCCGAGGGTCACGGCCAGCAGGACGCTGCTCGGGCCGCCGCCGATGTCGCCGTAGAGGAAGTCGACGAGCGTCCACACCATGAGCGCCGGGGCGGCGAGGTCGAGGAAGCGCCGGCCCTGCGGTGGCAGCAGGCTCTCCCGGCGGCGTACCGCCCCGGCGGCCAGCGTGCCGAGCAGGGTGGCGAAGGCGAGGATGCCGACCGTGCCCTGCTCGCTGAGCACCATCAGGTACTGGTTGTGGGCCGAGAGCAGCGGCTCGCGTCCGACGCCGGTCGTGGGGTCGCCGACGTCGCTGCCGGCGGAGAGGGCCACCGAGGCGTAGCTGTCGCGGTAGTGCGGGAAGTCCTTGAGCCCGACGCCGAGCACCGGGTGGTCGGCCCAGATCGCGGTGGCGGCGTGCCAGAGCGCGTACCGGTCCTGCACCGACTGGTCCGGCTCGCTGCCCGACGACGCGATGCTGGTGATCCGCTGGTCGAAGGTGCCCGAGGCCGGATCGCTGCTGCCGGCCGTCAGCGTCAGGACGGCGAAACCCAGCGCGCCCACGCCGACCAGGGCGACGGCCATCCGCCAGTTCGCGACGACGAGCAGGACGAGCACCGCACAGGCGGTGGCGATCCACGCGCCCCGGCTCAGCGTGAGACCGAGCGGCAGCAGCAGGAACGTCGCCCCGGCGAGCAGCGCGAGGCGGGCCCGGCCGCGCAGGGCCAGGCCCAGCGCCAGCGTCACGACGAGCCCGTAGCCGAGCAGGGCCGCGAGGGCCATCACCTGCTCCGCGCCGAACGTGCCGACCGCGCGGACGTACTCGCCGGCGTAGGACGCGCCGGTCTTGGTGAGGTACTGGTACACGCCGACGCCGCCCTCGACGACCGTCACGGTGATGATCGCACCGGCGACCAGGAACAGGTCGAGGCGGTCGCGCAGGGACATCGCCACCGCCACCGGCACGAGGACGAACAGCTCGCTGTAGCGGATGAACCCGATGACGCTGGCGGACACGTCGCTCGCGGTCACGGTCGCCGCGGCGAAGGAGGCCAGCGCGAAGCCGAACGGCAGCCAGCCGCGCCCGGCCACCGATCGGTCGCCGGCGAGCAGGCGTGCGGCCACCACGGCCACCACCAGCCCGGCGCCGAGGTCGGCCGCCGTGATGTGCCCGGAGGCCGAGACGTCGCTGATCCGGCTCGGTACGCAGATCAGCAGCACCGTGCCGGCCACGAGGATGCTGGGCCGTACCGGTCCCCGCGCGGCGCTTCCGTCGCCGGCGACCATGGGGTGCATCTGGGCAGTGGCCATGGTCAGTCCCGGTGGATGCTGAGCATCGCGCCGACCGTCCGCAGGATGATCTTCAGGTCGAGACCGAGCGACCAGTGCTCGATGTAGTGGTTGTCGAACCGGGTGCGCTCCTCGATCGAGGTGTCGCCGCGCAGGCCGTGGATCTGCGCCCAGCCGGTGATACCGGCGGGGACCCGGTGCCGGTCGAGGTAGCCCGCGTACGTGCGCTGGAACTGCTCGACGAAGTACGGCCGCTCCGGCCGCGGCCCGACCAGCGACATGCTGCCCCGCAGCACGTTGACCAGCTGGGGGAGCTCGTCCAGCGAGCTGAACCGCAGCAGCTTGCCCACCGGCCCCAGCCGGGCGTCGGTGTTGATGTTCCAGGTGACCTGCGACTCGAGGTCGGTCGACGGCGTCAGCGAGCGGAACTTGACGATCGTGAACGGTTCGCCGTCGCGGCCGATGCGCTCCTGGCGGAACAGCACCCCGTGGCGGCCCGACTCGATCTTCACGGCCAGCGCGCACAGCAGGAACACCGGGGCGAGCAGGACCAGGGCGACGGCCGCGCCGCAGATGTCGAGGAGCCGCTTGAGCGCCCAGCGCCGCATCTGCACCGGCTCCGGGCGCAGCCGGGCCAGTGGGATGCCGCGGACGGAGTCCGTGCCGCCGCAGCCGACGGCCAGCTCGAACAGCCGCGGTACGACGTGCACGGTGACGCCGTGCCGACGGCAACGACGCAGCGCGGCCACGAGGTCGCCGTCGGCGGTCGCGGGGAACGCCACGATCAGGTGCAGCGGCTTGTAGCGCAGGACGGCCTTCTCCAGGTCGTCGGCCGCCGCGAGGACCGGGAGGGTGGACCGGGTCAGGGTGCGCGGGCCGACGAAGCCGACCGGCGCGATGCCGTACGAGCGGTCCGCCCGCAGCGCCTCGGCGAGCTGGACGGCCAGGTCCCCGCTGCCCACGACGATCGCGGCCCGGCCGGGGGAGCGGCGGCGGTGCCGGCGCAGCAGCCGGTAGCCGGCGACCCGCCCGGCCAGCAGCGCGGCGAGCATGATGCCGAGGACGTCCAGCGGCGGTAGCACCGGCCACGGCAGCCAGACGGTGACGGCCGCGGCGACCACCAGCGCGAGCACGAGGCGCGGGAGGTCGTCGAGGACGGCGAACTGCAGCCGGGGGCGGTACAGACCGGCGGCGGCCAGCGCGAGCGGAACGGCGGCGGCGCGGATCAGCGTCATGGCCCACCACGAGCCGGTGGCGGCCGACACGGCGGCCACGGCGCCGACGTCGATCATCACCAGGGTGGTGGCCTCGCCGAACCCGGCCCGGTTCGCCCGTACCGGCCGGGCCGGTACGGGCTGCCGCGGCGCGGGGCGCGCGAGAAGATCGGCGGGCCGCCCGGTGTCGCGGCCGGGTCTGATGGCGGAGGCGATCTGGAACACGGTTCTCCCTGCCAGAGCTGGTCAGCTGCACCGGGCGACGGTGCCGGTGCCGGCAACGGGTGTGGCGTTCACGGAAAAGCCTGACAGCCGGAGAGGGCGCCATTACAGTCGCAAATGTCATGACGAACATGAGTTCGGCTCACGTTCGTCATTCCTTAATGGACTGACATTTCGCCGACCATTTCCGGGTTCGAGCACCGGCTTTTTCCCATCCCGCTTTCGTCGCCTGCGGCGAGCGCGGATGGGCCGTTCGGCCAGCGCGGGTTCCGGAACCGAGGCGAGTTGTCCCGATGACGCCCGAATGCGGCAGGCAGAGAGCGCTTCCCCACTTGACATCCGGCCACATCTATCGCTTTCTGTGACCTGGTTCATTGCAGCCCTGTTACGGAAAGGACCACCAGAGCATGACGACTCGCCTCGCCGGCGCTGGACGTCTGGCCGATCGCCGGCTGGTACGCCGACGCCTCGGCCGCATGTTCGCCCTCGGTCTGGCCCTGGCGACCGCCGGTTCCCTGACCGGCGTCCCCACGGCCGCCACCGCCGCGCCGGCCCGGTACGGCAGCGCCGTGCCGAACCTCGGGGCCAATGTCACCGTCTTCGACCCCGGCATGCCGGTGGAGCAGATCCAGGCCACCCTGGACGCGACCCACGCCAAGCAGGTCGACAACGAGATGGGCACCGAGCGCTACGCGTACCTGTTCAAGCCCGGCACCTACGGCACGGCGGAGAAGCCGCTGCAGATCAAGGTGGGCTACTACACCGAGATCTCCGGCCTCGGCGCCTCGCCGAAGGATGTGGTCATCAACGGCAAGGTGGAGGTCTACAACCGCTGCCTCGCCGACGGTGGCACGAGCAACTGCCTCGCGCTGGTCAACTTCTGGCGCACCCTGTCCAACCTGACGATCAACGTCAACGCCGCCGGCCAGGACGGCTGCCGCAGCACGGCCAACTTCTGGGCCGTGTCGCAGGCCGTGTCGCTGCGCCGGCTCGACATCACCGGCGGCACGCTGTCGCTGATGGACTACTGCACCGCCGGCCCGCAGTACGCCAGCGGCGGCTTCATCGCCGACTCGAACATGCCCGAGGTCGTCAACGGGTCGCAGCAGCAGTGGATCACCCGCAACAGCACGGTGAAGAACTGGTCCAACGGCGTGTGGAACCAGGTCTTCTCCGGCGTCGAGGGCGCACCGGACGACTCGGCGTTCCCGAACCCGCCGTACACGACGGTCGAGAAGACCCCGCTCAGCCGGGAGAAGCCGTACCTGTTCGTGGACGCGAAGGGCAAGTACAACGTCCGCGTGCCGTCGGCGCACCGCAACACCAGCGGCGCCTCGTGGGACGAGGACATCACCGCGGGCCGTACGCTGCCGATCAGCGACTTCTTCGTCGCCAGGCCGTCCACCCCGGTCGGCCTGATCAACGCCGCCCTGGCGCTGGGCAAGAATCTGCTGCTCACCCCGGGTGTCTACAACGTCGGCAGCAGCATCAAGGTGTGGCGGCCCAACCAGGTCGTGCTCGGCATCGGCCACGCCACGCTCACCGCGGTGAACGGCGCCACGCCGCTGACCGTGGCGGACGTGCCCGGCGTGGTGGTCGCGGGCGTCACGATCGACGCCGGCACCAAGGAGTCGAAGACGCTGCTGCGCGTGGGTAACCGCCACGGCCTGAAGATCAGCTCGCCCACCAACCCCACCACGCTGTCCGACGTGTACTTCCGCGTCGGCGGCCCGCACGTCGGCAAGACCGACACCGCGCTCGAGGTGAACAGCGACAACGTGCTCATCGACCACACCTGGGTGTGGCGCGCCGACCACGGCGTCGAGGGCTTCACCGAGGGCGTCAACGGCGACACCGATCGCTGGCGCACCAACACCGGCCGCTACGGCGCCGTCATCAACGGCGACAACGTGACCGCGACGGGCCTGTTCGTCGAGCACTTCCAGAAGTACAACACCGTCTGGAACGGCGACAAGGGCACGACGATCCTCTACCAGAACGAGCTCCCGTACGACCCGCCGACGCAGGCCGACTGGATGAACGGCTCGGTCGAGGGCTACGCGGGCTACAAGGTCGGCAACAAGGTACGCACCCACACCCTGTACGGCGCGGGCGTGTACGTCTTCAACCAGAACAACCCGTCCATCCACACCGCCAACGGCTTCGAGGTCCCGAACCGCCCGGGCGTCAAGCTGCACCACATCATGACGGTGAACCTGAGCGCGGGCACCATCGACAACGTCGTGAACGGCGTCGGTGGCCCGGCGGACACCACCAAGGTGGGCCAGCCGGTCTACGTGACCGAGTACCCGGCCCCGTGACAGCAAGCGGGCCGGAGCTTCGGCTCCGGCCCGCTTCTTCACTTTGCCGGTCGACATCCGTAAGTTACCTCCGGTGAGCCGAGGCCCACCGGAGGTGATCATGACCGCCGCCCGTCCCGTCTTCGTCGTCGGCTGCCCCCGCTCCGGCACGACGATGCTGCAGCTCATGCTGCACGCCCACCCGCGCATCGCCGTCCCACCCGAAACCCGCTTCGTCCTCGAGGCGTACCGCCGGCGCCGCGACTTCGGCGACCTGACCCGCGAGGCCGCCCGTCGCCGCCTCGCCCACTGGATCACCGGCCGCGAGCAGACCCGCTTCGCCGACCTCGGCCTGGACGCCGAGGAAACGATCCACCGGATCACCACGGGACCGGGCACGCTCGGTGCGGCCTTCGCGACCGTCTTCCAGGCGTACGCCGGCCGCTTCGGCAAAGCCCGCTGGGGCGACAAACGCCCGGCGTACCTGCAGAACCTGGACGCGATCCTCCGCCTCTTCCCCGACGCCCAGATCATCAACGTGATCCGCGACGGCCGCGCCTGCGTCGCCTCCCTCAAGGAGATGACCTGGCACAAGGAGGACGTCCCCGGCACGATCGCGGCCTGGGCCCGAGCGATCGACGAGGCCGGCCGCGCGGCCCGCCGCCTCCCACCGGCCCAATGGCACTCGCTGCGCTACGAAGACCTCGTCGCCGACCCCACCCGCGAGCTCACCGGGATCTGCGCCTTCCTCGCCGAGGACTACGACCCGGCCATGACCCGGCCCTCGGAGGTCGCGGACGTGGCGGTCCCGGCCTTCAAGACCTGGCACGAACACACCCACGAACCGGTCACCACGCAGCGCGTCGAAAGCTGGCGGACCCGCCTGACGAAGGAGGAGATCGCCCTCTGCGAGACGGCGCTGGGCAGCCGCTTACGCGCCTGCGGCTACCAGATCACGGGCACGGGCCGCACCCGCCCGGCCGGAATGATCAGGTACGGCCTGAGCGCAACCCGCCACCGCCTCGCCCCAGCCAAACGCCGAGCCGAACGAGCAGCACTCCGCCTCCGCCCCGAACCGCCGGTAGCGTACGTCCCCAGCTAGCAGAACCACCCGCCGGATGTGAAGGCAGAGGGATGACAGGCAACGCGGCCACGGAGAGCACCGACCGGCGCTGCGGCGCGCTGGTCGCCCTGGTCAACCTTCGACCTTCTCGCAGCGGACATTCGAGAGCAAACCCCTACCCCGCCGTACGGGCTGGTGTGGAAGACTCTCGCTGCAATCGACAGTGCTGAAGGCCGCCTGCTACCTAGGACGTCACCTCGGCGTGCCGGGACGACGGGAGCGCGTGACGTGCTTGATCCGGGAGCACTGGTCCCATTTGCACACAGCGGAACAGCGGTGGTTCCACGAGTTCTGGCCGGAATGCGTACCTGGAGGTCCGTCCCTCGCAGTCGGTCCCGACGCGGAGGCACTCACGGGATGGGCCGCAAACCCCCTCTTCCTCTCGCCGCCCACATGATTGACGACCCCGTCGCGGCGGCTCTGCGCCAGGTCGGCCACCATCGACCACCCGCGCGGCCGACGTCGACGTTCATGGGAGAACTGTGCACGAGTTCCACGCCTGGATAGGGCTGGCGCAGTCGCCGTACGAGGACGACGACGATCTGCTGGAACGCGGCGTGGCGGAGGTGCGTGCATTCGTCGGCCGGGCGGACTGGCCGGATGCCGTCTTCGCCGTGCGGCGGCTCAACGGTCAGTACTTTCTCACCGCGACGGGGTTCGTCAACCGGATCCGGGACGAGGGCCGCTTCCTCGACGACCTCCTCGGCCTGATCGCCCGGGTCCTGCCGGGCTCGTACGGCCTGGTGCACGACCGGGCGGACGAGATGCCGATGCCGCCGGGGCCCGGCATGTTCCGGGTGCGCGTCCTGGCCCGTGGTCTCCTCACCGAGCGGGCGGACCCCTTCCTGTCGCCCTGCAACCCGGTCATCGAGGATTGACCCGTGACCGGTTCTGCGTTCTGGGATGTCACCGACAACCACCTCACCGTGGTCGACGAGCAAGCCAAAGAGTCGCTGCTCGACGTCTTCCCGCGAAGCGGAACCATTGCGGTCGCCCGGCTCGACGGCGCGGCGCTGCCGGACGAGGACAGCGTGTTCCTGGGTTTCTACGAGGCATTCCGGTTTCCCGACTACTTCGGGTGGAACTGGGATGCCCTGTCGGATTGCCTCCGCGATCTCGGCTGGCACACCGCTGACCGGTACCTGATCCTGATCGACCACGCGGAGCGGGCCCTCGGTGGCGATCGGCGGCAGCGCCGGCTGCTGTTCTCCACGTTGCGCCGGGCGGCCGCCGAGTGGGCGAATCCCATGCTCAGCGGTCGTGCGCATCCTGTCCCGTTCCAGGTGGTGCTGGTCTGCAGCCCGGAAGAAGTCGACGCGGTGCGCGGGGAAATCGGTGTCATCGAGGGCTGACTCGCAGGGCCTGGGCCAGCCAGGTGAGCTCCGGCAGGCGTGACGGCAGCGGCTCGTGTCCGCGGACCGTGCGCAGCAAATGCCGGAATCTTTCCGCGTCCGCGGCCAGGCCCGCTTCCAGGCAGCGCAGCACCTCCGCCCGGTCCGCGCCCGGGAAGAGCCGGTCCAGCACCTCGTCCGCTTCCGGGCTGTGCGGGTCCACGCCGCGGCCGCGGGCGTCCGCGATGACCTCCGTGACGTGGCGGGCGAACCAGATGCCGGCGCCGGCCGGGCGGCCCGGGACGGTGATCTCCATCATCGTGCGCATGCGGGCTCGGAAGTCCGGGTCCTGGATCATGTCCGCCAGGTCGAGCCAGGCGTCCACCTGGGTCGCGGTCGGGTTCTCCGGGAGTTCGACGGGGGAGCGGCGCAGGCGTTCGCCGATGTCGGGGCGGGCGTCCAGGCCGGCGGCCACCTCGCGCATGAAGTCCTCGATGAGGGTGGCGCGGTCGGCGACGGGGAGCCGGGCGAGCCGGTTGAGCAGGGTCGTCTCCTCGGCGGAGGAGCCGCGTCTCGCGACGGTGGACAGGACCGCCCGGTTCAGGCGCAGGGCCCTGATCTGCGCGTCCAGGGCCGTCACGTGCCGGGCCGCGATGGTGGCGACCGTGGTGCGGGCGCCGAGGATCTCGGCGATGTCGTCGAGGCCGACGCCGAGTTCGCGCAGCGTACGGACGAGGTCGAGGCGGGCGGCGGCCTCGGGGCCGTACAGGCGGTAGCCACCCTCGGAGCGGCCGGACGGCGGCAGGATGCCGGCGTCCGACCAGAGAAGCGGATGGTGCGTACGGGAACGTCGGCGCGCTCAGCGAGCTGTCCGATGGTGAGATCGTCCATGCCGGAAGTGTCGGCCTTCCACCGGGTGGACACTCAAGTGTTTTCAGCCGACCGGCAGGCACTCGTTCGCGTTGCCGCGTCGCGGCCCACGCGCTGGAAGCCGTCGCTGCTGTAGCGGTAGCGATAGGTGAACGACACGCTCGGGCAGGCGTTGTCGTCCCGGCTGTCCGTGCCGTTCGCCTCGATGACGACCTGCCGGCCGGTCACCCGCAGCTTCGTGATCCACGGCTGGTCCGCCGGGCCGACCTCCCGGAGCAGCGTCGCCAGCCGCCGCGGGTGGGTGGACTGCGACGCGCCGTCGAAGACCTCCACCGTGGACGGGTAGTACGACGTCCGCGCCTCGCAGCTGCGCGCCACCAGGGCGTCGTCCATGCCGTCGCCGGTGACGTCGGCCGGCACGACCTGCTGGACGACCGGCTGCTGCCCGTCGTGCGGGCACGGCGTGACGAGCTTCTTTCAGTCGGCGTCGGTCCCGAGCCCGGCCAGCATCCCGCCGTCCCCGCCGTCCGACGTCGGCGAGGCGGCCGGAGCGGCGGCCGGAGCGGCGCCGCGCTTCGATGTCGACGAGGTTGCCGGAGCCGCGGAAGCGGTGCGCGGTGGCCGCGGGGGAGGCGGAGGAGGCGGCCGGGGTGCATCCGGTGACGAGCGCCAGCCCGGTCAACGGTACGGACGCGAGCACGACGAGCCGAGTCTTCATTGGTGATCCCCGTTGGTGCCACCTCGATCAGCCATCCCGGGGGGCGGGTGGGTCCGCCCTCGGCGGAAGCGGGGGTACGGTCGGAGCTTAGCGAGACGATAGGAAGGTCATGACCCCGCCGACCGCCGCCGCCCTGCTCGTCTTCGGGCGGGGCGTCACCTGTGCCACCGGCCGGTACGCGCTCACCCCCGCCAGCCTGGCCCGGGTGCGGGCCGCCGCCGGTTACGTCGAGCGGCATCACGGTGCGTGGTCGCGGGCCGTTCCGGTGATCTTCAGCGGTGGCTGGGCCGAGGCGTGCGAGGGCGCGCCGGAGCCGCCCGTGGGCAGCCGGGAGGGCGATCTCATGCTCGCCGCGGCCCGGTCGCTGGGCCTCGGCCGGTGGGCGGATCTGCGCGCCGAGACGAGGTCGCGCAGCACGCTGGAGAATCTGCTGCACACGGTCGAGGACGGCCTGCTCAGCGGGTACGCGTTCGACCCCGCGCGGCCGCTGGGGCTGGTGTCGCACCCGTGGCATCTGCCGCGGATCCGCTACCTGGCCGGGAAGGTGCTCGGGCTGCCGGGGAGCGCGCTGCTCGACGTACCCGTGACCGGCGGAGCCGACGGCGCGGCGCGAGGGGAACGCCTGGCCCGCGCCGCCGTCCGGGTCTTCCTGGCCGGCGCCCGCGACCCGGCGGCGCTGCGGCGGCGGGAGCGGCACATGGTCGCGTGGCTGCGGCGTGCCGAGCGGCTGCGGCTGCGGCGCGCGACCCCCGATGAGGTGACGGATCTGACGCGTTCCGTGCTGGGCGGCCGGGTATAGGACCCGCAATCCGTTTCCGCCGACGATGGGTCCGCCGATGGTCGTTCTGCTGCCGGTCTACCAGCCGGGAGAAACTCTGCTCAGCCTCGTCGACGAGTTGGACGCGGCGCGCGTCGTCATCGTGGACGACGGCAGCGACCCGGCGGCGGCCGCTGTGCTGGACCGGGCCGCGGAGCGGGGCTGCACCGTGCTGCGGCACCCGGTGAACCGGGGCAAGGGCGCCGCGCTCAAGACCGGCTTCCGGCACATCGCGGAGGCGTACCCGGGTGAGGACGTGGTCTGCGCCGACGCCGACGGGCAGCACCGGGCCGATGAGGTGTGCCGGGTCGCCGACCGGGTCCGCGAGACCGGGCGGATGGTGCTCGGCGTCCGCCGGTTCGCCGGGATGCCGCTGCGCAGCCGCGTCGGCAACACCCTCACCTGCCTGCTGTTCCAGGCCGTCACCGGCCGGATCGTGACGGACACCCAGACCGGGCTGCGCGGTTACCCCGGCGCGATGCTCGGCCGGCTCGGGTCGGTGCCGGGGGAGCGCTTCGAGTACGAGATGAACGTGCTGCTGGAGGCGGCACGGCTGGGCAACCCGATCGACGAGGTGACGATCGCGACGACGTACCTGGATGACAACGCGTCCTCGCACTTCGCCGTCGTGGCCGACGCGACCCGGATCTACTGGCCGATGCTGCGCTTCGCCGCCTCACGGGCGGGTAAGCAGCGACCATGAGCACCGAGCAGGAACCACCCGCCGAGCCGGACGAGACCCTGGCCGACCGGGCCGACGCGCCCGAGCTGCCCACCGGGGTGGACGTGCGCCCCGGCCCCGAGCTGACCGACGAGCCGGAGGCCGGCGCCACCGAGCCCACCGACTGACGCTCCACCGGGCCTGCGGCCTGATCAGCACTGGTCCTGAAGTGGCGGGACCAAGGTCCCGAAAGCCCGCCGAACCCTCGATCGACGCCTCGTCACGCCGTAGGAATGACGACGGAACCGATCAAGGAGTGAAGACATGCGGACCACGATCAAGCGGACCGGCGCGGTGCTGGGTGCGGCCGTCGCCACCCTGCTGGCAGCCGCGGAGCCGGCCTCCGCGCACGAGAAGTGGTTCGTGCCCGACCCGGACGGCTACCCGGGCGACTGGTCGTTCGTGCTGCGGCCGGTCACCTTCGCGCTGATCGTCACCGTCGTGCTGGTCACGGCGGCCTGGCGGTACGCGGCCGTGCGCTTCCTGCCCACCCCGGAGCTGCCCCGGCTCGGGTTCGTCGGCCGGCTGGTGCCGTACGTGCCGCGCCTGCTCGCCATCCACCTGGGCGTCTCGCTGCTCGCGGCGGCCGTCTCCGGGCACTTCCTCACCCACGACCTGGAGGTCGAGCACCTCGCGGGCGGCTCGGCGATCCTGCTGCTCGAGGGCGCGCTGGGCGTCTGGTTCATCACCGGCATCCGGCTGCGCCCGGCGGCCCTGCTGCTGGCGTTCGCCGGCCCGCTCGCGCTGCTCGTCACCGGCCCGGTAGGCCTGCTGTCGGCCATGGACCTGCTCGGCGTCGCCGTGTTCCTGGCCTTCGTGCCGCCGTCGGACGCCACCTTCGGCCGGGTCGAGCCGGACGCCGTCACGCTGCGCCGGGCCTTGCTCGCCCTGCGCCTGGGCGCCGGCGGTGCGCTGATCACGCTGGCGTTCGCCGAGAAACTCGCCAACCCGGCCCTGGCCCGCGAGACCGTGGCGATGTTCCCGCAGCTCGACGTGTTCGCGCTGGCCGGCATCCACCTGCCGGTCGACCACTTCGTCGCGATCGCCGGCGTCACCGAGCTGCTGTTCGGCCTGCTGGTGATCTCCGGCGCGCTGCCCCAGGTGGCGGTGCTGGTCGCGGGCATCCCGTTCAACGCCACGCTGCTGCTCTTCGGGGGCACCGAACTGCTCGGCCACCTGCCCGTGTACGGCGTGTTCCTCACGCTGCTGGCGTACGGCTCGAACCGGCGGACGGCCGAGCTGGTCCGCTGGCTGCCGCCGGTGCGCGGCGCGGTGCGGCGGGTGCTGCGCCGGCCGGCGCTGGCCGGCTGACCGGCCCGGATCGGCTGCGGGGCCCGGCGTTTCGTGCGCCGGGCCCCGCTTCGTGCGTGGTCACGGCCGTGCGGGCGATCGACCGTACGCGGCGAGCGTGCGCACCGCCGCCACGGTGACGATGCCCCGCCATTCCTGCCGCGCGGCCGTGCTCGGCGGATCCCAGGTGATCGGCCAGCCGCCGTCCTCCCGCTGGTCGGCCACGAGGCGGTCGAGATGCCCCTCGATCTGCTCGCCGGTGAACAAAGCCCGCCACGGCGACGCGGGTTCCGGAGCGATCTGCAGCGGCGTCATGCCGTACCCGGGGGTGCCGGGCTCGAGGTGGAACATCGCCGTCTTCTTGATCATCTCGCCGACGCGGTGGGCGTGCCGGCCGGCGCGGTCCCGGTCCGGCACGTGTTCGAGGAAACCGAGCACCTCGGACAGCGCGTGCACGTCGTCGGGCAGCGTGCCGGCCTCCAGCTCGGCCCAGCAGTACGCGGTCGCCGCGGCGCGCCACGGGTGGTCGAAGCCCAGCTGGTACAGCAGCCCGGCGAGCCCCGCGGTGGGGTTGACGCCCGGCACGTACGTCCAGTCGGTCATGTGCCCGGCCCGCGGATAGCCCTCGATGACGGGCGCGGCCAGCGAGACGGCGCCTCGCTCGTCGGCGACCCCGGCGAGGAAACCGCACGCCGGACCGATCAGCTCCGCGGCAGCCGGGTCGGCGGCGGTCACCCCGGCGGCGGCGAGGGTGCGGAAGGCCGTCTCCACGTCGAGCGGGAGGCTGTCCGGGGCTCGCTTGTCCGGCTCCAAGCCGTACCCGAAGCCGCCGTCGCCGTTGCGGTACGCCCGCAGCGCCTCGACCACGCCGCCGGGCGCCGCGCCGTGCACACAGGTCTCGTAGAGGCGGCGTTCCAGCACGCGCGCCTCGGCCATGATGAATCGTTCAGCGCTCATGGCAGAACCCTAGAAGCGCCGCCCGCCCGCCGTCTTGAACGAATCGGCCACGCGGGTCACCGGCGGAGGCCCACCGAGACCAGCACCGCGCGGGCCGTGTCCGCGGTGGGACGCAGCACGCTCTCGCGCACCCATCGTCCGGCGGCGGCCACCATCCGGTACGCGGGCCCGACCGTGTGCTGCCACCCCCACCGCACGGCCAGCCCGACCGGCCGCAGCAGCCATCGGTACGCCTGCCGCAACAGCCAGCCCGCGCCCCGCCACCCCGGCCGCAGCAGCCACCGGTACACCTGCCACGACACCCACCCGATGCCCTGCCACGCCGGCACCAGCACCCAGCGCACGAAGCCGCGCGCCACCGCGGCGATCCCGTTGCCGAGGAGCACCAGGACGGGTGTGACGACGGTCAGCAGCCACCCCACCGGCACGACGACCAGATACCGCACGACCAGCGCGAGCGGTCGCAGCAAAGCCCGCCGCCGTTCCCACAGCCACCGGCCCGGGACCACGAGCAGCCAGTGCGCCAGCCACGACAACGGCACGACGACGACCCACCGCCACAACCACAGTCCCGGCACGACGATCAGATAGCGCCACAGGAACGAGAGCGGCACGACGACCAGGTAGCGCCACAGGAACGTCACCGGCACGACGATCAGGTGGTGCCCGAGCCAGGCCAGCGGCCGCCCCACGTACCGGGCGAGGAACCGGCCGACGACGCCGAGCAGCTCCCACAGCAGACGGAACGGAAGCACGAAGATGACGGCGAGGACGCGAAGGGGCCAGTCGATCCAGGCCGGGGGCCGCGGCGGCGCTTCGTTCATGGCCGCCCACGGTAGCGGATCACGGCCACCGTACCCCCTCTGACCTGCACCGCCCCGCCGCCGCCGGCCCGCCCACGCCGCCGCCGGCCCGCCCACGCTGTCGCCGTCGCCGCGGGATCGACCCGCCACGCCGCTGCCGCGGCAGGCCCGCCGGGCGCGGCGCCGGGAAGAGGCCGCCGGTGGCCGGCCGCCCACGCCGCTGGACCGGGCAGCCGTGCCGCCGCGTCGCCCGCCGGCTGCGTTGTCCGCCGGTCGCGTTGTCCGCCGGCGGTCAGCCGCACTGCCAGAGGAAGCGGCCCTCGGCGGCGTCGGGGGAGACGAAGACGTACGCGATGCCCGCGTCGCCGAAGTTGTGGCCCATGGCGTCGGTGATCTGACCGACCAGCCGCCAGCCCTCCCCGGGGGTCTCGTCGCCCTGCAGCCACACCGGCTCGCCGCCGAGGAACTGCCAGGGCACCTCGTCGTCCGCGAGCGTGTCCTCGACCGGCAGGTGGTCGGTGCCGGGCAGGCTGGGGCCCTCGTGCAGCGGTGCGGCGGTGACGAACGGCGGCGCGCCGGCGCCCGGCTGGACGATGACCGCGTTCTCGCCGCTCTCCGGCTCCCACGTCCCGTCCGCGTCGTCGTCGCTCATGAAGACGTACGCCAGGCGGGGCTCTCGCCGTCGTCCACGCGGAACTGGCCGATGAAGGTCATGGGCTCGCCCAGCGCGGCCGACAGCGGCCATTCCGGGCCGGTGAGCCAGTCGGGCCGGCCGCCCAGCTTGGTCACCGGGGCCGCCACCGGCTCGGCGGCGGGCTCGAAGCGGACGGGCAGGCGCATGGGATCCCCTCTCGGAAGCGACGAGGGGACCCTACGGCAGCGGTACGACAGTTCCGGGCTTCGTCCGGCCGGCGTCGCGGCGGGTACGGTGCCCGGCCTTCTCCCGGTACATCTGGCTGTCCGCGGCGGCCAGCAGCTGGTCCGAGGTCGTGTACTGCGGGCCGACCCGGGCGTGTCCCACGCTGACGTCGACGACCAGGTCGTGACCCTCGAACGGCATCGGCGCGTGCACCGCGTCGCGCAGCCGGCGGGCCATCCGCGCGGCGTCGACCGTGGTGTCGGTGACCACCACGAACTCGTCGCCGCCCAGCCGCGCCACGGTGTCGCCGGTGCGGGCCTGCCGGCGCAGCCGCCGGGCGACCTCGGTGAGCACGAAGTCGCCGGCGGCGTGGCCGTACCGGTCGTTGACCGCCTTAAAGCCGTCCAGGTCGAGGAAGTGCACGAGGACGTCGTCGCCGCGTTCCAGGGCCGCGGCGAGCCGGGCGTGCAGGTCCTGGCGGTTGATGAGCCCGGTGAGGTCGTCGTGGGTGGCGCGGTGGGCGAGCGCCGAGCGGGCCTGTTCCTGCTCGCGGACGACCAGCGTGAACCGGACGAGGATGATGACGGTCAGCAGCACCATCGCGGTGAGCAGCGTGCCCCGGCTGATGGCGTCGTCGGCGACGCGGGTGACCGCGAGCGCCGGCAGGGTGAGCAGCGCGACGCCGAGGAAGACCACCCGGGCCGGGTGCAGGCGGTCGGCGGGGGCCGCGGTGGGCGCGCCGGCTCCCCGGTGCCACAGCGCGGCGGCGAACAGGCTGTTGGCCAGCAGGAGCGCGGCGTCCAGGCGGTCGACGTCGAGGTCGGGCAGCCACATCGAGCCTGCGGACAGGAACACGTCGCCGAGGAAGGTGATGGCCAGCGCGGCCACGACACACCGCATCGGACCGCGGCGGCCGCCGGGTGCGAACACCAGCAACGCGCCCGTGGCGAACAGCAGCACGTCGCCGAAGGGGTAGAAGGCGGTGACCACCACCGCGGCCGACAGCTCGTTGTCGCGGAACGCCGGCAGGATCATGAACTGCCAGAACAGCGCCCCTACGACGGTCGCCATGGCGAACCCGTCGAGCGCCGCCTCGCGCAGCCGGCCGGGCGCCCGCCGCCGCACCATCACGAGCAGGCCCGCGGCCAGCACCGGATAACCCAGCACCCAGAGCCCGTCGGCGGCGGAGACGTCGCCCAGGTCGCCGACGGCCCGGTCGAGCAGCAGGTAGAGCAGGTCGCCGCCGAGCCAGGTGGTCAGCGCGCCCGCGATCAGCGCGTGCGGCAGCCGGGCCGCTCCGGTGCTCGCGCGTACGGCCAGCCACGCCAGCACCACGACGGCGGAGAAGCCGGCCGTGTACGCCACCTGGGCCACCCCGGACCCCGGCGCCAGTACGGTGGGCAGCCCCGCGACGACCGCCACCGCGGGTACGACGCGAGCGGGCAAGCGTTCCATGTGTGCACCATCGGTCGCCGTACGCCGCTGGTGAGCGGTCGTCCGAGGTTCAACCGGTCCGCAACCCGACCGCCGGTATCACCGACCGTGCCCGTGCATCGGCTTGGCAGGCACAGAGGAGGTGCGTCGTGAGCGTTCCCACCATTCCCGTACCGCCCGCCGCGGAGACCACCGCCGCCGAGCCCGGCATCACGACGGCGCCGGACGAGGTCGTCCCGCGGCGTCCGGACCTGACCTCGCGCGGCGCCGCCGCGCCGGACGGCGGTCCCCGGCCGGCGACGCTGGCGACCCAGGAGGTACGCCTGGCGCTCGCGTTCACCGGCGGGGTCAGCCTCGCCGTGTGGATGGGCGGCGTGGCGCGGGAGCTGGACCTGCTCGTGCAGGCGAGCGCCCTGCGGACACCCCGGGAGCCGTTCCCGCAGCCGGCGGAGCGCGGCGCCGCCCTGCGGCTGCGGGAGCGCTACCAGCGGCTGCTGGAGCTGGTGGATGTGCAGGTGGGCGTCGACGTGCTCGCCGGCACGAGCGCGGGCGGCATCAACGCCGCGCTGCTCGGGCTGTCCGGTGCGCGCCGCGTCGGCCTGGGCGGGCTGCGGGGGATCTGGCTGGAGGCGGGCGACGTCGGCCGGCTGCTGCGCGACCCCGGCGAGCCCGCGCCGCCCTCACTGCTGCGGGGCGACGACCAGATGCTGACCGCGCTGAACTCCGGCATCCGGACGATCCTCGGCGGCCGGGCGACGGTCGCGGAACCCCGCAGGACCGACGTCTTCATCACCACGACGCTGCTGTCGCCGGAGATCGGCCGGTTCACCGACGATTACGGTACGCAGATCGGCGACGCCGACCACCACGCGCTGTTCCACTTCGACGAGTCCGCGCTCGCCGGTGACATCGCGGCGCCGCTGGCCCTCGCCGCCCGCAGCAGCGCCTCCTTCCCGGGGGCCTTCGAGCCGTCGTTCCTGCCGGTCGGCCGCCGGGCCGCCGGGGAGCTGGACGACCTGCACCCGGACATGACGCCGTACGTGGACGCGACCCGCTCGCACTGGGCGGCGGACGGCGGCCTGCTCGTCAACCGCCCCCTCGCGCCCGTGCTCCAGACGATCTTCGACCGGGAAGGGGACCGGCACGTCCGCCGTGCGCTGCTGTACGTCGTACCGTCGAGCGCTCCTGCCGCGGCACCGCCGGAGAGCAGCAAGGCGCAGCCGCCGGATCTGGCCGCCGCCCTGCTCGCGGATCTGAACGCGACCATGAACCAGTCCATCGCGGCCGACCTGGCCGCGATCAAGGAACACAACGACCGGGTACGCGCCATGGCCGACACCCGGCTTCGCCTCGCGGTCCTCGCGGGCCGGCTGGGCGACGGCGGCCTGCTCACCGACCCGGGCGCGTGGGCGGACTACCGGCGGCGGCAGGGCAACTGGCTCGTGACGCCGCTCCTGGCCGAGATCGCCCGGCAGCTGCCGGCGCTGTGGCCGGAGCACGCCGAGGGGCCGTTCCTGCCCGGCACCGACCAGATGGAGGAGCTGCGGGCGGCGGCCGTCGACGCGGTCAACCGGCGCTGGCCCGCCGAGCCGCCCGCGACCGAGGCGGAGGCGGCCGAGGCGGCGGTGGCCCTCGGCCGGCCCGCGTTCGACGCGGCCAAGGCGACCGTGCTGCGCCTGGTCCGGCTGGGCTACACGCTGTCCGGGTCGGTCGAGGACCGCTACGCCTTCGCCCATGCGGCCATGCGGGTGCTGCGGCCGCTCAGCGAGACGCGCCAGACGCAGATCAAGTCGTTCGTCCGGACTCACCTGGACCCGGTGGCCCGCCGCGCCTCGGTCGCGTCGCTGCCCGGCGATGTGGCGGAGCTGGCCGCGGAGTACGCGCGGCTGCAGGGCTCCGAGGAGGACCTGCGTGCCGCGTGGCGCGAGCTCACCGGTGTGGTGAACCTGGTCGCGGGACGGCTGCGGCGGCTCGCCGGGGACGCGGTGACGGCCGGCAGTCCCGCCCCCGACGGCGCCCGGCCGTCGGCGGCCCAGCGGCGCGCGGCGGCCGGCGAGGAGATCCAGGCCTACCTCGCCGTCCTCGGCGGCCCGGAACCGGTCCGGATGCTGCTGGACCTGCACGTGGCCGTACGGTCGGTGCTGCCGGTCCTGCAGGAGGTGGAGCAGTTCGTCGAGCTGATCCAGGTCAGCGCCGACACCCGCAGCGGGCTGGCGCCGGGCCATCCGACCGCGGCGAGCAAGCTGACCGGCCTGCAGGTCCATCACTTCGGTGCCTTCTACAAGCGGTCGTGGCGCGCCAACGACTGGATGTGGGGCCGGCTCGACGGGTGCGGCTGGCTCGTGCACCTGCTCCTCGACCCGCGGCGCGTCCTGGCCGTGCTGGAGAACGACGGCGTTCCCGCCGGCCGGCGCGTGGCGACGTTCGTGGACCGGCTGGCGGAGTTCGGCCGGCCGGTGCCCGGCGAGCATCGCGCCGCGCTGGCGTTCCTGGACGACGAGACGCTGCCCGTCCCGCCGAGCCTGCCCGGCCTCGCCATGTGGCTGGCCGAGGCCTTCCAGGAGGACATCGCCGCGGAGGAGCTGCGCGTGGTGGCCGAGGAGATCCGTGACGAGGGTGGCCGGGGGCAGTGGCTGCAGGCCTTCGACGCGTGGTCGGCGCAGGAGCAGCCGTCGCGTACGGAGACCGCCGCGCTGCTCGACTCCTGCCCGGTTCCCGGCGAGACCCTGCGCGAGGAGGCCCGCAGGCGTACGCCGTTGTTCCTGCGTACGGCCACGCGGGCGGCGGCGGTGGCCACGGCGGCCGGGACCGGGATGGCGGACCCGCCGCGCTCGCTGCGGCCGACGTTCGCCACCGTACGGGCGGTGACGCGTACGGCGTACCAGGCCGTGGACCGCAGCTCCGGGCGGCGCGGGCCGATGGTGCTCAGCGGTCTCGCCCTGCTGGCCTGCGGGGTGCTGGCGTTGCTGACCGACATCACCCTGCTGGGCCTGACCGGGATGGTCGCCTGCGCCACGGGGGCGGTCGTGCTCGCGCTCACGCTCGGGCCCGGGGCGGCCGGGGCGCTGCGTACCCTGGTGCTGGTCGCGGCGCTCCTGCTCGGGGCCGCGCCTTGGCTCCCGTGGCTGCACGACCGGTTGTTCCCGGGGCTCGGCGCCGGGGTCGACGCCGTGGAGAGCCACCCGTGGGCCTGGCCCGTCCTGCTGTTCCTGCTGCTGTTGCCGCCGCTCACCTTCGTCGCCGACCTCGCCCGCCGGGTCCGGGTCCGGCCGTCCGGCCGCCGCAGGGCCGCCACGCCCGCGCCGGAGGCCGCCTCCACGGCCCCCGGCGGGCAGCTCGTCACAGCGTCCGCGCGCGGCGGGCTGCTCGGATCCCTACGACTGCGAGCGGGGCGAACAGCGCGGTGAACATCCCCACCAGCGCGACGACGTAGACGCCGGTGGCCCACCAGCCGACGACGCCCGTCCGGGCCAGCCCGATGTAGAGCAGGAGCAGGCCGAGGAAGCCCAGCATCGACACGTCGCGCCACGGGGAGAGCAGCGCGCCGGCGCCGCGCGGATGTACCTGGGCGAGGCGACGGTCAAGACCCGCCTGTCCCGCATCCTCATGAAGCTCGGGCTGCGGACCCGCGTGCAGGCCGTCGTGTACGCGTACCGCAACGGCCTGGTGCGCGGCTGATCGATCACCAAAGCTCAACCGATGCATCCTCGCGCCGATAGGAGCGCTCACACCCACAGTGGGACGCAACCGGAGGGGCACCGATGGCACGACGGGCACGTACGGCGGACGGCGAGCACGGCGGCTGGATCGCCAACCTGCGGGTCGGTGTCAAGATCGGCCTGGCGCTCGTCGTGGCGCTGCTGGCCGGCGGTGTGGTCGCGGCCGTGGGCCTCGTCGCGCTGAGCCAGACGAACGCCAACGCGCACGCCGTCTACGAGGAGAACCTCAAGCCGTCCGCGGCCCTCGCCGCAGCCCAGGGCTCCTTCGACGACGAGCTGTTCGCGCTGGTGCTGGCGACCGTCTCCGATCAGCGGTCCGAGTCGGAGGCGAAGGTGGCCGTGGCCCGGCGCGACGCCACCCAGCTGGCGACCGGTGTCCACGCCTACAAGTCGCTGGGTGTGACAGGGGCGAAGGGGCAGCTGATCGCCCGGCTCGAGAAGGACCTGCTCGCCTTCCACACCGCCCGCGATGCCCAGCTGGTGCCGGCGGCGCTGGCCGGCGACGGTGAGGCCTTCGAGCGCGGGTACGAGACCGTCGTCGAGCCGCTCGCCGCCCAGGTGAACACCGACTTCGACGCGCTGCGCGACTTCGAGGCGGCCAACGCCCGGCGGGCCGCCGCCGCCACGAGCGACGCGTACCGGAGCAGCCGCATCGTGATGATCTCCTGCCTGGCCGCCGGCTTCGTCGTGGCGGCGCTGCTGGGGTGGCTCACGGTCCGGCGCATCACCGGGCCGCTGCGCCAGGTCAGCGCCACGCTGGCGCGGGTGGCCGACGGCGACCTCACCGGTACGGTCCCGGTCCGCTCACGCGACGAGGTCGGGACGATGGCCGCCGCGGTCAACCGGGCCACCGCGACGATGCGCGGCACCGTGCAGTCCCTGGGTACGGCTTCGCAGTCGCTCGCCGCCGCGGCCGAGGAGCTGTCCGCGACCAGCGACCAGATCGCCGGGAACGCGGAGAGCTCCAGCGACCAGGCCGAGGGCGTCGCGGCCGCCGCCGAGCAGATCCGCGCCAACGTGGAGACCGTCGCGGCCGGCTCGGAGCAGATGGGCGCCTCCGTCCGCGAGATCGCCGAGAACGCCTACCAGGCCGCGGCGGTCGCCGGGGAGGCCGTGACGATGGCCGCCACGACGAACGACACGGTCGCCAAGCTGGGCACGTCCTCCGCGGAGATCGGCAACGTGGTCAAGCTCATCACGGCGATCGCCGAGCAGACCAACCTGCTCGCGCTCAACGCCACGATCGAGGCGGCCCGCGCGGGCGACGCCGGCAAGGGTTTCGCCGTCGTGGCGTCCGAGGTCAAGGACCTGGCGCAGGAGACCGCCAAGGCCACCGAGGACATCGGCGCCCGGGTGACCGCGATCCAGGCGGACACCGGCACGGCCATCACGGCGATCGGGGAGATCGGCGAGATCATCTCCCGGATCAGCGACTACCAGACCACCATCGCGGCGGCGGTCGAGGAGCAGACCGCGACCACCGCCGAGATGAACCGGGGCGTCGGTGAGGCGGCCGCGGGGATCGGCCAGATCGCCGGTGGCATCGGCACGCTCGCCGCGGCGACCCGCCTGACCACCGAGAGCGTCGGCGACTCGCAGCGCGCGGCCGGCGAGCTCGCGCGCATGTCGGCCGAGCTGCAGTCCCTGGTGACCGCTTTCCGGGTCTGACGGGGCGGCCGGTCCGGGCCGCAACCGGGATGCAACCGGCCCGGTGAGGCTGCCGGAGCAGCACGAAGAGGGAGATTCACCGGCGGTGACGCGCGCCGATAGGCGGGCTGACAGCGATCAAGCCTGCAGGGCGCGGAACCGGAGGAATCAGGGATGGCACGACGGCACTCGGCAACGGAGAGCGGCATCAAGGGAAGCTGGTTCGGCAACCTCGGCGTAGGCGTGAAGATCAGCCTTGCGCTCCTCGTGTCGCTGCTCGCCGGCGCCGTGGTGGCGACCGTGGGTCTCGTCGCCTTGAGCCAGGCGAACGCCGACGCCACCGAGATCTACGAGGAGAACCTCAAGCCGTCCGCCGCCCTCGCCGCCGCCCAGGGCGCCTTCGACGACGAGCTCTTCGGCCTGGCCATGGCGAACATCTCGGCCGAGGCGTCCGACAGCCGGCAGAAGATCGAGGACGCCCAGCGGGCGGCCGCGATCGTGCAGAAGGGCGTCGACGACTATGCGGCGCTCGGCCTGGACGCCGCGCAGCAGACGCCGGTCGACGAGCTCAAGCAAAGCCTGACCGCCTTCAACGCCATCCGCGACGCCCGGCTCATCCCCACGGCCCTGGCCGACAACAGCGCCGGCTTCGAGACGGCGTACGACGGCATCGCCGCGCCCCTGGTCGACAAGGTCAACGCCGCTTTCGACGCCCTTGCCGGGTTCGAGGCGGACAGCGCCGCCGCGGCGGCCAAGGCGACGGCCGGCGACTACCGCACCAGCCGGACGATCATGATCGCCTGCCTGGTGGCCGGGTTCGCGGCCGCCGTCCTGCTCGGTTGGCTCACCGTCCGGCGCATCACCGGGCCGCTCGGCCAGGTGAGCGCCACGCTGACCCGGGTCGCCGAGGGCGATCTGACCGGTACGGTCCCGGTCCGCTCGCGCGACGAGGTCGGCGTCATGGCCGGCGCCCTGAACCGGGCCACCGGCAACATGCGCGACACCGTGCAGTCACTGGGCCAGGCCTCCCAGTCGCTCGCGGCCGCCGCGGAACAGCTCTCGGCCGCCAGCACGCAGATCTCCGGGAACGCCGAGGAGTCCAGCAACCAGGCGGGCAACGTCGCCGCCGCCGCGGAGCAGATCCGCCGCAACGTGGACACCGTCGCGGCCGGTTCCGAGGAGATGAGCGCGTCCATCCGCGAGATCGCCGAGAACGCCAATCAGGCCGCCCACGTCGCCGGCGAGGCCGTGACGATGGCCCGGACGACCAACGCGACGGTCTCCAGCCTCGGCACGTCCTCCGCGGAGATCGGCAACGTCGTCAAGCTGATCACGGCGATCGCGGAACAGACGAACCTGCTCGCGCTCAACGCCACGATCGAGGCGGCGCGCGCCGGTGACGCCGGCAAGGGCTTCGCGGTGGTCGCCAGCGAGGTCAAGGATCTCGCCCAGGAGACGGCCAAGGCCACCGAGGACATCAGCGCCCGGGTGACCGCGATCCAGGCGGACACGGACACCGCCATCACGGCGATCGGGGAGATCGGCGTGATCATCAACCGGATCAGCGACTACCAGACCACCATCGCGGCGGCGGTGGAGGAGCAGACGGCCACCACCGGCGAGATGAGCCGCGGCGTCAGCGAGGCCGCCGGCGGCGTCAACCACATCGCCCGGGGCATCGAGACGCTGGCCACGACGACCCGGCTGACCACCGAGAGCGTCGGGGAGTCCCAGCGCGCCGCCCGGGACCTGGCCCGGATGTCCGGCGAACTGCAGCAGCTGGTCGGCACGTTCCGGGTGTGAGGCCGCCGGTCGGCCGATACTGGGGTCATGGCCGCTGCACCCGTGGAGATGCGCCGGTGCCCGCGCTGCGGGCACCTGACCCGCGCCGACCGCATGGTCAAGGGGTACGGCCGCGACTGCGCCGCGCAACTCGGCCTGACCGGCCGCTCGGTCGACACCGGCCACACCGGTCCGGACCTGCTCGACCTGCTCGGGGAGGACCCGGCCGACGCCTGTGACGGCTGGGACCGCCCGGCCGACCGCGCCTGATGCGGGCGCCGGGCGCTGCCGCGCCGGAGGCCGGCGCGGCAGCCCGTCGTCAGGCCGCGCTTCGGCTCACCATGCCGTGCGGGTCGAGGACGTACTTGCGGGCCGCGCCCTGGTCGAAGTCGCGGTAGCCGTCCGGGGCCTGGTCCAGCGGAAGCGGGGTGGCGTTGACGTTCTTCGCGATCTGGACGCGGTCGTGCAGGATCGCCATCATCAGCTCGCGGTTGTACTTCATCACCGGGCACTGGCCGGTGACGAACGAGTGCGACTTCGCCCAGCCGAGACCGAGCCGGATCGACAGCGAGCCCTCCTTCGCCGCCTCGTCCACGCCGCCCGGGTCGCCGGTGACATAGAGGCCCGGCACGCCGATCGCGCCGCCGGCCCGGGTGAGGTCCATGAGGGAGTTGAGCACGGTCGCCGGCATCTCGGTCTGCGCGTTCGCGCCGTGCCCGCGGGCCTCGAAGCCCACGGCGTCCACGGCGGCGTCGACCAGGGGCTGGCCGATCGCCGGGGCGTCGTGGCCGAGGATCTGCTGGACCTGCTCGACCGGGTCGCCCGCGGCCACGTCGACGGTCTCGCAGCCGAAGCTGTGCGCCTGCTCCAGCCGTTCCTTGTTGAGGTCGCCGACGATGACGACGGCGGCGCCGAGCAGGAACGCCGAGGTGGCGGCGGCCAGGCCGACCGGTCCCGCGCCGGCGATGTAGACGGTGGAGCCGGTGGTGACCCCGGCGGTGACGCAGCCGTGGTAGCCGGTGGGGAAGATGTCGGCGAGCATGGCCAGGTCCAGGATCTTCTCCATGGCCTGGTCGCGGTCGGGGAACTTGAGCAGGTTCCAGTCGGCGTACGGCACCAGCACGTACTCCGCCTGCCCGCCGATCCAGCCGCCCATGTCGACGTAGCCGTACGCGGACCCGGGCCGGTCCGGGTTCACGTTGAGGCACACGCCGGTCTTGCGCTCCTTGCAGTTGCGGCACCGCCCGCAGGAGATGTTGAACGGCACCGAGCACAGGTCGCCGACTTTGACGAACTCCACGTCGGACCCGACATCGACCACCTCACCGGTGATCTCGTGGCCGAGCACGAGCCCCTGCGGCGCGGTGGTGCGCCCGCGGACCATGTGCTGGTCGCTGCCGCAGATGTTGGTGGCGACCGTCTTGAGGATCGCGCCGTGCGGCGTACGCCGGCCGACATTCGCCTTGTTGACGCCGGGGCCGTCCTTCATCTCGTACGTGGGGTAGTCGGTGTCCCGGACCTCCACCACGCCGGGGCCCTGGTAGACAACCGCTCTGTTGCCTGGCATCTCGCGCCTCCGTAAGGATCGATGCACTCCGTGACGGCCATGTTTCTCGTGCTGTGCGGCAAAGAGAACCGTCGATAGTGACGAAACGCGCCGATAGTCGCAATGCGCCGCATACCGGTGCGTTGACATCGGCCGGGCGGTGGGATGGGGTGACAGCGACATCCTTCGATGGCGCAGGAGGTTCGATGATCCGGCTCCGCTGGCCGGCCGCCGCCGTGGTGTTCACGGTGGCGACCGCTCTCGTCCCACCCGCGGCGAACGCCGCGCCCGCCCCGCCGCCCGCGCCGGCCGCCGCTGCCGTGCGGCTCGCCGCCGGTGAACACGGGCTCGTCCGGTTCCGGCTGCCCGGCGAGGCCGCGCTGCAGCGACTGGTCGCCGCCGGCGCCGACCTCGCCGCGCGGCCTCGCACCGTGCCGGGCGCCGTGCTGGCCGACGTGGTCGTCGACGACCGGCAGCTCGCCGCACTGACCGCGGACGGGGCCGTACCCGTGCAGCTCATCGAGCGGCAGTCCGACGCGGCCCGGCGGCTGGCCGAGAAGCGCGCCGCGACGACCGCACAGGCCGACACACTGCAATTCCTGCAGGCGTACTGGTGGACAGCGAACGGGCGGACGTTCCTGCAGACGCAGGTGGCCACGACCGCGACGGACGACCCGGACGTCGAGATCACGGTGACGTGGCGGACCGCCGACGGAGCGACCGGCTCGTACCCGCTGATCCGCTTCGAGGACTCGGGCGAATACCAGTACCACTACGCGCTGCCGCAGCCCTTGCCGGCGCGACCCGTGCAGGTCAGCGCCACCTCGAGCCTGGGCGGGAAGTCGCGGACCGTGACGCCCGCGGCGTGGCCGGACGCCACCCCGCCGGCCCCGCCGGCCGGGTATCAGAAGGACTTCGTGGACGCGTACATGACGCCGGCGGACATCAGCGCGCGGATCCGGCGGCTGGCCCGGCAGTACCCGGCCCTCGTCGACGTCATCAACCTGCCGGACAAGACCCAGGGCTATCGGCGTACGGCGTCCGCGTACCTCGGTGACCCGGCCGTGGCGGCGGTGGTCGTGGAGTCGGTCCGCTTCGGTGACCAGGGCATGAACGGCGTCCAGGTGCGTACCGTCGATCCCGGTGCCCCGAACCGGCCGCTGTCCGCCGCGTACCGGGACCGGGTTCTGACGATCCGGCTCGCCACCGACGCCGGCGGCAAGGTGATCAGCACGACCGACGACGTGGCCGCGTTCGTCTCGGCCCGCTACCCGCAGCGGTTCCGCGCGGTCGTGGAGGACGGCTCGGCCGGCCTGCCGATGCCGGTGGCCGGGCCGGTACGCCTCGACGACGGCCTGCAGGGCGCCGAGGTGCCGAAGCGGCCCTGGACCGTGCAGGCGTTGCGGATCGGCAAGGTGCGCGACGGCTCCAAGATCGGCGTGCTGGCCTACTCGCAGGAGCATGCGCGGGAGTGGGCGACCCCGCTGGTGACGCTGGAGTTCGCCGAGCGGCTGCTGGCCAACTATGCGACCGACCCGGCCACCCGCGCGCTGGTCGACTCGGTGGACGTGTTCGTGATCCCGACGGTCAACCCGGACGGCGCGAACTACTCGTTCAACGACTTCAACTTCCAGCGCAAGAACCTGGTCGACCACTGCACCGGCACGGCCCGCGACCCGCGCAACCGCAACGCGTGGGGCGTCGACGTCAACCGCAACTACGCGGTGGGCTCCTACTTCGACGGGTACGTCGGCGGCAGCCCCAACTGCCTCTCCGGCACGTACGCGGGCACCGCCGAGCTGTCCGAAGCTGAGAGCCGCAACGTCGTGGCGCTGGCCCGTTCGCACTCGAATATCCGGTTCGCGATGAATGTCCATAGCTATGGTGGCTATTTCATGTGGCCGCCGGGGGCGTACAAGGCGGACGGGCGGGTGACGCTGCCGCGACCGTCCATCGACGAGTCGAAGTTCTTCCTCGACAGCGCGCGGCGCATCGTGGGCGCCATCGCGGCCGAGCGCGGCACGGTGACCTGGCCGTCGTACACCGGACCGGTCGCCGACGTGCTCTACTCCGCGGCCGGCAACTCCGCCGACCAGCTCTACTACGACCTCGGCATCGACGCGTGGGACTTCGAGGTGGGCAACGACCGCTGGAACGAGGCCACGCAGCAGTGGGAGGGCGTCGGTTTCCAGCCGCCGTTCGAGGAGGCGCACGCCGAGGCCCAGGAGTACGCCGGCGGCCTCGTCGAGCTGGTCCGCGTCGCGAGCGAGCAGGAGGTGCGGTAGCGCTGACCGCCCGGTGTTAGCGTCATGAGCGAAACCTGATTCGCTCGTTACCTCGGGGGTGCCCGTGCGGCCAGCACGCTCCGCCGGCCTGGGCCTGGGACTGGCCCTGCTGTCGGCGGCCACGTTCGGGACCTCGGGCACCTTCGCCCGCTCGCTGATCGACGCGGGCTGGTCGGCGGGCGCCGCGGTGGCCGTCCGCGTCGGCGTCGCGGCGCTGATCCTCGCCGCGCCGGCGGCCCTCGCGCTGCGCGGGCGCTGGGGCGTGGCCCGCCGCTCGCTGGCCGACGTCGGCCTGTTCGGCCTGCTGGCGGTCGGGGGCGCGCAGCTCGGCTTCTTCAACGCCGTCCGCTACCTGCCGGTCGGGGTCGCGCTGCTGCTCGAGTACTCGGGGATCGTGCTCGTGATGTTGTGGATGTGGCTGCGCCACGGCGAGCGCCCGCGCCGGCTCACCGTGGCCGGTTCGGTCGCCGCGGTGGTCGGCCTGAGCCTCGTGCTGGACGTCACCGGCGACGCCCGCATCGACCCGGTCGGCGTGCTGTGGGGGCTGATGGCCGCGGTCGGCCTGGCCACGTACTTCGTGCTGTCCGCGCGGGTGCACCCGGAGCTGCCGTCGGTCGCGCTCGCCTGCGGCGGCATGGCGTTCGGGGCGGTCGTGCTCGTCGTGCTGGGCGTGCTCGGCGTCCTGCCCCTGCACGCGACGTTCGGGTCGGTCGGCTTCGCCGGCCACCGGACCAGCTGGCTGCTGCCGACCGCCGGACTGGTGCTGGTCGCGGCGGTGATCTCGTACGTGACCGGCATCGGCGCCGCCCGCATCCTCGGCGCGGCCCTGTCCTCCTTCGTCGGCCTCACCGAGGTGCTCTTCGCGGTCCTCATCGCCTGGCTCGTGCTGGACGAGCTGCCGGGCGTGCTGCAGCTGATCGGCGGCGCATTCGTGGTCGCCGGCATCGCGCTGGTCCGGCTCGACCAGCTGCCGGGCCGTCACGCGGCCGCAACCGAGGAGCCGGTCAGGGTCTGAACCCCTTGTTTGCGACCACCCGACCCGGGTACCCGCTGTGGGCATCAGCCGCCGATTCTGGAGGAACCGCCCATATGGATTCGCACAATCCCGCCAAGGTGGTCAAGGACGTCGTGCAGACCGCCGCGGCGAAGGTGGCCGACGCCCTGAGCTCCGACATCCCCGGCAAGCCCGGCAGCGCCCCGGCGCCGCTGAACGAGCCGGCCACGCCGGCCGAGCCGCTGCCGCCGAAGAACGAACAGGGCACCCCGGACACGCGTACGCCCACCGGCGCGGAGACCGGCGTCCCCGCCCCGGCGAAGGCGCAGCAGGGTGCGTACCTGACCACCTCGCAGGGTGCCAGGCTGCGCGACACCGACCACTCGCTGAAGGCGGGCCCGCGGGGCCCGATCCTCATGCAGGACCACCACTTCCGCGAGAAGCTCACCCACTTCGACCACGAACGCATCCCCGAGCGCGTCGTGCACGCGCGCGGCGCGGGGGCGCACGGCGTCTTCGTCGGGTACGGCACCGCCGCCGACGTCACCAAGGCCGGCTTCCTCGCCAAGGGCAAGGAGACCCCGGTCTTCGTCCGCTTCTCCACCGTGCTCGGCTCGCGCGGCTCGGCCGACACGGTCCGCGACACCCGCGGGTTCGCGACGAAGTTCTACACCGACGAGGGCACGTTCGACCTGGTCGGCAACAACATCCCGGTCTTCTTCATCCAGGACGCCATCAAGTTCCCGGACGTCATCCACGCGGGCAAGCCGCACCCGGACCGGGAGATCCCGCAGGCGCAGAGCGCGCACGACACGTTCTGGGACTTCGTCTCGCTGCACACCGAGGCGCAGCACCACACCATCTGGAACATGTCCGACCGCGGCATCCCGCGTTCGTACCGGACGATGGAGGGCTTCGGGGTCCACACCTTCCGCCTGGTGAACGAGGCCGGCGAGACGGTGCTGGCGAAGTTCCACTGGAAGCCCAAGCTCGGCGTGCACTCGCTGGACTGCGAGGAGGCCCAGCTGCTGGCCGGGGTCGACCCGGACTTCCACCGCCGTGACCTGTACGACGCCATCGAGGCCGGCGCCTTCCCCGAGTGGGAGCTGGGCATCCAGGTCTTCCCGGACACGCCGGAGGAGACCTTCGCCGGGATCGACCTGCTCGACCCGACCAAGATCGTGCCGGAGGAGCTCGCGCCGGTGCAGGCCATCGGCAAGATGACGCTCAACCGGACGCCGACCAACTTCTTCGCCGAGACCGAGCAGGTGGCGTTCCACCTCGGTCACCTGCCGCCGGGCATCGACGTGACCAACGACCCGCTGTTGCAGGGCCGGCTGTTCTCGTACGTCGACACCCAGCTCACCCGGCTGGGCGGCCCGAATTTCTCGCAGATCCCGATCAACCGGCCGCACGCGCCGGTGAACGACATGCTGCGCGACGGCTTCCACCAGCACGCGGTGCACGCCGGGGTGGCGCCGTACAAGCCGAACTCGCTGGACGGCGGCAACCCGTTCACCACCGAGGAGAACGCGTTCGCCGACCTGCCGGTCACGGTCGCCGAGGCGCCCAAGGTACGGGCCAACCCGGCCACCTTCGACGACCACTACAGCCAGACCCGCCTCTTCTGGGCCAGCATGTCGCCGGTCGAGAAGGAGCACATCATCCGCGCGTACACGTTCGAGCTGGGCAAGTGCTACGAGCAGGCGATCAAGGAACGCCAGCTGCAGTGCCTGGCCAACGTCGACCCGGTGTTGTGCGAGCAGGTCGCCACCGGGCTGGGCCTGCCCGCGCCGCAGCCCACCGTGCCGCTCGCCGAGGTCGCGCCGAGCCCGGCGCTGTCCCAGGTCGGCGCCCGCTGGCCGGGCGACGGGCGCATGATCGGCATCGTGGTCGACCCGCAGGGCGGTCTCGACGACGTGAGTGAGGTCCGCCGGGCGGTGTTCGCGGCCGGCATGGTGCCGCTGCTGATCGCCCCGCACGGCGGCATGGTCGGCGGCGACCCGGTGCAGCGCACCTTCGCCACCGCCCGGTCGGTGGAGTTCGACGCGCTGCTGCTCGCCGGCGCGCCGGCCCCGGCGCCGGACGCGCTGCCGGCCCGCGACGCCAAGGCGGGCGCGGAGGGCGGGATGGCCCTCGCCGCCGTGGACCCGCGCGTGGAGCTGCTCATCGACGAATGCTGGCGGCACGCGAAGGCCATCGGCGCCTGGGGTGCGGGCGTCACCGCGCTGCAGCAGGCCGGCGTCGCCGGCACGCCCGGCGTCGTGACCGCCGAGTCCGGTGGCGAGGCGTTCACGGCGGTGCAGCAGCTGCTCGCCGCCCACCGCGTCTGGGAGCGGTTCCCCGCCTCCGTCGCCTGATCCACACCGGACCCTTCCGTCCCCGCAAGCTTGACCCCGGGCATGGTCATCGATTAAGCAAGGTCGATGTCTGTCGATGGGGACGGAGGGGTCCGGTGATCCACGCATTCCTGAGCCGCACGCTCGCGGTGGTGCTCGCGGCCGGCACGGTCGCAGTCGGGGGCACAGCCGCCGCAGCGGCCGGAGCGGGCCCGCAGCAACCGACCAACGGTCCCTGCCAGTACACGCCGACGCCCGACGAGCCCGCCGCCCGGCCGGTGCCGCTACCCCGCGACCCGGCGCACACCCCCGACCACGGCACGGTCGGGGTGCTGCTGCGGACCAACCTCGGGCCGATCCCGCTCACGCTCGACCGGGCCGCAGCGCCCTGCACGGTGCAGAGCTTCCTGCACCTCGTGCGGCACCGGTTCTACGACCGTACGATCTGCCACCGGCTCACCGCGTACCCGACGCTGAGCGTCCTGCAGTGCGGTGACCCGACGGGTACGGGGGAGGGCGGCCCCGGCTACCGCTACAAGGACGAGTTGCCGACGGATCTGCCGCCCGCGCCGACCGACCCGACCGGGGCCCGGCGCGTGTACGCCCGCGGCGTGCTGGCCATGGCCAACGCCGGTCCGGACACCAACGGCAGCCAGTTCTTCCTGGTGTACGCCGACTCCGCGCTGCGCCCCAACTACACGATCTTCGGCAGCGCCGGGCCGGCCGGGTTGCGCACCCTGGACCGGGTCGCCGCCGGGGGAGTGGCGCCGACGCCCGAGGATCCCGCGCCCGTCGACGGCCCGCCCGCGCTGCGTACGGAGATCGTCAAGGCGAGGGCCGGCCGGTGAGGCGGCTGCTCGTCGCGGTCGTGTCCGCGCTGGCCCTGCTCGCGCCCGCGGTCCCGGCCGCCGCCGCCGACGACCTCGTCGACCGGCTGAACGCGATCCCCGGGCTGACCATCGTGTCGCAGAGCGAGCCCGCCGGTCACCGCTTCTTCGTGCTGGAGTACCGCCAGCCGGCCGACCACCGGCACCCGGGGCAGGGCACGTTCGCGCAGCGGCTCACGCTGCTGCACCGCGCGACCGGCGCGCCCGTGGTCCTGGCCACCGGCGGGTACGGCCTGCCCGCCCAGCCCCGGCCGTCGCAGACCGAGCCCACCGCGCTGCTCGGTGCCAACCAGGTGTCGGTGGAGCACCGCTTCTTCACGCCGTCGCGGCCGCAGCCGGCGGACTGGTCCGACCTGACGATCTGGCAGGAGGCGTCCGACGAGCACCGGATCGTGCAGGCGCTCAAGACCATCTACTCCGGACGGTGGATCCAGACCGGGGCCAGCAAGGGCGGCATGACGTCGGTCTACCACCGCCGCTTCTACCCGGGTGACGTCGACGGCGTGGTCGCGTACGTGGCCCCGGACGACGTCGTGAACCCGCTGGACGGCGCGTACGAGCGGTTCTTCGCCACGGTCGGCGAGGCGAGCTGCCGTACGGCCCTGCAGCACCTGCAGCAGGAGGCGCTGCGCCGCCGCGACCGCCTCCGGGCGCTGCTCGAGGCGGAGGCCGCCGCGAACGGCTACACGTTCGCCGGCACGGTGGGCACCGCGGACCGGTCGTTCGAGCTGACCATGCTGGACACGCCGTGGGCGTTCTGGCAGTACTCGTCGGCGGCCGACTGCCCGTCCGTACCCCCGGTCACGGCCACGGACCAGGAGCTGTACGCCTGGATCGACGCGGTCGCGGGCTGGAGCTTCTACACCGACCAGGGGCTCGCGCCGTACCTTCCGTACTACCGCCAGGCCGCCGCCCAGCTCGGCTGGCCCGACCTGGCGTTCCGGCACCTGCGCGGCCTCACCCGCTATCCCGGCCTGTACGCCCCCGACGCCGTCCTGCCCGCCGACCTGAAGACGCGGCACAACCCGCTGCCGATGCTGGACGTCGACCACTGGGTGCGTACCCGCTCGGAACGCATGCTGTTCATCTACGGCCAGAACGACCCCTGGAGCTCCGAGAAGTTCACGCCCAGCCCTCGCGACTCGCACCTGTACGTCGCACCGGGCGCGAACCACGGCGCGAACATCTCCCGGCTCGCCCCGGCGGACGCGGCGGCGGCCACCGCCACCCTGCGCCGCTGGGCCGGGGTGAGCGATACGGCGGCGCAGAGCCGGCGGGCGGCCACCCTGCCGTTCGACGACATGCTGCCGCTCAGGCGACCGGCGTGACGTCACCGGGCTGCGTCCCGCGCAGCCCGGTGACCAGCAGCTTGACCAGGCGGCGGGCGTCGTAGCGCTCGTCGCCCTCCGCCCCCGCGCACAAATTGCCGACGCCGCGCAGGAGCTCGTACGGGCTGATCTCCACGCGGATCTCCCCGGCCGTGACGGCGGCGTCGAGCAGCTCGGCGCACACGGGCAGAAGCCGCTCGAGGAAGAGCCCGTGCAGGTTGCGGAAGCTCGCGTTGTCCGACTGCAGCACCGCCGCCAGCCCGTGTTTCGTCACGAGGAAGTCGACGAACAGGTCGATCCACCGCGACAGCGCCGCGTGCGGGGTGGGCTCCTGCTTCAGCAGCTCTGGGCCGGCCTCGGCGCAGGCGTCCACCTGGTGCCGGTACACCGCGACGATGAGGTCCGCCCGGGTGGGGAAGTGCCGGTAGATCGTGCCGACCCCGACGCCGGCCCGGGCGGCGATGTCGCGGACCGGTGCGTCCACGCCCGAGGTCACGAAGACGCTCGCGGCGGCCTCCAGCAACGTCTGCTCATTGCGCCGGGCGTCGGCCCGCTTCTGTGGTGGCACCCACTCATCCTTCCGTACGGCCGGGTTGCCAAAGCGGAACGCGGTTCCGTATGTTGGTAGCGGAACAACGATCCGTTTCCAGTATGCCCGTCCGCAAGGAGGAACACCATGCAGTACCGCACCCTCGGCCGCACCGGCGTGCAGGTGAGCTCGCTCGTGCTCGGCGCGATGAACTTCGGCGCCATCGGGCGTACCACGCAGGACGAGGCCACCGCGATGGTCGACGCCGCCCTCGAGGCCGGGATCAACCTCATCGACACCGCCGACATGTACGGCCAGGGCGAGTCGGAGGAGATGGTCGGCAAGGCGATCGCCGGCCGCCGCGACGACCTCGTGCTGGCCACCAAGGCCGCCATGCCGATGGGCCAGGAGCGCAACCACCGAGGCGGTTCGCGCCGCTGGCTGGTCACCGCGCTCGACGACAGCCTGCGCCGGCTCGGCGTCGACCACGTCGACCTCTACCAGATCCACCGGTGGGACCCCGCCACCGGCGACGAGGAGACCCTGTCGGCGCTGACCGACCTCCAGCGCGCGGGGAAGATCCGCTACTTCGGCTCGTCGACCTTCCCGGCGTACCGGATCGTGCAGGCGCAGTGGGCGGCCCGGGAGCACCACCTCGGCCGCTACGTCACCGAGCAGCCCAGCTACTCGATCCTGCAGCGCGGCGTCGAGACCCACGTCCTGCCGGTGACCGAGCAGTACGGCCTCGGCGTCCTGGTGTGGAGCCCGCTGGCCTCCGGCTGGCTCTCCGGTGCGGTGCGGGCCGGCCGGGAGATCACGACCCACCGCTCGGCGTTCATGCCCCAGCGTTTCGACCTCTCGCTGCCCGCCAACCAGGCCCGGCTGGACGCGGTGGAACGGCTCGCGAAGGTGGCGGACGAGGCCGGCCTGACGCTGATCCAGCTGGCGCTCGGCTTCGTCACCGCGCACCCCGGCGTCACCAGCGCGATCATCGGCCCGCGCACCGTGGAGCACCTGCGATCCCAGCTGGCCGCCGCGGACACCGTCCTCACCGCCGACGTCCTGGACGCGATCGACGAGATCGTCGCGCCCGGCGTCGACCTCGCGGCGGACGAGAAGTTCGACACCCCGCCGGCCCTGCTCGACCCGTCGCTGCGGCGGCGGTGACATGTACGGGATCATGACCGCGCCGCAGCAGGTGGACTACGCCGCCGTCCTGCGGGTCTGGGAAGAGGCGGACGCTGTACCGGAGATCGGGCACGCCTGGTTGTTCGACCACCTCATGCCGATCGGCGGCGACCCGGGCGGGCCGGCGTACGAGGGCTGGACACTGCTGTCCGCCCTCGCCGCCCGCACCCGGCGGCTGCGTCTCGGCGTGCTGGTGACCAGCAACCGGCTGCGGCCGCCCGCGATGCTGGCCAAGATCGCGGCCACGGTGGACGTCGTCTCCGGTGGGCGCCTCGACTTCGGCATCGGCGCCGGCTCGCGGACGGACATCCCGGGGGCCCGGCGCGAGTACGACGCCCACGGCCTGCCGTTCCACGACGCCGCGTACGCCGTCGGCGCCCTGGCCGAGGCGTGCACGGTGATCCGGCGGCTGTGGACCGAGGACGAGCCGTTCGACTTCCGCGGCGCGTACGTGAACCTGACCGGCGCCTTCGGCAACCCCAAGCCGGTCCAGCGCCCCCACCCGCCGATCGTCGTCGGGGGCCGCGCCGCCGCGACGCTGCGGGTGGTGGCCGAGCACGCCGACGTGTGGAACTACCCCGGCGCCGATGTGGCGGACGCCGTACGCCGGGGTGCGCTGCTCGAGCGCTACTGCGCCGAGCTCGGCCGGGACCCCGCCGAGATCACGCGGTCGCTGGTGCTGCCGGTGGCGTACGAGGACCCCGGGGCCACCCGGGACGCGATCGGGCGGGCGCGCGAGGCGGGCTTCCGGCACATCGTGTTGTCGCTGCCGGCGCCGTACCCGGACGGGGTCGCGGCGTGGGTCGCCGAGAAGCTCATCGCGCCGTCACGCTGAGCGGCCCGCCCGGCTGATACATCGAAGCTGTTCGTACGGTTGCCGACCCCTCACGCCGCGATGAGGATCCCCAGAGGGTGCCGGAACCATCCTTCGTGGACGGCGCCCCTCGGGGAGGAGTGGGCAATGCTGCCTCATCTCAATCACGTCTCGACGCGCCGAGCACTCATCGCGGCGACCGCCGCCCTCGCGCTGATCGTCACCCCCGCCGTGTCCGTCGCCGCCGCACCCGGCGGCGACAATCGGCCCGAGCCGTACCGCCGTCACGTCCAGATCGCCGCCGAGCGGGTCCAGCAGGCGCAACAGTCGCGGACCTTCGCCGAGGAGCCCGAAGGGGAGGACCCGGGGGAGATCGCCGAGGCGGCCGAACAGTACGCCGAGGCGCGCAGCGCGCCCGGCATCGTCGCGCCGGGCGCCTACTCGGCGGCGTGGGCGCAGCAGCAGGCGCTGCCCCGGACCGCCGGCAGCTGGCGGCACGTCACCGGCCTGCCGTACAACTCCGACGACCCGCGCTACCGCGACGTCAACAGCAACTCGTCCGGCGGTGCCGGGCTGGTCACGGGCCGCGTCACCGGCATGGCCGCCGATGACAAGGGCTACGTGTACGCCGGCGCGGCCAACGGCGGCGTCTGGCGCTCCCGCACCGGCGGCGGGCGCTGGCAGCCGATCGCCGACCGGGTCTCCTCGCCGTCCACCGGCGACCTGCGGCTCGACCGGTCCGGGCGGCTCTGGTGGGCCACCGGCGAGGCGAACACGAGCGCCACCTCGTTCGTCGGCAGCGGCGTGTACGTGCTGCGCGACCCCCGGCACGACTCGTTCCGGCCCGCCGACCGGGTGGGCGGCACCGAGCTGGAGAGCACGATCATCCGCAAGCTGCGGTTCTTCGGCGGCACGGTGTGGGCGGCCACGAACCGCGGGGCCTACAGCCACTCGCTGACCGACCTGCGCGGCCCGTGGAAGCGGGAGTTCGCCCCGAACCCGGACTACCTGCCCGGCGGGACGCTGGCCGCCGACCCGAGCGCGGCGTACAAGAACATCATCAACGACTTCGCGGCCGATCCGGCCGACCCGCGCCGCGTCGTCATCGCGGCCGGGTGGCGCGGCGGCGACACCTACAACGGCTTCTACACGCGTACGGGCGGCAGTTGGCAGCGCATCACGCTCGCCGGTGAGATGCCCTCCGACGCGGCGAACGTGGGCATGGTGACGTTGATGCCGTCGGCGGACGGGTCGCGGTACTACGCCATCGAACAGTCGCCCACGCAGCTCAACACCAACCCGGACAGCGCCCTGCAGGGCTTCTACGTGTCCCGCTCCGGCTCGCCGTTCGGGCCGTGGGCGCTGGGCGCCGACTACCACGAGCTGGCCGCCTCGGGCTCCGCCCTCACCGATCCGGGCTACATGCCCGGCATCCAGTCCTGGTACAACCAGTTCCTGCAGGTCGACCCCGCCGACCCCGACCACGTGTACGCCGGCCTCGAAGAGGTCTTCGAGTCCACCGACGGCGGCGCGACGTGGACGACGCCGGGCCCGTACTGGAACTTCGGGTTCGAATGCTGGAGCATCGACCCGGCGAAGCAGACCGGCGACTGCCACCAGACCACCCACCCGGACCAGCACTCCGCGGCGGTCGGCCGCTACCAGGGCAAGTCCTACGTGATGGTCGGCAACGACGGCGGCGCCTACCGGCGCCCGGTCCGCGGCCAGGCGGACGCCTCCGGGCACGCCACCGACTGGCGCTCGCTGAACGACGGGACGATCGACGTCCTGCAGTACTACTCGGTCGGCGCCGGGCGCGACCGCGGCGGCGTGGCCGTCTCCGGCGGCCTGCAGGACAACGGCCAGTCGATCCTGCGCCCGGGCGACCGGGTGATGGGCTCCAACTTCGGCGGCGACGGCACCGACACCATCGTGGACCCGCGCAACGGCTGCAACATCGCCGAGGAGTACGTCTACCTCGACGTCTGGGTGACCAACAACTGCGCGGTCAACGACGGGTCGTGGACCGAGAACCCGGCGCTGGCCACCAGCTACGAGGTCGCCCCGCCGGACAACGAGACGGGCGCCGCGCGCTTCGTCGCCCCGATCACGATGGACCCGCGCGACACCCGTACGTGGATCGCCGGCGGCCAGCACGTGTGGATCCAGCGCAACGGCTTCGCGATCCGCTCGGGCGAGGAGTGGAGCAGCCTGTTCGACCTGGGCGACGGTCACGTGGCCACGGCGGTGTCCACCTCCGGCGGCTACGTCTACGCCGGCTGGTGCGGCCCGTGCAACAACCAGGGCTTCACCCGCGGCATCGCGGTCGGCCGCACCGACGGCACGGGCTGGCACCAGCTCACCCTGCCGGTCGACGGCACACTGCCCAACCGCTACGTGTCCGGCTTCGACGTGGACCGCGCCGACCCCCGCCACGTGGTCGTCGCGATCAACGGCTTCTCCCGCAAGTGGACCGAAGGCCCGGGCGCAGGCGTCGGCCACGTCTTCGAAAGCCGCGACGCGGGCGAACACTGGACGGACATCTCGGGCAACCTGCCGGACGTCCCGGCCAACACGGTCCGGATGACGGCGGGCGGCGGCCTGGCGCTGGGCACGGACACCGGAATCTTCCTCCGCTACCCGCACGACACCCGATGGTCGGTCCTCGGCCGCAACCTCCCGACAACAACAACCCTGCAACTGAAGTACGGCCCGACGGGCCTGCGCCTGTACGCGGCGACACACGGCCGCGGCGTATGGTCCTTCGACCTGCCGCAGCTCCTGCGGCACTGACGCCTGCCGGGCATCGGGCCGGCCCGCACCCACGGGCCGGCCCGATCCGTGAGGCGGCACCGTGGGTACGGGCCGGCTCGATCCGTGGGGTGGGACCGCACCCACGGGCCGGCCCGATCCGTGGGGCGCCACCGTGGGTATGAGCCGGCTCGATCCGTGGGGTGGGACCGTGGGTATGAGCCGGCTCGATCCATGGGGTGGGACCGTGGGTACGAGCCGGCTCGATCCGTGGGGTGGGATCGCACCCACGGGCCGGCCCGACCCGTGAGGCGGCACCGTAGGTACGAGCCGGCCCGATCCGTGGGGTGGGACCGGGCCGCGGGACCGATTCGTGATGCGGGGCCGCCTGCTGGTCCGATGGGTGAGGCAGCACGAGCCCTCGCCCGGGATGCGCGCCAGTCGCACCCAGCCCTCGGCCCCCGACCGTCTGCCGTCGGCTGGCTGCTCCGGCTCCCGGTCCTCGGCCGCCGGCCCCCGGGTGCCCGGCGGGTTCACGGAGCGAGGCTGTCCGTGGGTCGGGTATCCCCGCGGAGGCCGGTTGGGGCGCGCTGCCCGCCGGGGCTCGTCAGTCGCAGCCGCCCTTCGCTGCCGCCGGACGGAAGCTATGCGGAAGGTCCCCCTGAATGCTTCTCCTTACAAGCTCGGCGCCCTTCCTTTCGCTCGGCCGCAGAGCCAACGTTATCGCGGCGTCCTGGTGATTCCGATGTGGGGATCGTCGCTTTTTCGGCGTGATCGTCAAGTGGAGGATGAAGGTCGTTCGCGGGACAATTTCCGGGTGCGACAGCTTCAGTTCTTCTCGACGACAGAATTGGCGACGATGCGTGATCGAACCGCGTCGCGCACCTATTCTGCTGAGCGCGAGGAGTTCCGCCGAGAGCACGCTCGTCGCCGAACCTGGGGCCTGGCGAGAAGGCACGCCACGGAGCTGCGCCGCCTGCACGGCGATCAGAATTCCGTCCGGCCGGTGGGGTCGGGGAGCCGGGCGGCGTCGACGGCGCAGCACAGTTCGTCATCATCCAGGACGGGCCGCACGGCATCAACGCCTCGCACCCGACCGAGTGCGACCTCAGCGGAGCGTTCGGCTGTGGTCTGCCGTCCGACGGGAGCATCCGCGTCAGAGTGTGCGGAGGCGCGACCCGACCAGCACGGGGAGGCGGATGCCGCGCAGATGGCAACGTTGCCCAGCGTTCCCACACCCGAGCCGGCCGTGGTTCCGGCTGGTGCTGCGATGGTCCCGGCCGCGGTCCCGGCTGGCGCTGCGGCGGTCCCGGCCGGCAATACGGCGGAGCCGGCGGCGGTCCCGGTCGAGCCGGCGAAGTCACCGATTTCGGTGGAGGAAATCGACGCGTCGAGGCGGATCAGCCGACAACGGCGTTATGCCGTAAGTGATCCTGCAATTCATGCAAGGTATATCAGTATCGCCGAGGTCGGGGCGTCGTCTGTGACGCCCAAACCGGCACCTCATTGTGGACGACGGTCGTCATGCCACTCGCATCCAATTTCCTGCAACGCAGACGGGCCTGTGCCTTTCGGTCTCAAAGTTGCAATCGCTCGCCGGGCAGGTTGTCGGCGGCCCTCGCGGATGCCTTCCGTGCGCGGAGAAAGGTTGACACCGATCGAAACAGGCAACGAAGTCTCTCGATCTGTTCTAGGCTCGGCGGTCATGGAAGCTGTATCAGGCACCATCTCGTCCCGCCTCCTGGCGGCCGGCTCGGCCGTCGTCCTCGGGCTCGCCGGCGCCGTGGCCGTCACCGGGCCCGCGCTGGCCGCGGGTCATGCGACGCCCGGTGCGCCCGGGCTGGGGGACCGGCTCTATCCGCTGCTCGGTAACGGCGGATACGACGTGCAGAACTACGACCTTGTGCTGACGTATCCGAAGAAGGATCCGGCGCAGCAGATCATCGGCGATGTCACCATCACCGCGGTCGCCACCCAGAACCTGTCCCGGTTCGATCTGGACTTCGGCGGTGACGCGGTCGGCCGGGTCACCGTGAACGGGCGGCGTGCGGGCTTCAGCCGCGACGGTGACGAGCTGGTGATCAGCCCGTCCCGTGCCCTGCCGGCGCATCGGCGGTTCACCGTGACGGTCTCCGGGTTCAAGGCGACCCCGATCAAGCCGGACGCGGACGCGCCGGTCGGCTTCGTCGTCACGCCCGACGGCACCGTGCTGGCCGGGCAGCCGGCGTCCTCGCACCTGCTCTTCCCGAGCAACGATCATCCGCGCGACAAGGCGACCTACACGATCACGGCGGTCGCGCCGCAGGGGTGGACCGCCACGGCCAACGGCGTGCGGGTGCGCACGAAGGCCCGCGACGGGTACGTCACGTCGACGTACCGGGAGTCGAACCCGATGGCCAGTGAGCTGGTGCAGGTCGCCGTCGGTGACTTCGTCGTCCAGAGCCGCCCGCCGGTGAACGGGGTGCCGGTGCGTGACGTGGTGCCCCGCCGGCTCGCCGACGACCTGCTGCCGAAGGTGGCCGACGAGCGCCGCGAGATCTCGTGGATGCAGGGCAAGGTGGGGCGGTACCCGTTCGAGAACTACGGGTCCCTGATCATCGACGGGCAGCTCGGCTTCGCGCTGGAGACGCAGACGCTGTCGCTCTACGACACCTCGTTCACCAGCTATCCGGCGTACGTGTTGAACCCGGTTCTGGCGCACGAACTGGCCCACCAGTGGTTCGGCGACAGCGTGTCGCCGTGGAGCTGGAGCGACGTCTGGCAGAACGAGGGGCACGCCACCTGGTACGAGGTCACCTACGCCGACGAGACCGGCATCCTCAAGCAGTACACCGGCGCCGACTCGCTGGACGCGTACTTCAAGGGCGTCTACGCGCGCGGTGACCAGTACCGCGCACGGTTCGGCCCGGTCGCCCGCCCGCTGAAGGCGGACTCGATCTGGGACGTCTTCAACCCCAACGTGTACGACGGCGGCGCCCTGGTCCTGTACGCGCTGCGCCAGAAGGTCGGCGCGACGAAGTTCCAGCGCGTCGAGCGGGCCTGGGTGAACCTGTTCCGTGGCAAGTCGGCGTCCACGGACGACTTCATCCGCGTCGCCTCCGTGGTCTCGGGGCAGGACCTGCGCTCCTTCCTCGGCTCCTGGCTGTACGGCAGCACCACCCCCGCCATGCCCGGGCATCCCGATTGGAAGGTCACCCCGGTGCCGGCCTCGGGCGTTCCCGCGAACGTCGCAGCCGCGCCGGCCGGGGCGCGGCACATGCCGGCCGGGCACTGACGGCAGGCCCGCCGACCTGCGTCACGGTCATCCGCCGCGGCGGCCGTCCCTGCCCGGGGGCGGCCGCCGCTCCCGTCTTGCCAACGGCACCGGCGAGGACGACTCTGGTGGTGTGCCGCCGTGTCCCCGGGGTGCCGGCACCCACGACGAGGCCGCGGAGCGCTCCTCGCCGCCGGGGCCGCGACGAGGACGGCGACATCCGGATCGTTCAGCTGTCCAGCTGGATCGAGGAGGCGGCCATGATGGGTCCACGGATCGTTGTCGGTGTCGACGGCTCCACCGGGTCGCGGGCCGCGGTGCGATGGGCCGCGACCGAGGCCCTGCTGCGCGGCGCCGAGCTGCGCGTGCTCACCGCGTACCACCTGCCGGGGGCGGGCGCGGAGACCGGCGACATCCTGCACGACGCCGTCACCTACGCCCGGGCGGTCGCGCCCGGCGTCGAGGTCACCTGCATGGCCCTTGCCGGGTACGCGGTGCCGGTGCTGCTGCACGCCGCCGAGGTGGCCGACGTGGTCGTCGTGGGCTGCCGGCACGGCGGGGGGCTTCCCGGGGCGCCGCACGGCACGGTCGGCACCCAGGTGGCGACCCACGCCCGGTGCTGCGTCGTCGTGGTCCGGGGCCGTTCCGGCTCGGGCACCGGCCCGGTGGTCGTGGGCGTCGGTGACCAGGCAGCCGACGGCGGTGTCATCGGCCGCGCCTTCGAGGAGGCCGCCCTGCACGACGCCGCGGTGCTGGCCGTGACCACTCAGGACCCGGAACTCGCCGACTCGCTGGCCGTCTGGCGGGAGAAGTTCCCCGACGTGCCGGCCGACTGCGAGGTGGCCGAGGGGGATCCCGGCAAGGTTCTCACGGACCGCAGCCGGCAGGCCCGGCTCGTCGCCGTCGGCCCACGCCGGCACGGCTTCGAGGGTGTCATGCTCGGCGCCATCGGGGGGCGCCTGCTGGACCACGCCGACTGTCCCGTGCTGATCGCCCGCCCGTGACCGCCCCGGCCGGACGGCAGCGCACAGCCGGCGCTTTCCTGGGTGTGCTGATCCTGATCCTGACCGCCTGCACCAACGGCAACGACAACAACGACAACAACGACGGCAACGAAAAGCCGAGACCCTCGACGTCCGCGTCCGCCTGGGAGCCGGTGTGGAGTGACGACTTCGACGCCCCCGCCGGGAGCCGGCTCTCCGCCGAGGACTGGATCTACAGCGTCGGCACCGGATATCGCGGCGGCGCGCCGCGGTGGGGCACCAACGAGGTCGAGACCATGACCGACGCCGTCGCGAACGTCCGCCACGACGGCGCCGGTCACCTCGCCATCATCCCGCTGCGGACCGGCCCCGGCGCCGGCCGGTGGACCTCCGGGCGGGTGGAGACGCGCCGGACCGACTTCGCCGCGCCCCCGGGCGGCGCCGTCCGCATCGAGGCGTCGCTGCGCATGCCGGACGTGAGCGGCGCCGAGGCGGCGGGCTACTGGTCCGCCTTCTGGGCGCTCGGAGCGCCCGCGCGCCCGGTGGCGGCGACGAACTGGCCGAGCATCGGCGAGTGGGACGTCATGGAGAACGTGAACGGGCGCGACTCGGTGTGGCACACGCTGCACTGCGGCGTACCGGTGGGTGGCCCGTGCGGGGAACCGACCGGGATCAGCAGCGGCGAGCTTCCGTGCCCGGGTTGCCGCACCAGCTTCCACACGTACGCGATCGAGTTCGACCGCGGTGTCACCCCGGAGGAGCTGCGCTGGTACGTGGACGACCGCAACACCTTCACCGTCCGCGCCGACCGCCTCGACCCGGCGATCTGGGCGGCCGCCAACCACCACGGGTTCTTCGTCATCCTCAACGTCGCCATCGGGGGCGCCTTCCCGGCTCCCTTCGGCGGCGGCCCGACTCCGGCCACGAAACCCGGCGTGCCGATGCTCGTCGACCGGGTCGCGGTGCTCACCCGGCGCGGATAAGGACACGAGATCGACAGTTACCCATAACCGGCACGGGGGGACGCACACCGCAGAGGAGGTGGCGCCGATGACGGTCGACACCACGAGACCGGTTTCCCGTACCCCCGACGACATGTCCTGGCGGCCCATGCAGCGGTCCACCCGCGTCGCCGTGTTCGCGGCGCTCGGCGTGACGTTGTTCTACATGATCTTCCTGCTGAACCCGGCGTACCGGGGCACCACCTGGGTGTGGGCGCTGGTGCTCTTCGCCGAGGGCATCACGATCTTCAACGCGCTCGCGATGTGGTGGACGGTCCTGGTGCACACGCCGCTTCCGGATCCGCCCGAGGTGTACGCGTGGCGCCGCCGGCTGCTCACCGGCGAGCTCAAGCCGACGATCGACGTGTTCATCACCGTGTACGGCGAACCGCTGGAGATCGTGCTGGTGACCGTGCGCGCCGCCCGCGACATGACGGTGGAGCACCGGACCTGGATCCTCGACGACGGCGACAGCGACGAGGTGCGCGACGCCGCCGCGGCCGAGGGCGTGGGGTATCTGCGCCGCAGGGAACACCTGCACGCCAAGGCCGGCAACATCAATTCGGCGCTGCGGCGGACGGACGGCGAGTTCGTCGTGATCCTCGACGCCGACCACGTGCCCAGCCCGGACTTCCTGGTCCGCGCGCTGCCGCACATGCAGGACACCGGCGTCGCGTTCGTGCAGACGCCGCAGGCGTTCCCCAGCGCGCGCGGGCTCGTCGCGGAGGGCTCCTCGGAGTCGCAGAAGATCTTCTACGAGCTGGTGCTGCCGGGCCGCAACTACTTCAACGCGGTGTTCTGCGTCGGCACCAACGTCATCTTCCGGCGCGCCGCCCTCGAGGAGATCGGCGGCATGTACGTCGCCAGCAACTCCGAGGACATCTGGACCTCCATCGAGCTGCACCGCCGCGGCTGGCGCTCCTGGTTCATCCCCGAGGTGCTGTGCCGCGGGCTCGCCCCGGACAGCCTGCTGTCGTACTTCAAGCAGCAGTTCCGGTGGGCGTACGGCGCCTTCGAGGTGCTGCTGCGCGGCGGCCTGTTCCGGAAGAAGGGCCTGACCGTCGACCAGCGGTTCCAGTACATGCTCGCGGGCGTCAACTATCTGCTATCGCTGGCGGCATTGATCCTGATGTGCCTGCCGGCGGTCTACCTGCTGTTCGGCCTGAGTCCGATCCGCTCGGACATCAGCACGTGGATCGTGCACTACGCGCCGTTCTACCTGCTCATCATGCTCGTGACGGTGATGCAGCTCGGCGGCTTCAAACCCGCCGCGATCGTGACCAGCATCGGGGCTGCGCCCGTACACGTCAAAGCCCTGGTCATGGCCATCTTCAAACGCAACGTGCGGTGGAGCGTGACCAACGCCGGCCCGCGCGGGCTGCCCGGCGTCGAACTGGTCCTGCCGCACGTCGCGCTGCTGCTGCTCAACGCGGTGGCGGTCGCGGTGGGCATCAGCATGCTGCCGCTGCGAGGGACCGACGTGGCGGCCGTCGGCCTGTCGATCGGCTGGGCCGCCATCTACGTCGTGGTGCTGGGCCGCGTCGTCGCCGAGGCGGTCATCGCGCCGCACGTCATCCGGCAGCGTCTCGAACGCCGCAAGGCGGGGGCCCTGCTGGCCCGCGCGCTGCCCTGGCCCGCCCGCTCGGACGCGAACGACGAGATGGTCGGCGCGACGGTCGAGGCCTCCGTCCCGCCGCAGCGGACGTCCTGAAGGGATTCGTCATGGTGCAACCGACCGGAACCACGTCGCAGGACGGCGCCGATCCGATCGAGGAGCCCCGCGCTCCGGAGCCGCCGGTCAGGCGGCGGACCGGTGGCGGGTGGCGCAGATGGCGGGCGCGTTTCATCGTCCTGCTGCTGCTCGCCGCGGCCGTGGTGCTCTTCGTGCGGATCAGCTCGGCCCGCGAGAACGACGCGGCCCGCATCGACCTGGGCACGGTGACGCTCACCGCGCAGCGCCTGCCCGTGGAGGTGCCGCAGACCGGCCAGGTGACCGCGGTGTCGGTCACCGCCCAGCAGCGGGTCACGTCGGGGCAGCGGCTCGGCACGATCGAGGTGACGACCACCGACTCGGACGGTGACCCCAACCTCACCAAGGTCGATGTCACGGCGCCGCGGCCCGGCATCGTCGTCGACCTGCCGGTCACCGTCGGCAGCTCGATCGGGCCCGGGCAGCCGTTCCTGGAGCTCTACGACCCGGCATTGCTGCGGTTCGAGACGAAGGTGCCGCTGGAGTCGCTGCCCGAGATCGCGCCGAGCATGACGGCCACCCTCCGGACCGACGGCCTCACGCGTACGGTGAAAGCGCAGGTCCAGCGGCTCGTGCCGCGCGTGGGCAGCGCCGCCGAGAACGCCGGCGAGAGCGGCGACGAGATGACGCTGGTGCTCGTCCCGGCCTCCGCCGAGGAGGTCCGCGGCCTGGTGCCGGGGATGCGCTTCACCGGGTACGTCGACACCCGCACCGGCGTGCCCGGCACCGCCCGCCTCGTCTCCATGGGCCGGTGACGCCGTGGACTTCGACGTCACCGTGGAGATCCCCCGGGGGACGCGGAACAAGTACGAGATCGACATGCGTACGCACCGCATCCACCTGGACCGCACGCTGTTCACGGCGACCCAGTACCCGGCGGACTACGGGTTCATCGAGGACACCCTGGTCGGCGACGGTACGGCGCTGGACGCGCTGGTGCTGGTGCAGGAGCCGACGTTCCCCGGCTGCGTGATCCTCAGCCGGGCGATCGGCATGTTCACCATGCGCGACGAGCAGGGCGCGACCCCCAAGGTGCTGTGCGTGCCCGCCGCCGACCACCGGCTCGCGCACCTGCGGGACCTCGGCGACCTGGACCGCTTCCTGCTGCTGGAGATCAAGCATTTCTTCGAGGTCTACAAGGCGGTGGAGCCCGGCAAGGTCGTGCACATCGCCGACGACCCGTGGGTCGGCCGGGCCGAGGCGGAGGCCGAGATCAGCCGCGGCCAGGAGCGGGCGCGGGCCGCCTGAACGGCCCGCGCCCGGTGGCGAGGTGTGGCCGTCAGGGCTGCCGGACGATGCTCTGCCCCGGATCCACCACGACGACCGCGGTCGTGGCGCCGTCCCTGCGGAACGTCACCGTCTTCCGCTTGGCCGTCGGGTTGGCCGCGAGCAGGCGCGGGTGCTTGGCGTCGCCGAAGGCCATCCCGTACGGGCCGTCCGCCACGACCGCGGGCTGCGGCGGCCCGTACGCGTCCAGCATCTCGATCCAGTAGCGCACCATCGCCCGGCTCGTGCTGTCCTCCCGGGGCAGCTTCGCGGTGAGCCGGCGGCGAGCGGCCGCCGGGTCCGACACGGCGAGATCGGCGGCGAACAGGTCGCCCCACACCCGTGGCTGCCCGCCCACGTCCCGGGTGAGCTCGGCGGCACGGGCGGCCGCCTTGTCCGGGTCGCCGCGGTACAGCGAGCCGAAGGTCAGCGGCAACAGCTGGATGCCCACGATGGACTCCGGCTTCGGGTCGAACCACGTGGCATAGTCGATCTTCGAGTCCCAGACGATGCCGGCGACCGTGTGCGGGTAGCCGGCCGGGCGCTGACCCTGCTCGCCGAGCCAGTAGCGGCGCGCGGTCCCGGCCTCCAGCGCGTAGTGCGTGACGCCGTACGTCGTCAGCCGCTCGTCGCCCGAGACGATGCCCCACCGGGTCACCGCCTCCCACGCGGCGACCGCCTCGCTCGACGACTCCTGGTTGTTGCCGTCGGCGAACGGCGCGAAGCCGGAGGCCGCCGAGTGCCCGAGGTACGCGTTGAACGCGCGGAACGCCGGGAAGCCCTCCGCGCCCTCGGTGGCCAGGCTTCCGGTGAAGTCGCGGGCCACCAGGTCGACGGCGCCGCCGTAGTCGCGCAGGAACGCCGGATCCGCCTCCGCCAGCACGGCCGCCGCGCGCACCAGGTAGCCGTACTGGAAGAGGTGGTCGTTGTAGTCGCCGCTGCCGAACTCCGCGGGCACGGCGATCAGGCCGCCCCACACCTTGTCGTACGCGAAATACCGCTTGTCTGCCGGCCCGCCGTACGTCAGCCAGTCGACCAGCCCCGCACGCAGCCGCTTCAGGGCGGCCTGCTGCTCGGGCAGCGCACCGACGCCCTTGGCGACCTCCGCCACGGTGGCGAGCCGGCCCAGCTCCTTGAGGCCGAAGTAGCTGCCGCCGTCCGCCGGGGCCGGCTTGTCCGCCAGGTCCCGGTCGAGGTCGGCCAGCACCGCGGCGCGGGCCGCACCGGATAGCGGAAGCGCCGGCGGCTCGGTGACCAGGCCGGGCATCGGCACCCGTACGCGGATCGCCGTGCCCCGGACCACCGGCAGTGTGCCGAGCGAGTCGGCGTACGTGCCCGCGATCGGCTCCACGCCACCGCCCGGCACGAGACCGGCCTGCTGATGCGGCAGCAGCGCCCACACCGAGGGCTTGCCCGACTGCCGCTCGGCGCCGAGCGTCTGGGTGACCGTGCCGGAGACGCCGTCGTACGCCATGTTCGAGGTCGTACGGATCACGGGATCGCCGGCGGCGTCCGCCAGCGCCCGCGTCCACTGCGCGTCGTCCACGGAGTCCGGCACCCGGGCCACCACGATCGCGGCGCCGCCGGAGTGGTCCGGCATGAGCCGGTTGCCGTCCTGGCGCCAGCCCACGCCGTCGCGGGCCTGCACGTCCCACCGCTGGCCGCCGACGGTGAGCCGGGCCAGGGAGCCGCCCCCGGCGGCGCGGGTCAGCGCGCCGGTCGAGGTCAGCGACGGGGTGACGTCGTGGAAGTCCAGGTACAGCAGTGGGCTGCCCTGCACCACGGTCGCCTCCACGCTTCCACCGCCGCGCAGGTCGGCCTGCAGCACCACGTGGAAGGCCCCGTACCCGGTGACGCGGACCGCGGAGACCGGGCCGGCCGCCGTCAGGGCCGGGGCGAACGGGGTCACCACGGCCTTCTCGGACGCGACCGGGGCGGCCGCGCTGACGCCGAGGCCGGCGCCGGTGTTCTTGATTGCCAGCGGGCGGGCCCAGATCGGCTGCTGCAGCGCGCCCGTCAGGGCGGAGGTCCACCACTGGTTCGTGGGCAGCGCCTGCCCGCTCAGCGCCTTCCCGGCCTGCGCCGGGCCGATCTTCGGGCCGGTCCCCGCCGGGACGGCGCCGGCCAGGGAGGCCGCGCCACCCGGCGACGGGAGGCGCAGCGAGGTCGTCGCGGCGCCCTCGCTGAGCGCGCCGGCGGCGGCCGGGGCCGGCTCGGGCTTCGGGCCGTCCGGGCCGGAGCCCGCCCAGCAGGCCGCGGTGACCAGCACCGCGGGCAGGACGCAGGCGGCGGTCACGATCCGCCGAAGGTGGGTGGTCATCCCGCTCCGTTCACCGCGGGGGTACGGCCCACCGCGGAATTCGTGTCGATGTCGGCCTGGTAGCGCAGCCCTGGCACGAGCGCGCTCACCGTGTCGAGGGCGTCGGTACGCGGCGCCAGCACGACGGTCAGCTGCGCGTGGTCGGCCTTCTGCTCCTCGGTGAGCGGGGCGTCGGACAGCGGGTCGCGGCCGATGCGCGCCTCGACGTGGTCGACGGTGGCCCGCACCGGGCGGTCGATGCCCGGGCCGGTGATCTCGGCCGTCATCCCGAGCCGCAGCTCGTTCAGCTGCTCCTCGGTGGCCTTGGCGTGGAACGCGAGCTTGGCGTGGTCGTACATCGTGACGACCGGCTCGCCGGCGCCGGTCACGCCGCCGACGGCGACGTCGATCGTGGACACCGTCCCGGGTACGGGGGCCCGCAACGTCTCGACCTCGGGCTGCTTACCGGTGCGAGCCGGATCGGCGGCGAGCCGGACGCGGGCGAGCTCCTGTCCCGCCGCGACCCGGGTCTGCTCGGACACCAGCACCTCGGTCACCACGCCGGAACCGGTGGGCCCGACGGGCAGCGCGTCCGCGGTCAGCACCGCGTCGTCGAGGGTCACGAACGCGCTCTCCGCCAGCCGGTGCGTCACCACGTACGTGCCGCCGGCGCCGGCCGCGGCCAGGAGCAGGACGGTGACGAGGAACGTGCGCACGGCGGGCATCCGGGACCGCACGGACCGCGGGGCGCGGCCGGCGGGCGGCTGCTGCGGGGTCTCGCGGCGCTCCGGCGCGGTGGGCTGCGGGATCTCTTCGATACGGTCGTGCTCGACCACACTGGTCATGGCGATCTTCCTTCGAACGTCGGAACGGTTGGCGAGGGCTCAGCGCGCGGATGCGGCCAGGGGGACGGCCACGGCCTCGTCGATCTCCCCGCGGCCGACGGGCTCGCCCGGGCCGCTGCCGCCGGAGCCCTCGGGTTCGCCCGGGCCGCCGGCCACCGACTCGACGATGATCCGGCCGAGAATCAGCACGATCATCGTGGCCCAGGCCACGGAGAGCCAGGTGGGCGCCGGGTCGGCCATGACCACGAGCCCCACGACGATGCCGGCCAGGTTGAGCAGTACGAGGGCGACCTGCGGCATCACGACCCAGAGCGATCGGGAACCCGCGCCGGCCTGGTTGGTGACGCTCCACTTCGCCGGCTTGCGGCGCAGCGTCGCCCAGAACGCCTTGGCGTGCACCGGCGCGGCGCCGATGCTGGCCACGATCGCCGAGCCCTTGAAGCCGCCCGACTGCAGCCAGGTGACCACCAGGACCATCACCTGGAACGGCACGTAGTGGGTGGCCCAGGTGACGCCGTCGGCGCGGATCGGGCTCAGCGCGAACAGCAGGTACAGCGCCGGGAAGAACATGAACGTCAGCATCGCCAGCGACAGCAGGTAGTGCGTGCCGACGAACAGGTATTGCAGGCGCTGGTCGACGGTCAGGCTGTTGCCGCGCCGGAACAGGCCGCCGCGCAGGACCACCTCGAACCCGCCGCTGGCCCAGCGTAGCTGCTGCTTGAGGTACGACGGGACGTCCACCGGCGCCAGCCCGCGGGCCAGCACCTGCGGCACGTAGATCGAGCGCCATCCGCGCCGGTGCAGCTCCAGCGAGGTCCAGATGTCCTCGGAGTTGCTGCCGGTCGCGATGCCGCCGATCTCGTCGAGCGCCGTACGCCGGAACATGACGTTGGTGCCGACGCAGAAGGCGGCGTTGAAGTGGTTCTTGCCGGGGCACACCAGCTCGTAGAAGATGCGCTGCGCCTCCGAGGTCCCGGTGGAGACCAGGTTCGTCTGGTTGCTGAACGACTGCGGCGACTGCACGAACGCCACGTCCGGGTCCTCGAAGTGCGGCAGGATCTCCAGCAGGAAGTTCGGCTCCGGCACGTGGTCGGCGTCGAGGATGACGACGAACTCGCCGGTGGTACGCGCCAGCGCGGCGTTGACGTTGCCGGCCTTGGCGTGCAGGCCGCCCTCGCGGCGCAGGTAACCCACGCCCTCGGCGGCGCAGATCCGCTCCAGGACGTCGCTGTCGCCGTCGTCGAGGACCCAGGTGCGGTGGGCGAGCGTCATGTCGCGGGCGGCCCGCACGGTGGTGCGGACGAGCTCGGGCTCTTCGCCGTACGCGGTGATGAAGACGTCGATGCCCGGCACCTCGGCCCCGGCACGCAGCCGGTTGCGCCGCACGGACACGGCGACCGGTTCGTCGCGGTTGTCGTGGGCCAGGATCGTCCACCAGGTGCCGATGGCGTGCAGCGCGATCAGGCCCTCGGCGAGCAGCATCGCCGCCCACAGCCAGACCGGCCCGCGGTACTGCGGGTCGAGCAGGAACGTCTGGTAGAAGATCGTCGCGAGCAGGGCGCCGAAGATGGCGACGCGGGTGGAGCGCTGCAGGGGCCGCCAGGCCTGCCGGGTCGCGGCGGTGGCCCTGCGGGCTTGCGGATCAATGGTCGGCATGGTTGCTCCCAGGGGGTTGCACAGGCCGGCGATCGAACTGTGGGTCCGGCGACACCCGCTTCGGGCGTCCCGGGACCGCCCCGCGACAGTGCGGGGCCGCTGATCGAATTCTCGGGTACGGCGGAAATCGGAGATCAATGCGTCGTTCCGATGGTCGGCGGCGACGGCGCCGCGGTACGCGAAAGACGCTAGAGGTCGACGGTCGTCATTGGCAAATGCGGTGACCGCGGACACAGATGAACCGCCGAAACGCGGCTGTATTCGCGCGTCAACCTGATGTTCATTGATGGCGGCCCCTGACGTGATCACTGTGGCCGGTGCGGACCAGGTCAGGACGTCTGACCTCGGAAAACCGTGACGTGCATCGCGTACGGCCGGCCGGTGCCGGATGCTGGATCCGGAAACGGGCATGCAATGATTAGCCGCGCTGAATCGTTGCGCCATACGAAACCGTCACCGACGGCGCTGTGCGCGCTCTCTCGCACCGGCGGCCCAGGTCAGATGCCTTTCCGGCGCTTCGTGAAGCAGATCATAATTGCGGTGTCGGGAGCCACTCGATACCTTCGCTGCGGGTTCATCCGCTCGATTCCTGTGAGGTTCCGCGTGCGCCGGTCCAAGACATATCCGCCGGGATCCCACCCGCCCACCCTGGAAGCGGTCGCCGCACGCGCCGGCGTCTCCCGCGCCACCGTCTCGCGCGTCGTCAACGGCTCGGCGTCCGTCACCGACGACATGCGCGCCGCGGTGCTGCGAGCCGTCGCCGAGCTCGGGTACGTGCCCAACCAGGCCGCCCGCAGCCTGGTCACGAACCGGATGGACTCGTACGCGCTGGTGCTCACCGAGTCGGCCGGCCGCACGTTCTCCGACGACACGTTCTTCCCGTCGCTGGTGCTCGGCGTCAGCCGCGAGCTGAGCGGCGCCGGCAAGGAGCTGGTCCTCCAGACGGTCACGTCGCCGCGCAGCCTCGACCGCATCCGCCAGCGCGCGGCCGGCCGGTACGTGGACGGCGTGATGGTGGCCTCCACACTGGGCGCCGACACGCTGACCCGCGACCTGGCCCGCATGGGCGTACCGGTCGTCGTCAACGGACGCCCCCGCGGCCGGTCAGCCGTGCCGCACGTGGACGTCGCCAACGCCGACGGCGCCCGCCTCGCCGTCCACCGGCTCGTGGAGGGCGGCCGCCGCCGCATCGCCACCATCGCCGGCGCCCAGGACGTCCCCGGCGGCATCGACCGCCTCGCCGGCTACCGCGCCGCGATGCAGGAATGCGCCCTGCCCCCGACGGTCGCGGTCGGCGACTTCACCCGCGCCTCCGGCGGCACGGCCATGCGCCGTCTCCTGGCCGAGGACCCGGGCCTCGACGCGGTCTTCGTCGCCTCCGACCTCATGGCCCACGGCGCGCTACGCATCCTGCGCGAGTCAGGCCGCAAGGTGCCGGGCGACGTCGCGGTGATCGGCTTCGACGACACGGCGGTCGCCTGGTACGCGGAACCCCCACTGACGACGGTCCACCAACCCATCGAGGACATCGGCCGAAGAATGGCGCGGCAGGTCCTCCGCCTCGCCGGCGGCGAGTCGGTCGAGCCGGCCCTGACCCTCCCAGCCGACCTCGTCATCCGCGAATCCGCCTGACCACCCGGTAGCGGCGGCCGGCGCGGTGGCTGGCCTGGTGGCGGTGGCTGGCCCGGCCCGGCCCGGTGGCTGGCCCGGCCCGGCGCGTTGGCTGGCCCGGCCCGGCCCGGCGCGGCGCGGGGGCTGGCCTGGTGGCGGAGGCTGGTCCGGCGCGGCGCGGTGGCGCGGCCAGTCCGGCACGGTTGCGGGTCCAGCCCGGCGCGGTGGCCGTGGCCCGCCTCCTGGCGGCGATCCGTCCGGCGCGGTGGCGGTGACCGTGACCGGCCTGGTGACCTGCCCGCCCCAGCCCGTCCGGCAGTCCGTCCGCCCAGCCGCCTATCTGCCTGTCCGTCCGTCATGCGACGCGGATGCAGGCCGGCAGGTCAGTCGCTCAGCTGTCTTCCTCGAGGATGCGGCGCACCTGCGCGAACATCCGAAACACCTCCAGCCGCCCGTCGAGGAAGCCGCGGCGGTAGTCCGTACCCGTCTCGGGATGCCGCGCCCGCTCGGCATCGCGGCACCCGGCCAGCGCATCGACACGGCCGGCGCCATACGCGACCAGCGCGTCGTCCATGCACCCACCTCACCCGGCCCGGACCCGGTTCCCTGCGCCCGGTCGCGCGACAACCTCCCACAGCCCCGGCGCGTACGGCACCGGCCGTACGCCCGACCCGCCCCCGGCCGATCCGCCACCACAACCCCGGCCAGCCCCGGGCCGGGCGCGACCGATCCGCCACCACAATCGGCGATCGGGGATCGCGATGCGCGACCCGGACGGTGTATCTCTCTGGCCTGCCTCCTCTCCGCCCGCTCTCCGCCCGCTCTCCGCCCGCTCTCCGCCCGCTCTCCGCCCGCCTTCGCTGCCTGCTGCCTATCTGCTTGGTCGCCTGCCGCCGGCCGCGGGCCGCCTGCCGCCTGCCGCCTGCCGCGGGCCGCCTGCCGCGGGCCGCCTGCCCCAGGCCGCCCACCCCAGGCCGCCCACCCCAGGACACCTGCTCCGGCTGCCTCCCGGTTGTCGGCTCTTCCCCCGGCCGCGATCGCACGCAACCAGCACGGCTCTCCCCGCCAAGCCATCCCATATGCGATCCTCGCGGCCGCTCAGTCGACCGACGCGTATCTGCGTCAAGTGGGAACCTGCGTCCACCGCCGGTGCTTCAGAAGTACATTCCTCGGCCCGGCTGACACTCGAAACCTTACCCATGGTGCCCGGTGGTTTCCCTGTGGCGGTCATCGCTTTTTCGGCGTGATCGTTTTGTTGAGCGGCGCGCGAGGGGGCGGGACAATTTTCGGGTGCGACAGCTTCGGTTCTTCTCAACGACAGAATTGGCGGTGATGCGTGACCGGACCGCGTCCCGGAACTATTCTGCCGAGCGGGAGAGGTTCCGCCGTGAGCATGCTCGTCACCGGACGTGGGGGCTGGCGCAAAGACACGCCGCGAAGTTGAGCCGCATGCGCAGCGCGCGTGACGGGGGTCAGCCGGTGGCAGGGCCCGTGTCAGGGCATGCGCAGGCCCCTCCGATCCAGCACGCGAATCCGGCCGACGCGCCGCAGGTGGCAGCGGTTCCGGTTGTCACCGCGCCCGAGCCGGTGGTAGTCGAGGGTGTCACTGCAGCTGATCCGGTGGTAGTTGCGGGTGTCACTGCAGCTGATCCGGTGGTGGTCGAAGGTATAACTGCAGCTGAGTCGGTGGTAGTTGCCGGTGTTGCCGCGGTTGGGCCCGCAGTAGTCGTGGGCGTCGCGAGGGCTGAGCCGGTCGTGGGTGAGCGCGTTACCCCGGTTGAGTCGGGCTTGGCCGTGGGCGTCGCGACGGCTGGGTCGGCGGTGGTCCCCGGCATCGCCGCAGCCGAACCGCGGGTCGTCCCGGACATCACCGCTGGCGAGTCGCCGGTCGTCCCGGACATCACCCCTGGCGAGTCGCCGGTGGCGCAGAGTGCTGCCCCGGGCGGGCAAACAGTGTCGCCGTCAGTGGTGGAGGGAATCGAGGCCGACCGAAACCCCTCGAACGATAGAACGCCCGCTACCCGCACATCGATATCGCGTCAAGAGTTACTCCGGATTCGTTTCAACAAGGTCAGATTCCCGTGGACTCAGATGCATCATCTGGAGCCGGTGCAGTCGCCATTCCAGACGCGCTATTTCTCGGTCGCTGCTGGCGCAAGGCAGCCGTTATTGCGACCGCTTGAAAAAGGATCGGTGGGCGCATCACAGCAGCGGGCCGCCCGTTTCCACCGGTTCGGAGGCGGAGGGACCTTGGTACGGCGGCCCGGCCGGGGACGCCGGAGTGTCGGTGTCCGGTATGGATCGCCACGCGCTGACTGCGAGCCGGCCGGTGCTGCCCAGGTCGAGGCCGCCGTCCGGGCGTACGAGCTGCGGTGGGCGGCCGGCCGCCGGGGCGATCTCGACCAGTGCCACGGTCACCGGTGCATGGCTGATGTCGTCGTACGTGTTGCGCCAGGCCACCGCCGTGCCGGCCCGTTCGCCCGGGCGCAGGACGACCGGCTTCGGCGGGCCGTCCCAGGGCATGGCCGAGCCGACGATCTTCTTGACCCCGTGCAGGACTTGGATCCGAAGCGCCGTCCGGTCGTCGGCGAGGGTCCGTACGCTCGGGTAGCCGTTCAGCCGGTAGGTCCGCGAGCCGCAGTTGATCAGCGTGATGCCGAGCACCCGCAGGCCCATCGCGGCGTCACCGTCGCCGACCTCGAAGCGGACGCCGTCGGGTGGGCAGGTGACAGCGGTCGCCGGCGGTGTGGGGATTGCGGATGTGTAAGGGACCGGCCCCGAACGAGACGCGGACAGTCCCGAGCCGGACGGCATCGCCGACCCGGCACACCCGGCGAGCACGACCGCACACCCCGCGAGCGCGGCCCCACAACCGGCGACGACGGCCCTTCGGCCAGTAGGGGTGGCCACGGTGGCTCGGCGGGGTGGGGTGGTCGCGGTGGCTCGGCGGGGTGGGATGGCCACGGTAGCTCGGCGGGGTGGGGTGGCTCGACCCAGCGGGGTGGCTTGGCCAGGTGGGGTGGCTCGGCCGGGAACGGCAGCCACGGTGGCTCGGCGGGGTGGGGCCGCTCGGCCCAGCGGGGTGGCTCGGCCAGGTGGGGTAGCTCGGTCCGGCCGGGTGACGCGGCTGGGTGCGGTGGCTTGGCCAGGCGGGATGGCGCGGCCCGGCGGGATGGCTCGGTCGGGTGGGGTGGCTTGGCCAGGCGGGATGGCGCGGCCAGGCGGGATGGCTCGGCCCGGCGGAGTGACTTGGCTGGGCGGGGGCGCCTGGGTCAGCAGGGCGGCGAAGCGGTGAACGCGGCGTCTCGTCACCGGCACATCCTCGTTCATCGGGCGATCCGGCCTTGCCGGTCGCTCCCCGGGCCCGCCACCGCCGGCGGCGAACGAGGGGAGAGGTCGCGCAGCGTGACGGCGTCGCTGCGTCCTCAAAGATCGCGGCGTTGGAAGGACAGAGCCGCCAGGCTGAGCACGACAGCGATCCAGATCGCAGCCCACCCCAGGTACGCGCCGGTGAGGGGCGACATGCTCAGGAACGGAGATTCCTCGATGCCCGAGCCCACCTGGCGCAGCAGTGCCGGGTCCTGGAACGAGTTCATCGCGCCGCGCCACAGGCCGTCGGTCGGTAGCAGCATGCGGGAGACCGTGCCGACCTGGGCGACGCTGTTGTTGCCGAGGGCTGCGCCGACCGAGCCCACCACGCCGGCGATCCAGGTGGCGCCGAAGAGGCCGACCGCCACGATGCCCGAGGCCATCGGGGAGATCGCCGTGGACAGCAGCAGGCCGAGGGTGAGCAGCACCGTGGTCTGGGCCGCGAGCAGGGCCAGGCCGGTCAGCGGGTGCGGTGGCCAGTAGCCCACGGTGGCCCGGACGATGAGGAACTGGGTGAAGCCGGCCAGGGTCACGAAGACGCTGCCGAAGACGACTAGTCCCAGCCATTTGCCGACCAGTACCGCGCTGCGGCGGACTGGGCGGGCCAGCACCGCCAGTGCGATGCCGGATTCGACTTCTCCGGACAGTGTGGGGCCGGCGAGGAACGCGGTGCCGAGCGCCGCGATCAGGCTCAGTCCGAACATGACCAGGTTGAGGACGATGGAGCCGGCGACACGGGCCTCGCCGCTGGTGAGGCCGCCGAACTCGGCGTCGAGTCGGGAGAAACCCCACGCGCTCAGCGCGAGCAGCGCGATCGTCAGGACGGCGAGCGAGCGCAGCACCCGGCGCCGTGCGGCTTCCTGCAGGGTCAGGGCCGCGATGGTGAGCACCGTACGCATGGTCATGGCCGTTCCTCCCGAGCGCCCGTACGCATGGTCATGGCCGTTCCTCCCGAGCGCCGGTACGCAGGATGTCCAGCAGTCGTTCCTCGAGGCTGATCCGGGCCGGTTCGACGGCGTGGACGCGTACGCCCAGCCCGACGAGGTCGGTGACGAGGTCGGGCACCGTGGCGGGGTCGGGTTCCGTGGGCAGCATGACCGTGTACGCGTCCCCGCTGCGGGTGAGGTCCCCGGTCGCGGCCAGCCGGGCTTCCGCCTCCGCGCCGACGCCGTCGAGCCGCAGCCGCACCTCGCGCCGGCCGAGGAGTTCCGTGAGCGTGCCGGCGGCCGCGACCCGTCCCTTGTCGAGGATGACCACGCGGTCGCAGACCCGTTCGACCTCGCCGATGAGGTGCGAGTTGAGCAGCACGGCGACGCCGCGTTCCCGCATCGAGAGCAGCACGTCGCGGACGTCGGCGCGGCCCACCGGGTCCAGCGCGCTGGTCGGCTCGTCGAGCACGACGAGGTCCGGGCCGGTGACCAGGGCGACGGCCAGCCCGAGCCGCTGCTGCATGCCCTTGGAGAAGCCGCCCACCCGGTCGCCGGCGCGGTCGGCCAGGCCCACGAGCCCCAGGCTTTCGCGGCGGTCCGCGGCGGGGACGGTGGCCCCGGTCAGGCGGATGTGCAGGTTCAGCACCTCGGCGGCGGTGAGCCACGGCTGGTAGCGGAAGAGCTCCGGCAGGTAACCGACCCGGGCGCGGGCCCGCGGGTCCCGGGACGGGCGGCCGAGCAGCAGCACCTCGCCGGCGTCGGGCCGGACCAGCCCGAGCAGGATCTTGATGACGCTGGTCTTGCCGGCGCCGTTGGGTCCGAGCAGGCCGACGACCTCGCCGCGGCCGACGGTGAGCGACACGCCGTCCACCGCGGTCCGCCGCCGGTAGCGTTTGCGCAGCCCGGAGCACCACACGGCGGGCGCCGCGGGCAGCTCGGCGAGCAGCTGCCGCGCGGCGTCCAGGTCCGGCCCGGAGGCCGCCGGCGTCACCGCAGCTCCCGGGCAACCGACAGCACCTCGTCGGCGCTGAGCGAGCCCGCCACCGCGGTGATCACCCCGGCGTCCGCCCACACCACGCCGGCGAGCACTCCGTCCCGCGAGGTGAGCACCGTGGCGGGCTTCCCGCCCACCTCGGCGGACGAGCTGGTCAGGTAACGGGAGTTCACGGGCAGCGGCAGGGTCTTGCCGTCACCGGAGAAGGCCCGCAGCTGCGCTGCGACGTCCTCCGGCAGGCCGGGAAGTTTCAGCAGATAGTCCCGGGCCTCGGTGAAAGGCACCCCCGACGAGTACGCCGCGGGCGCGACCGCGCGAGCCACCACGAGGGCCGGCACCCCGCGCGCCTCCGACCAGACCGCGGCCATTCCCGGGCCGGCGGTGAGGCGGAACTGGCTGCCGTCGAGGCCCGCGGGCGGCGTGGGCAGCGTCGTACCGGCCGCCGTCGCGGTCTGCGCCGCCTTCGCGGCCGAGAACGTGAAGACCGCGGTGACCCGGTCGCCGACCTGGTACGTCGGTTCCCCGGTGACGCCCCGGGGCAGCTCGCCGACCCGGGGAACGGCGAGCCCGGTGAGCTGCGCCGCGGTGGAGGCCCCGGCGACCGGGCGTACGTTCGGCTCGGAGGCGATGCGCAGGTCGCCGTACGCGGAAAGGTCCGGAAGCGCGACCAGGTCGGCCTGGGTGAGCTGCACCGGCGCGATCCGCTCGGTGCGGAAGATCGGCAGCCAGTCGGCGGCGGCCGCGGCGCCGGCCCCGGCGAGCAGGACCACGACGCCGGCCGCGGCGATGACGGGACTGCGCAGCGCGGCCCGCCAGCGGCGCCGGGGAGCGGCCGGAACCGCGGGCCGGGAGGGCGCCGTGCCGGCCGTGAGCCGCTGCCAGGCCGCGTCCACATCGGTGGTGACCTCGGTGCTCAGCGCGCCGGCGGCGACGGCCGCGTCCGCGCGGGCGGCGGCCAGCCCGGACAGGCATGCCGGGCAGCCGGCGACGTGCTCGCGGTCGGCGTCGGCGACGCCGGCCGGCTCGTCCAGCAGCCGGCGCAGCGTGCCGTCAGTCGGATGACGCATGACGGTTCAACTCCTCGCGTAGGGCGGATTCGGCGCGCCGCACGGTGGTGCCGACGCCGCCGGGGGAGAGATCGAGGGCGGCGGCGACCTCGGCGTAGCTGAGGCCGCTGTGCCGCAGGACGAGCGCGACGGCGTGCTTGCGGGGCAGCCGTGCCAGCGCGGCCCGGACCCGGCGGCGCTCGTCGAGGGTCACGACCGCGTCGGCGACGTCGGGGCAGACAGTGAGGCCGTCGCCGGCCCGCCCTTCGCGGGCGGCCCGGCGACGGCCGGAACGCAGGTGGTTCAGAGCGGTGTGCGCGGCGGCGACGGACAACCAGCCCGGTGCCTCCGCGGCGGGCACGGCGGTACGCCCGAAGCTCAGGAACACCTCCTGAGCCACGTCCTCCGCCTCGTCGCGCGACCCGAGCACCCGTGCGGCGACCCCGACGACCCGGGCGTACGCGGCGCGGAAGACCTGCTCGAGGTCCGCGCGCACAGGTGCGCCGCCCCGCTCCACCCGCCGGGCCGCCGGTGCCATCCCGCCATGCCGTACAACGTCCACATCTGTACAGCACCACCGACGGGACGATTGTGACAACGAATCGTTCAGACCGGTCGTACGGAGCCGGCCGCGGCCCGTACGACCAGGCGCCGGGGGAGCAGTCCCGCCGCGGCGGCCATGATCTTGTTGCGGCGGCCGGAGACCACGCTGGCCCTCCCGTGCGAGTCCAGCGCGCGCAGGGCCGTGGAGACGACCTCGGCGGGGCTCTCGAAGCTCACGCCGCTCTCGTCCGTACCGCTGACGGTGTAGAACTCGCTGCGCGTCGCGCCGGGGGACAGGGCCAGGACGCGGACGCCGGTGCCGCGCAGCTCGTACGCGAGAGCCTCGGTGAAGCGCAGCACGAAGGCCTTGGTCGCGGCGTAGACCGCCATGCCGGGCACCGGCTGGTACGCCGTCAGGCTCGCGACGTTGACCAGTGCCCCGTCGCCCCGGGCGACGATGTCCGGCAGGAACGTGGCGGTGAGGTCGGTCAGTGCCGACACGTTCACATCGATCTGCTGGTGCAGCGCCTCGGGCGCGGCCTCGAGGAACGGTCCGGTGAGGCCGAGGCCGGCGCAGTTGACGAGCGCCCCGACGGTGATGCCGCGCTCGGCGAGCGCCGCCCGCAGCGAGGCGCCGGGCCGCGGCCGGGCGAGGTCGGTCGCCAGGCAGGTCACCTCGGCGTCCGGCCGGTTCCGGCGGATCTCCGCGGCGAGCCCGTGGAGCCGGTCCTCGCGCCGGGCGACGAGCACGAGATCGGCTCCGCGCTCGGCGAGCCGGCGCGCGAACTCGGCGCCGATGCCGGAACTCGCGCCGGTGATGAGGATGGTCGTGTCCCGGTACCGCATGGTCGGCAGGCCTCTCGACGTAGGTTAACGGGTGTCAACGTTAACAGTCGTCAACAAGGCGCTGCGCTATGGTGATCCGGTGCGGGTACGGGGTCGGTACGACCAGCTGGTCGCCGCCGCGATGGAGCTCGCCGCGCCGGGCCTGCCGCTGTCGGTGCCGTCACTGCGCGCGGTGGCCCGCGAATGCGGCGTCACCCCGACCGCGGTCTACCGCCACTTCCCGTCGCAGAGCAGCCTCAACCGGGTCATCCTCATGACCGTCGACCAGTCCTTCGTCGCCGCGGTCTCCGCCGCCGACGACCCTGCCCGGCCGCCTCAGGAGCGGCTGCAGCGCTTCGCCCACGCCTACTTCGACTGGGGAATCGCCAACCCGGGCCTGTATCAGCTGCGCTTCGAGAGCGCGGACCAGCTCGGCGAGGACTACGTACGCACGGACGCGGCCGACAAGCTCCTCGCGCACATCGACGGCGTGATCCGCAGCCTCGAGGAGCCGTCGCCGGCGACGGCCGAGGACCTGTGGGTGGGGCTGCACGGGCTGGTGTCGCTGCGGATCCACAAGCGGGACCGGCCGTGGTCGGCCGAGCCCCGGGAGCAGATCGACAGGCTCCTGCGCGCCTGGGCGATCGCCTGACGTTTCGCCGCCCGGGCCTCGGCCGACCTCGGCCGGCATCGATGTATGTGATGATGGGAGCGCTCCCATGCCATCCCCTCGAGGAGGACCGGTTGAAGCGCATCGGCTTGTTGACCGCCCTGTCCGTGCTTGCCCTTCCGTTGGTCGCCGGCGGTGCCACCGCAGCGCCGGCTGCCCGCGGTTGCCCGCCGCGGGACGCGTTGTTCTGCGAGGACTTCGACCGGCTGCCGGCCGGTGGGGCGAGCAGCCTCGACTGGGGAATCGACACCCGCAACGGCACGCTCACCGTCGAGCGCCGGGCCGCCGGCCGGGGCAAGGTGCTGCATGTCCGGACGGTCGACAACGGGCGTGCGTTCCTGCGGGTGGACGACCTCGCCGTACCGCCGGAGGGGTTCTACGGCCGGATGCGGATGCGGGTCGACGCCTTCCCGGCGGCGCCGGACTGGGCGCACTTCACGCTGGTCGAGGCGACCGGAACGGGCAGCGCCGAGGTCGTCCGCCCGGTCGGCGGCCAGTACGTCCCCACGGCCGGCCGGGCCCTCTGGGGCATCGGGGCCGACGGCGGCCCGACGGGCGACTGGACAGCCTGGACGGAGTCCGCCCCCGCGGCCGCGGACAGGTGGCAGTGCGTCGAATGGCGGCTCGACACAGCGACGAACACGGTGACGACCTGGTTCGACGGCGCGGCCACGCTGACGGCCACCGAGGACGAGCACGGCGGCAACCCGGTGCCGTTCGTGCTGCCCACCGTGGACACCGTCAAGATCGGCTGGCAGCTCTATCAGAGCGGTACCACGCCCGCCGGCTTCGATCTGTGGATCGACGACATCGCGCTCTCCTCCCGGCGGGTCGGCTGCTGAGCAGGCCGGCCCGTCCCCGCTCGCGCTGCGGCCGATCACGCCGGCCGGCGAGGGCCCGGCACGACAGCACGGGTCCGCGCCGGCCCGGCGGGGTCACGGCAGGACGGTCAGGGCCTCGCCGGGCTCCGAGTGCAGCTGCCAGAGCCGGTCGGCCACGGTCGCAGGCTCGTGCTTGAGGCCCGCTCCGACGGCTCCGACGATCGTGAGCTGGGCGACGCGGAGGCCGCGCGGCGTGAGCGCCTCGTGCAGCATTCGCACGTACGTCGTCTCGGCGGCGTTGGCCAGCGCGCTGGTGGCCCGCTCGGGGCTGGGCCGGACGGCCGCGCCGCCGGTGGTGTAGAGCAGCGTGCCGCGTCCCCGGTCGAGCATTCCGGGCAGGACGGCCTCGGTGGCCGCGACCGCGCCGGTCACGCCGAGGGCCAGCGCGCGGGCCACGTCCTCGCCGGTGGTCTCGGCCACCGGCTTGATAGTGGCGACGTCGGGCAACGGCACGTACGCGAGCACGTCCACGGGCCCGAGCCGTTCGGCGAGGTCGGCTACGGCCCGGCGTAGCGCGGCCGGGTCCTGGGCGTCGGCGGCCGCCCAGGCCACCTCGGCGCCCTCGGCGCGCAGCTCCTCCGCGTGCTGGGCGAGCCGGGTCTCGGTGCGAGCGATCAACCCCACCGGGTGCCCCTCTCGCGCGAAGCGCCGGGCGGTGGCGAGGCCGATGCCCGGCCCGGCGCCGACGACGATGACAGACACGGGTGTCTCCTCTCCTGGAGGACGGCCGACGGGCCCCGGCCGATCGCGAGGATCGCCCCGGGGCCCGTCATCGTGCGGATCAGGCGAGATCGAACCGGTCGAGCTCCATGACCTTGGTCCAGGCCGCGACGAAGTCCGCCACGAACTTCTGGTGGGCGTCGTCGCTCGCGTAGACCTCGGCGAGGGCCCGCAGCTGCGAGTTCGACCCGAAGATGAGGTCGACCGCGGTGGCGGTCCACTTCACCTCGTCGGTGCTCACGTCGCGGATCTCGTACACGTGCTCCTCCGCCTGGGAAGCCTTCCACCGGGTACCGGGGGAGAGCAGGTTGGCGAAGAAGTCGTTGGTGAGCACGCCGGGCCGGTCGGTGAGCACGCCGTGCCGGCTGCCGCCGACGTTGTTGCCCAGCGCGCGCAGGCCGCCGACGAGCACGGTCATCTCCGGCGCGGTCAGGTTGAGCATGTACGCCCGGTCGACGAGCAGCACCTCGGGCTGGGTCTTCTCGCCGGGACGCAGGTAGTTGCGGAACCCGTCGGCGCGCGGCTCGAGAACCCCGAAGGACTCGACGTCCGTCTGCTCCTGCGAGGCGTCCGTGCGGCCCGGGTGGAACGGCACGGTCACCTCGACGCCCGCGTCGCGCGCCGCCTTCTCGACGGCGGCCGAGCCGGCCAGCACGATGAGGTCGGCGAGCGAGATCTTGGCGCCGCCGGCCTCGTTGAACTCGCGCTGGATGCCCTCGAGCGTGCTCAGCACCGTCGCGAGCTGCTCCGGCTGGTTGACCTCCCAGCCGCGCTGCGGCTCGAGGCGGATGCGGGCGCCGTTGGCGCCGCCGCGCTTGTCGGTGGAGCGGTAGCTGGCGGCCGAGGCCCACGCGGTCGAGACCAGCTGCGCGGTGGTCAGGCCGGACTCGAGGACCTTCGCCTTGAGGGCGGCGATGTCCGCGTCACCCACGAGCTCGTGGTCGACGGCGGGCACCGGGTCCTGCCACAGCTGCGCCTCCGGGATCCACGGGCCGAGGAAGCGGCTGACCGGGCCCATGTCGCGGTGCAGCAGCTTGTACCAGGCCTTGGCGAAGGCCAGCGCGAACTCGTCCGGGTTCTCCAGGAAACGGCGCGAGATCTTCTCGTACGCCGGGTCCATCCGCAGCGACAGGTCGGTGGTGAGCATCGTCGGCCGGTGCTTCTTCGCCGGGTCGAACGCGTCGGGGATGATCTCCGGGGCGTCCTTGGCGACCCACTGCTTCGCGCCGCCGGGGCTGGTGGTCAGCTCCCACTCGAAGCCGAAGAGGATCTCGAAGAACCGGTTGCTCCACTGGGTGGGCCGGTCGGTCCAGGTCACCTCGAGGCCGCTGGTGATCGTGTCGGCACCCTTGCCGCTGTTGTACGTGCTCAGCCAGCCCAGGCCCTGGTTCTCCAGCGGGGCGCCCTCGGGCTCGGGGCCGACGTGGTTGTCCGCGACACCGGCGCCGTGGGTCTTGCCGAAGGTGTGGCCGCCGGCGATGAGCGCGACGGTCTCCTCGTCGTTCATCGCCATCCGGCGGAAGGTCTCGCGGATGAAGTGCGCGGCGGCGATCGGGTCCGCGCTGCCACGGGGGCCCTCGGGGTTGACGTAGATGAGGCCCATCTCGGTCGCGCCGACACCCTCGGACATCTCCTTCTCGGAGACGTACCGCTCGTCGCCCAGCCAGGTGTCCTCGGGGCCCCAGAAGATCTCCTCGGGCTCCCAGACGTCCTCGCGGCCGAAGCCGAAGCCGAACGTCTTGAAGCCCATCGACTCCAGCGCCACGTTGCCGGCGAGCACGAGCAGGTCGGCCCACGAGATCTTCTGGCCGTACTTCTGCTTGACCGGCCACAGCAGGCGGCGGGCCTTGTCGAGGTTGGCGTTGTCCGGCCAGCTGTTCAGCGGCGCGAAGCGCTGGCCGCCGTCACCGGCCCCGCCGCGGCCGTCGTTGATGCGGTAGGTGCCCGCGGCGTGCCAGCTCATCCGGATCATCAGGCCGCCGTAGTGGCCGAAGTCCGCCGGCCACCAGTCCTGCGAGGTGGTGAGCACCTGGACGATGTCCTGCTTGAGCGCCTCGACGTCGAGCTTCGCGAACTCCTTCGCGTAGCTGAAGCCGGCGCCCAGCGGGTTGCCCTTGGGCGAGTGCGCGTGCAGCACCGACAGGTCGAGCTGGTTCGGCCACCAGTCGCGGACCGTACGCGGCCGGCCGCCCGTCTTCGGCTCCGGCGAGTCGATCGCCGGGTTCTCGCTCTCGCTGCCGTGCGAGGTCACGGAGTCGTGCGCGACCGGGCAGCCTTCCGCCGCCTTCTTGTCCACGCCCTGGGCGCTGGCGGGGTGGTCCTGTGTGTCGCTCATGTGCTTCCTTCCGAACGGGCCGATTGCGGGAGAGGGCGTTCGGTCGCGCAGCCGGGGCACGTGCCCCAGTAGACGACCTCCGCCTCGTCGACCACGAAGCCGTGGTCGTCGGAGGCGGTGAGACAGGGGGCCGGACCGGCGGCGCAGTCCACGTCGGCGATGGCGCCGCAGGAGCGGCACACGACGTGGTGGTGGTTGTCGCCCACCCGGCGCTCGTAGCGGGCGGTCGCGCCGGCGGGCTGGATGCGCCGCACCAGGCCGGCGTCGGTGAGCGCGCGCAGCACGTCGTAGATCGCCTGGTGCGAGACGGTGGGCAGCTCGGCGCGGACCAGCGCGATCACCGTGTCGGTGTCGATGTGCGGGCGCTCCCGCAGGGCGGCGAGCACGGCCAGCCGGGGCCGGGTCACCCGCAGGGGGACCGCCCGGAGCTCCGCTTCGAGTTCCGCCGTCACCCGGCCAACGTAGTCCGCAATCTGGAATGAATCAAGTTTGGCGTGGCGCGTCGACCGGGTACGCGAACGACCCCGGCAGGTAGCCGCAGGCCGGTTCCTCGGCGTGCACGTCGCCGGTCGTCGCGTACGCCCGCGCCCGGGAACCGCCGCACACCGAGCGGTACTCGCACGCCCCGCAGCGCCCGCCCAGCCGGTCCGGATCACGCAGAGCGCGGAACAGCGGCGCGTCGCGGTAGATGTCGACCAGGCTCTGCGTCCGCACGTCGCCGGCCGGGAGCGGGAGGAAGCCGCTGGGGTGGACCTGGCCGCGGTGCGAGACGAAGACGAAGCCGTCGCCGGCGCTGACCCGCAGGGGTGGGCGCCGCGGCCGCTGCGGGCCGGCGGTCAGGCCCAGCTCGTCGATGCGCCGCCGCAGCCGCCGGTACAGCGGGCCGAGGCCGGGGGTGGCCGCCGCCGGGACGCCGTGACGGGCGAGCGCGGCGCGTTGCAGGCACACGCGGCGGAAGTGGTGCGCCTCGGTGGTCTTGACGGGCACGGTCTCGCCGAGGTCGTACAGCAGGTGCAGGACGTCCTCGGTCTCGGCGGCGTCCAGGGCCGCCAGCGCGCGCCCGCGTCCGGTGGGCACGAGGAAGAAGACGCTCCACAGCATGGCGCCGAGGTCGCGTACCTGCGCGGCGATGTCCGGGAGGTCGTCGACCGTACGGCGGGTGACAGTGGTGTTGATCTGGACCTTCAGCCCCAGGGCGGCGGCGTCGCGCCAGGCTCGGGTGGTGAGTGCGTACACCCCTTCGACGCCGCGGAAGCCGTCGTGGGCGGCGGGGCCGGCGGCGTCGAGGCTGAGCGAGATCGCCCGGGTGCCGGCGTCGCGCAGCTCGGCCAGGGCCTGGCGGGTCAGTGTGGGGGTGCCGGAGGGGGACACCGACACCGCCAGGCCGAGCTCGGTGCCGCGGCGGACCAGCGTGGTGAGGTCGGGACGCTGGAACGGGTCGCCGCCGGTGATGACGAACAGCGGCGCGGGCCGGCCGAACCGCGCCACCTGGGCCATCAGGTCGACGGCCTCGTCGGTGGTCAGTTCGGCCGGGTCACGCTCGGGACGGGCCGAGGCGCGGCAGTGGCGGCAGGCCAGCGGGCAGGCCTGGGTGGCCTCCCAGATGACGATGAACGGCCGTTCCGCGGTGGCGTGCCGCAGTCGTCGCACCTCGGGCATGGCCGGTCAGGCCGCCACGGCTTCGCGACGGCCGACCGAGAGCACGCTCAGCAGCAGGGCCGCACCGGCCACCACGGCCAGCAGGACCAGGCCCAGGGCGTACGAGTGGTAGCTGCCGTAGATGGAGCCCATGACCAGCGGCGGGACGAAGCCGCCGAGGCCCCCGGCCGCGCCGACCACACCGGTGACCGAGCCGACCTGGTTGGCCGGAGCCTTCTGCGCCACGAGCGCGAAGGTGGCGCCGCTGCCGGTGCCCAGCGCGGCCGCCATCGCGAGGAACGCGACGGTGCCGACCGGGGCGAGGCCGGGCGTGAAGGACTGCGCGAGCGCGCCGAGGACCACCACGCCGAGGGCGCCGGCGAGCACCCGGCCGGCCGGGATGCGGTCGGAGAGCCAGCCGCCGACCGGGCGCATGAGCACGGCGAGCAGCACGAAGCCGGCCATCCGGTTGGCGGCGTCGGCCTGGGTCAGCCCGTACGCGTTCTTCAGGTAGGCCGGGAGGTAGACGGAGAAGGCGACGTACCCGCCGAAGGCGACCGCGTACAGCGCGGCGGCCTGCCAGGTGATGCGCAGCCGCGAGGTGGTGGCGAGGCGGGTGGCGAGCGGGGTGGCGGGCACGACCCGGCCCGGCGCGTCGCGCAGCACCAGCCAGGCGACCCCGGCGTAGAGGGCCAGCACCGCGGCGGTGATCAGGAACGGGGTCTGCAGGCTGTTCGCATCGACGAGCTTGACCGTCGTCAGGGCGCTGATCGCGGTGCCGCCCATGCCCATGCCGAAGACGCCGACGGCGAAGCCGCGCCGCTCGGGCGGGAACCAGGCGTTCACGAACGGCACGCCGACGGCGAACGCGGTGCCGCCGATGCCGAGGAAGAACCCGCCGACCAGGATCGCCGCCAGCGAGCTGTGGCCGACCAGGCCGAGGTAGAGCACGGGGACGATGGTGGCGATCGAGACCAGCGGGAACATGATCCGGCCGCCGAACCGGTCGGTCAGGGCGCCGATCGGGATGCGCCCGAGCGAGCCGACCACGACCGGTACGGCCACGAGCAGCGACTGCTGGAACGAGCTGAGGTGCAGGCTGGTGGTGAACTTCGTGGCCAGCGGGCTGAGCAGCGCCCAGGCCCAGAAGTTCACCGCGAAGCCGATCGTCGCCAGGGCGAGCATCACGTTCGGGTTGCTGCCGCGGCCGGTGGCCGACTGTGGGGTGGTGGTCATGTCATCTCCACGTCTCGCTGGTCGCGGCCGGCGACTGTTGATCCGGACGCTCCTGTCCAGGCTGCGGTAGTAGAGCCGCCGCCAGTAGGGACCTTCGGCCCCGCCTCGTGGGACCTCATCCCGGACTATCGGGCCAGGTCAGCGGCCGGATGACACCGGGTTGCGCCCGGCGTCGCGGACCTCAGCGGGTGCGGGTTGCGGCGCCGGTGCGGGCCGGTTGCGGGTGCGGTAGACGACGTACGGGCGCCACAGGTACGCCATCGGCGCCGACCACACGTGCACCAGCCGGGTGAACGGCCACAGGGCCAGGAACAGGAACCCGCCGAGCGCGTGGAGCTGGTAGACGAGTGGCGCCTCCGTCATCAGCTCGCTGCGCGGGTGGAACCAGAACACGCCACGGAACCAGACGGCGATGGTCTCCCGGTAGTCGTAGCCGCCGCCGAGCAGGTTCTTGCCCACGGTGGCGGTCATGCCGAGCACCACCATGGCCGCCAGGAAGGCGTACAGGACCTTGTCCGTCGTCGTGGTGACGCGCCGGACCCGGCCGTTGACGAAGCGCCGGGCGATCAGCAGGGCGAGCCCGGCCACGAGCATGAGCCCGGTGACCGTGCCGGCGCTGACCGACACCACGTGGTACACGTGCTCCGGCACGCCGATGTGCTCGGTGACGGATGCGGGGATGAGCAGGCCCATGGCGTGCCCGCCGATGACGCCGAACGCGCCCAGGTGGAACAGCGGGGAGCCGAGCCGCAGCAACCGGTTCTCCAGCAGCTGGCTGGTGCGGGTGGTCCAGCCGAACTGGTCGTGCCGCCAGCGCCAGACGTGCCCGGCGGCGAAGACGGCGAGGCAGGCATAGGGCAGGACGACCCAGAGCAGGGTGGTCATCGGGACGCCTCCGCGGGGGAGCAGGTGGGGTACGGGGTGACATCGGGTCCGGCGCCGATGCTGTCGAGGCCGACCGTCTCGACCGGTGGCCCGTCCGAGGCGAGCGCCGCGATGGCCGCCCGGTCCTCGTCGGTGAGCCCGGGCAGCACCGCGCAGACCGCGTCGAGCAGGTGCCGGTACGGCGTACCGTCCTCGGTCAGCGCGGCGCGCAGCAGCTCGAGGCCCTGCCGGTGCTGGCGCAGCGGCGCCTCGCCGTCCCCGGGCCCGGCGGTGGCGGCGAACTCGAGCACCACCGGCAGCAGGTCGGGCAGCTCGCCGCCGACGAGACGCAGGCCGTGGGCGCGGTAGCGCTGCTTGAGCACCAGCAGCGCCATCCCGCGCTTGCGGGTGTCGCCGTGCAGGTAGTACGTGAGGTACAACCCGGACCTGCGGCGCAGGTCGAAGGTCTGCACGTAGTGCCGCTGCGCCTCGATGGCCGGCGTCGCCGCCAGCCAGTCCAGGAACGCGATGAACTGCTCGCGGACGGCTTCCGGCTCGATGCGATCGGCGGCTGCGCGCAGCTCGTCCCCGGCCGCGAGCAGCTCCTCGTCGGGGTACGTGAGCAGCAGCGCGGCCAGCTCGAAGACGCGGCTCCTCACGGTCGGCTCCGTACCGGGGTGAGGGTCATGCCGGGGCCACCCTCGCGATCGAGGGAGCAGCCGGCGGCCTGGGCGTCGAGGGCGGCCGCCTCCTTGGCGTGCGCGGCGGGGATCACGTACCGCTCGTCGTACTTGGCGATCGCGAGCAGCCGGTACATGGCCTCGACCTGCTCGCCGGTCATCCCGACGCTGTCCAGCAGCTCCTGCGCGACGGTCCCGTCGAGCGTGCGGGCCCGCATGTACGAGCGCATCGCGGCGAGCTTCATCAGCACGCCCGCGACCGCGTCGGTGTCGCCCGCGGTGAACAGCTCGGCCAGGTACTCGACCGGGATGCGCAGCTCGCGGATGGTGTGGAAGACGTCGTCGGCGTCGGTGTCGTCGCGCCCGGCGGCCCCGGCCGCGTCGAGCACGGGGGACAGCGGCGGGACGTACCAGACCATCGGCAGCGTGCGGTACTCCGGGTGCAGCGGCAATGCGATCTTGTACTCGCTGATCAGCTTGCGGATCGGGGAGCGCTTCGCCGCGTCGATCCACTCGTCGGCCATGCCGGCCTCACGGGCGGCCCGCTCGACCTCGGGGTCGTCCGGGTCCAGGAACACCGCGCGCTGCGCGTCGAGCAGCTCGTGCTCGTCCTCCACGGATGCGGCGGCCAGCACCGCGTCCTCGTCGTACAGGACGATGCCGAGGTAGCGCAGGCGGCCGACGCAGGTCTCCGAGCAGATGGTCGGCAGGCCGGCCTCGATGCGCGGGAAGCAGAACGTGCACTTCTCGGCCTTGCCGGTCGCGTGGTTGACGTAGACCTTCTTGTACGGGCACGCCGACACGCACATCCGCCAGCCCCGGCAGCGGTCCTGGTCGACCAGGACGATGCCGTCCTCCTCGCGCTTGTACATGGCGCCGGAGGGGCAGGCGGAGACGCACGCCGGGTTGAGGCAGTGCTCGCAGATGCGGGGCAGGTGGAACATGAAGGTCTTCTCGAACTCGAACTTGACCTTCTCAGCCATCTTGGCGAGGTTCGGATCGTCCTGTCCGGACTGGCCGCCGAGCGAGTCCTCCCAGTTGGCGCCCCACGTGACGGCCATCGGCTCGCCGGTGAGCGCGGAGTGCGGGCGCTTCACCGGGGTGTCGGTCAGCCCGGCCGGGGCGTTGACGAGGATGTCCTTGTCGAACGTGGCGGGCTCGTAGTAGTCGTCGATGCTCGGCAGGTCCGGGTTGGCGAAGATCCGGCTGAGCCGCTTGGCCCGGCCGCCGGAGCGCAGCACGAGCCGCCCCTTGCCGTCGAGCTTCCAGCCGCCCTTCCAGCGTTCCTGGTCCTCGTAGTGCTTCGGGTAGCCGATGCCCGGCTTGGTCTCCACGTTGTTGAACCAGACGTACTCGGTGCCCTCCCGGTTGGTCCAGGTCTGCTTGCACGTCACCGAGCACGTGTGGCAGCCGATGCACTTGTCGAGGTTCATGACCATGGCGACCTGCGCGCGGATCCGCATCAGTACTCCACTTCCTGGGTCCGGCGGCGGATCACGGTGATCTCGTCGCGCTGGCTGCCGATCGGGCCGTAGTAGTTGAAGGCGTACGTGAGCTGGGCGTGCCCGCCGGCGAGATGGGTCGGCTTGATGAGCAGCCGGGTCATCGAGTTGTGGTAACCGCCGCGCCGGCGCGACTTCTCGGCCTTGGGGACGTTCACCGTGCGCTCGGGGGAGTGGTACTGGAACACCGTGCCCTCGGGCATCCGGTGGCTGACCACGGCCCGCGCGACGACCACGCCGTTGCGGTTGTGGGCTTCGATCCAGTCGTTGTCGCGTACGCCGATCTTCGCGGCGTCCTCGAGGCTCATCCAGATCACCGGGCCGCCGCGGGACAGCGCCAGCATCAGCTCGTTGTCGTGGTACATCGAGTGGATCGACCACTTCGCGTGCGGGGTCAGGAACCGTACGGTCACTCCACCGTCGACCGCGTCGCCGGGCCGGCCGAAGTGGCGGGCCATGTTCAGCGGCGGCCGGAAGGCCGGCAGCTGCTCGCCCAGCTCGGCCACCCAGTCGTGCTCGACGAAGAAGTGCTGCCGGCCGGTGACGGTGTGCCAGGGCTTGAGCCGCTCCACGTTGAGCGTGAACGGCGAGTACCGCCGGCCGCCCTTCTCCGAGCCGGACCACTCCGGGCTGGTGAACACCGGCTGGGGCGCGTCCTGCGTCTGCGAGTACGTGATCCGGTCGGCCTCGTGGCCCGCGATCAGGTCCGCGAACGGCTGCCCGGTGCGCTTCTCCAGCTCGGCGAAGCCGGCCGCGGCCACCCGTCCGTTGGTGGTGCCCGACAGCGTGAGGATCGCCTCGCACATGCGGTCGGCGGTCGCCAGCGACGGGCGTCCGTCGATGACGCCGTTCTGGTGCTTGAGGTATTCGATCTCCGGCGTGACGTCGACGGTGATCGCCTTGGTCGTCGTGCCCACCTTGTCGAGCAGCGGGCCGACCGTACGCATCTTCCGGCCGATCGCCGTGTAGTCCCGCTCGACCTCGATGAGCTTCGGCATCGTCCGGCCCGGCACCGGCTCGCACTCGCCGGACTTCCAGTCGCGTACCCGGCCGCCGGGCGTGGCCAGCTCGTCCGGGGTGTCGTGCTGCAGCGGCGCGGCGAGCACGTCGTGGCGGACGCCCAGGTGGTCCACGGCCAGCTCGCTCACCTTGTCGGCCAGGGCGAGGAAGGCGTCGTAGTCGGTGTGCGCGTCGCCGGGCGGCTCGACGGCCGGGCTGAACGCGTGCACGAACGGGTGCATGTCGGTGGTGGAGATGTCGTGCTTCTCGTACCAGGTCGCCGCCGGCAGGACGACGTCGGCGTGCAGGCCGGTGTTGGTCATCCGGAAGTCGATGGCGGTCAGCAGGTCGACCTTGCCGGTCGGCGCCTCGTCGCGCCACGCCACGTCCCGCGGCCGGTGCTCCGGGTCGCACTCGTCGGCGGTGGCCGATCCCTCGACGCCGAGCAGGTGGCGCATGAAGTACTCGTTGCCCTTGCCGGACGAGCCGAGCAGGTTGCAGCGCCACAGCGTCAGGCAGCGGGGGAAGTTCGCCGGGTCGTCCGGGTCCTCCGCGACGGTCTTCAGCGTGCCGTCCTTCAAGGAGTCCACGACGAACTCCGCCACGGGAACGCCCGCCGCCCGCGCCTCATCGGCCAGATCGAGGGGGTTGCGGTTGACGAACGGGTGGCCGGGCGTCCAGCCCATCCGCTGGGCGGCCGCGACGGTGTCGGCGAAGGCCATGCCGGTGAACCGGCCGGTGCCCAGCGGCGACGACAGCTCGTCGGCCGGGACCCGCTCGTAGCGCCACTGGTCGGTGTGCAGGTACCAGAACGGCGTGCTCGCCTGGTGCCGCATCGGCCGCTGCCAGTCGAACGCGAAGGACAGGTGCTGCTGGCCGGTGACCGGGCGCGCCTTCTCCTGACCGACGTAGTGGGCCCAGCCGCCGCCGTTCACGCCCTGGCAACCGGTGAGCGTGACCAGCGCGATGAACGCCCGGTACGTCATGTCCGAGTGGAACCACTGGTTCGCGCCGGCGCCCAGCACGATCATCGACCGGCCCCGGCTGCGCTCGGCGTTGCGGGCGAACTCGCGGCCGATCCGGGCGGCGAGCGCGGCCGGCACGCCGGTGATCCGCTCCTGCCAGGCCGGGGTGTTGGGCGAGTCCGCGTCGTCGTACCCGGTGGGCCATTCGCCGGGCAGGTCGCCGCGGCGGACCCCGTACTGGGCGAGGAGCAGGTCGAAGACGGTGGTGACCAGGTGGCCGCCGATGCGCCGGACGCGGACGCCGCGGCGCACGGTGGAGCCGCCCTCGGTGTCACCGACGTCGAACCGGGCGAGGTCGACCTCGGTGGTCTCGTCGGAGTCGATGCCCAGGGCGGGCACCACGTCGCCGAGGTCGAGGTTCCAGCGGCCGGGTTCGCCGTACCGGAATCCGAGCGAGCCGTTGGGCACGACCGGCTCGCCGGTCCGCTCGTCGATCAGCACGGTCTTGTGCTGGCCACCGTCCTCGGCGGCGAAACCGAGGTCGGCGGCGGTCAGGAAGCGGCCGGCCTTGCCGTCCTCGACGGTGACCAGGAACGGCAGGTCGGTGAAGCGGCGCACGTAGTCGGTGAAGTACGGCACCTGCCGGTCCCGGAAGAACTCGGTGAGCACCACGTGGCCCATCGCCATCGCCAGCGCGCCGTCGGTGCCGGGATGCGGGGCGAGCCAGTCGTCGGCGAACTTCACGTTGTCGGCGTAGTCGGGGCTGACCGCGACGACCTTCGTGCCCTTGTAGCGGGCCTCGGCCAGGAAATGCGCGTCCGGCGTACGGGTCACCGGGATGTTCGAACCCCACATCATCAGGTACGTGGCGTTCCACCAGTCGCCGGCCTCGGGCACGTCGGTCTGGTCGCCCCAGATCTGCGGGGAGGCGATCGGCAGGTCGGCGTACCAGTCGTAGAAGCTGAGCAGCGTGCCGCCGAGAAGCGCGTGGTAGCGGGTGCCGGCCGCGAACGAGGCCATCGACATGGCGGGGATCGGCGAGAACCCGACCACCCGGTCCGGTCCGTACGTCTTCGTCGTGTAGACGTGCGCCGCGGCCGTCATCTCGATCGCCTCGTCCCAGCTCGCCCGGACGAAGCCGCCCCGGCCGCGCTGCGCCTTGTAGGCGGCCGCCTTCAGCGGCGTCTCGACGATCTCGGCCCACGCGAGCACCGGGTCGCCGAGGCGGTGCCGCGCCTCCCGGAACATCTCGGCCAGCACCCCGCGCACGTACGGGTGCCGCACCCGCGACGGCGAGTACTCGTACCAGGAGAAGGAAGCGCCACGCGGGCATCCCCGCGGCTCGTAGTCCGGCGCGTCCGGCCCGGTCGTCGGGTAGTCGGTGGCCTGGTGCTCCCAGGTGATCAGACCGTCCTTGACGAACACGTTCCAGGAGCACGACCCGGTGCAGTTCACGCCGTGGGTGGACCGGACCACTTTGTCGTACCGCCAGCGGTCGCGGTAGAACGAGTCCCACCCGTTGTCGCTGACCTGGTGCAGCGTGCGCCCGTGGTCGCCGACGGTCTCGCGGGTCAGGAAGCGGCGGGCCGCCAGGAGCGGGGCCGTGCCGGGCAGGTGATCTGTCGCGGGCGTCCGGGCGTCGTCCAGTGCTGACACGGTGGTCCTTCGCGTCGCGAGGCGACGGCCCGGGGGCCGCCGGTGCCCCACGGGTGGCGCGGCACCCCACCAGGCTCGCGGAGTGGAGGTCCACTTTCAGGTGCCCCAGGTCCCCAACCGGACGGGACCAACGTCCCGAATCGATCATCTGCGGGCTAACAAGCGCGGTACGTGAGGTGGTACGTGTCGGCGACCGCGGCGTCCGTCGAGTCCATGGAGATGAAGCTGGTCGCCACGTCGGCCCGGTCCGCCTGCGCCCGCAGCTCGGTGTCGATGTCCAGTTTGCCGCCCCCGCAGGCGCTGGCCACGGCGCTGCCCGGCGGGTCGGTCACCTGCCAGGAGTCGTCCAGGCCGGCCGCGAACGCGTGCGTCGTGTACGCCGGCGCCCCGGTCCCCGTGAGGTGGTAACGCGCCGACATGGTCGCCGAGGCGCCGGACTCCAGGTGGGCGAAGCCGCGATGATCGACAGCCGTGATCGCGTAGGCCGTGCTCGGTGGCACCGTGAGCCGGACGGTGATGCTGCAGGTGCGTCGCTCGTCCTTCGTCTTGCCGCCGGCGCCGGCCCGGGCGAGATAGTCGCTGTAGATCACGGTGAAGGCGGACCGGTCCGCCGACACGGCGACCGCGACGGTGTCCGGCCGGCAGCCGGTGCCGTTGACCTTCACCTTCTCGATCGAGACACCGTCGGCGGCCAGCGCCGGCAGGGCGGCGAGGGTCATGATCATGAACTGGTGGAGCACCCGGTTTCCTTCCGGTCGATCGCTAGTGGCTCCGGGGCGCCCATTTGGTTGCTCGAAGCGGCGATTTAAGGATGATTTCAGCTTGTTTTGCCTGCTCACGGGGCATGTGGCAGAGTCCGCGACACACCTGGGAGCGCTTCCAAAACCCCCTTCCCCCGGAGCCCCTCATGCGCAGAGTGAAACTCAAGCTTCTCGTGGCCGGCGCGGTCGCCGCCGCGGTCTCGGCGGTGGCGCTGGTCGCCCTGCCGGCCTCCGCGGAGACCGCCGCGTTCACCGTCACGAACTCGTGGTCCACCGGCTATCAGGCGAGTGTGGTGGTGAAGAACGACACCTCCTCGACGCTCGCGACCTGGCGGGTGCAGCTCACGCTGCCCTCCGGCACGACAGTCGTCAATGCCTGGAACACGACGACGGCAGCCTCGGGCAGCACGTACACGTTCACCCCGGCCGGCTGGAACGCCACGATCGCGGCGGGCGCCTCGACCGAGTTCGGGATGATCGTCGACGGCACCGGCCGGCCCACCGCCTGCACCGTGAACGGCGCCGCCTGCGGCATCACCACCGCGCCCACCACCCCGGCGGCCACCACGCCGACAACCGTGCCCACCTCGCCGTCGGCGCGTCCCACCACGGCGAGCCCGACGCCGTCGCGGACCACCACCCCGACCGCCACGCCGACCAGCCCGCCCGCCGGCGGGACCGGCACCCCCGTCGGGATCAACGGGCAGCTGCGGGTCTGCGGCGTCCACCTGTGCAACCGGTACGACCGTCCGATCCAGTTGCGTGGCATGAGCACGCACGGCCTGCAGTGGTTCGCGAACTGCTACAACAACGCCTCCCTCGACGCGCTCGCCACCGACTGGCGCGCCGACCTGCTGCGCATCGCCATGTACGTGCAGGAGGGCGGCTACGAGACCGACCCGCCGGGCTTCACCGCCCGGGTCGACACGCTCGTCGACATGGCCGAGGCCCGAGGCATGTACGCCCTCATCGACTTCCACACGCTCACGCCGGGCGACCCGAATCTCAACCTCGACCGCGCCAAGACGTTCTTCGCCGCGGTGTCGAAGCGCAACGCCGCCAAGACCAACGTCATCTACGAGATCGCCAACGAGCCCAACGGCGTCTCCTGGGCCGGCATCAAGAGCTACGCCGAGCAGGTCATCCCGGTGATCCGCGCGAACGACCCGGACGCCGTGGTCATCGTCGGCACCCGCGGCTGGTCCTCGCTCGGCGTCTCCGACGGCTCCGGCTCGGCCGAGGTCATCGCGAACCCGGTCCGCGCGAGCAACATCATGTACGCGTTCCACTTCTACGCGGCGTCGCACAAGGACAACTACCGCGCCGAGCTGGAGAAGGCGTCCGCCACCCTGCCCATGTTCGTCACCGAGTTCGGCACGGTGAGCGCCAACGGCGGCGGAGCGGTCGACACGGCCAGCACGAGCGCATGGCTCGACCTGCTCGACCGCCTGAAGATCAGCTACGCGAACTGGACGTACTCGGACGCCGGTGAGGGCAGCGCCGCGTTCCGGGCCGGCACCTGCGCCGCGGGCACGTACACCGGCACCGGGGTGCTCTCGGAATCGGGGACGCTGCTGCGCAACCGCATCCGGACCGCGGACGACTTCCCGACCTCCTGACCGCGGCCCGCCGACGGACCGGGTGAACTCCCCGGTTCACCCGGTCCGTCGGGCAACCCGCAGCTCGGTCAGGTACCGCTTCACGATCCGGCCCCCGTGCTTCTCGTCGATGAGTCCGGCGATGGCGGACAGCAGCCCGTTGCGCTGCGGCTTTGGCAGAGCACGGTGCCCGGAGTAGGTCAGCAGCAGGTCCAGATACTGCGCCGTCGAGTAGGGCGCCTCCCACTCGTACCGGTGGAACGTCGCGGGCCCGAACCGCCCGGACGAGGCCAGCTCCGTGTCGTCGTGCGGAATTTCTCCGGCGGACCGCATCCGCAGGCCCGGCGGCGTCGCCGGATCGAAGCGCTCGTACAGTCGCTGGGTCTCGGCGTGGAACGCCTCTGTCCAGCTGCCACCGGCGATGTGGTGGGTGGCCACGGTGGCCAGCAGACCGCCGGGGCGCAAGGCGTCCGCGGACTTCGTCACCCGTACTGCGGGGTCGATCCAGTGGAAGGCCGTCGCGCAGAACACCACGTCGAACGGCTCAGCAGGCAGGGGCCAGTCCTCGAACGCGGCCGTCACCACCCGTACCGAAGCGAAGCCCGCGAGATTGCGCCGCGCCACGGCCGCCATGCGCGCGCCGAGCTCGACGGCCACGATGTCGTATCCCCGCTCGGCCAGCGGCACCGTGGCCTGCCCGGTGCCGCAACCGATCTCCAGCATCCGCGCGCGGCGGGGCACCGCGGCGGCCAGATCGTCGAACATCCGCGCCGGATAGCCGGGCCGGATCCGGTCGTACCGTCCGGCGTCCTCGTCGAAGGTCTCGCGCAGCTCCACCGGGGAAGAGTACGGGCGCACCGGCCGGTTCAACGCGGGCTCAACGTTCGTGCAACGCGCGGCCCCGAGGCTCGTGGGTGTGCGGCAACCAGCCGCGAACCCAGGGGGGAGAACCGATGTCCACGATCAAGCTCAACTCCTTTCACTGCGCCAAGCTGCAGGACTCCATCTCCGAGGACGAGATCGAGGTGCGGATCAACGGTGTGAAGGTCGCCGGCCCGTTCGGCGTCCACAAGAACGAGACCGTCCAGCTCGGCGGGATCAGCCGGACCTTCACCGGCAGCGTCAACGTGCAGCTGGTCGAGATCGACGCCAACAGCGCCGACGACAACCTCGGCCTGCACACCGTCGGCGCGAGCCCCGTGCAGAACAACACGCTGGAGTTCAAGGCCGCGGCGAAGGCGTTCTACACGCTGAACTACTCGGTCGTCTGACAGGTCAGGCGGCGGACCGGGCCGGGGGCTCGCCGCCGTGCAGCTTGCTCTGCACGGCGGCGGCCTCCGGGTGGCCCAGCTCGGTGAGCAGGGCCAGGCCGTCGCGCCACGCCCGGCCGGCCGCGGCGCGGTCACCGGCGGCGTCGAGGGTGTCGCCGAGCCGGGCGTACGTGGCGCCCTGGCGGTAGCGGTCGCCCAGATCGGCGAACAGCTCGATGGCGCGCCCGAAGTGGACGGCGGCCGCACCGTGCCGGCCGAGCTGGTGGTGGGCGTAGCCGAGACTGTCGAGGGTCAGGGCGATGCCGTGCCGGCTCCGCAGCTGCTCGTGCAGGGCGAGGGACTGCGCGCAGCAGGCGATGGCCCGCTCGGGATCGCCCAGGTGGGCGTGGTGCCAGCCGATGGCGTTGAGGGCCGCGGCCTGGCCCGGCCGGTGCCCCGCGGCAAGATACAGCGCCAGGGACTGCCGGTCGTACGGCAGCGCCACGGCGTGCCGGCCCTGCCGGGCGTGGACCCGGGCGAGGCTGCGGTGGGTGTGCGCCTGGCCGAGGAGGTCGCCGAGCCGGGTGAACAGGTCGAGCGCCTGTCCGAGGTGGGCACGCGCCTCGTCGGAGCGCCCGAGCCACACGTACGCGAGGGCCACCTCGCGGTGCGCGTGGGCCTGCAGCCCCGGGTCCCCGAGCCGCCGGGTCGCCGCCAGGCCCGCCGCGTGGACGGCGAGCCGGTCCTGCCCGTGCCCGTGCCGGTCGAGGTACGTGGTGAGCGCCCACGCCAGCTGCCACACGTGGGTGTCGCTGCCGGTGTCCGCGGCACAGGTCAGCGCGGCGAGCAGCCCGGCGTGTTCCGCGGTGAACCACGTGAGCGCCGCGGTGTGGTCGTCGAACCGCTCCGGAGTGACGCCGGGGGCGGGACGTGCCGGCAGGACCGGGTCCCGGTGCGGGGCGAGCAGCCGGTCGGCGGCCGTGGCGGTGTGCAGGTAGTGGTCGAGGATCCGGCGTACGGCGTCCCGCCGGCCGGCGTCCGCGCCGGCGACCTGCTCGGCCGCGAACAGCCGGACCAGATCGTGCATCCGGTAGCGGCCCGGCGCGGGGATCTGCACCAGGTGGCCGGCGGTCAGCTCGCGCAGCAGCGCGCTCGCCCGCGCCGGAGGTAGTCCGGCCAGGCTCGCGGCTGCGGGCAGGGTGAGGTCCGGCCCCGGGCACAGACCCATCAGGGCGAACATGCGCGCCGCGGCGGGTGTCAGCGCCTCGCGGGAGGCCGAGAGGACGGCTCTCAGGTTGACCGTCACCTCGCCGCCGTCCAGCGCGTCCAGGCGGGTGGCCGCCTCGTGCAGCTCCGCGGCCAGCGACGCCAGCGGTAGCCCCGGGTCCGAGGCGGCGCGGGCCGCCACGATGCTCAGCGCCAGGGGCAGGCCCGCGCACCACCGCAGCAGCGCGGTCACCGCCGCGGGCTCCGCCGCCGTACGGTCCTCGCCGACCTGGCCGGCGAGCAGCTGCCGGGCCTCCGCGCCGGTCAGGACGTCGAGCGTGAGCGGACGGGCGCCGTACGCGCTGAGCAGCCCGAGCAGCCGCGACCGGCTCGTGATCAGCACCGTGCACGACCCCGACCCGGGCAGCAGCGGTACGACCTGGGCGGCGTCCCGCGCGTTGTCGAGGACGATCAGCAGGCGCTTGCCGGCGATCAGGCTGCGATAGAGCCCCGCCCGGGCCTCCGGGGCGGCCGGCATGGCGGAGGTGTCCACGCCGAGACCCTCGAGGAAGCCGCGTACGGCAGTGTCCGGCGCCACCGGCTCGCCGGTGGGATCGAAGCCGCGCAGGTTGACGTAGAGCTGCCCGTCGGGGAAGCGGGCCGCGTTGTCGTGCGCCCACCGCAGCGCCAGCCACGTCTTGCCGACCCCGCCGGCGCCCCCGATCGCGGAGATGACGACCGGCGCCGTCCCGCCGGTGGGGCCGTCCAGGGTCGCGTCGAGCTCGGCGAGCGCCGCCGACCGGCCGGTGAACCGCCACGGCGGCGCCGGCAGCTGGCGCGGCACCGGGCCGGGCGACGGCCGGGCGGCGGCCGTCACCTCCAGGGTCGCGTCGCCGGCGAGGATGCGGCGGTGAAGCTGCTGCAGCGGCGGGCCCGGGTCGGCGCCGAGCGTGTCGGCCAGCAGCCGGCGCATCCGCTGATAGGTCGCGAGCGCCTCGGCCTGGCGGCCGCAGCGGTACTGGGCCAGCATCACCTGGGCGCAGAGGCGTTCGTCCAGCGGGTGAGCGCCGGCGCAGGCCACGAGGTCGGGGAGCAGGTCACCGTGCCGCCCGGCGCGCAGCGCGGCGTCGTTGCGGTCCAGAACGGCCGACCGCCGTTGATTCAGCAGTCCCTCCCGGACGGCGGCCAGCCACGGGGTGTCCAGGACGCCGAACGGCTCGCCGCGCCACAGGCCGAGCGCCTCCTCGAACAGCGCCACCGCGCTGTGGTCGTCCGCGGCGGCCCGGGCCTGCGCGAGCAGAGCGCCGAATCGGTGCACGTCCACGGTCATCGGGTCGGCGGTGCACGCGTACCCGCCGGGCCGGCGCACGATCTCGACACCGTCGGCCGTGGACAGCGCCCGGCGCAGTCGCGACAGGTAGCTGCGCAGCACCCCGGGCGCGCGCTGCGGCAGCCGCTCGCCCCACACCCGGTCGAGGACCCGGTCGGCGGGCACCGCACGGCCGGCGTCGGCGAGCAGCGCGGCCAGCACGCACCGCTGCCGGTCGTGGCCAAGGTCGAGGCGGCGGCCGTCCACGACCGCTTCCACCTCGCCCAGCAGCCGGAACTCCACCGCCATCCGGCCTCCGTTCGACCCCGGCCGGCACTCCGCCGGCCGGAACCCGGCACCGCCGGCACTCCGCCGGCCGGAACCCGGCACCGCCGGCACTCCGCCGGCCGGAACCCGGCACCGCCGGCGCGTCGCCGGATGGGAACAAGTGTGCGCGGCGCACCGGCCGTGGCCAGCGGTTTGTCGGCCACCGGACCGCCCGGCGCCGGGCTCACTACCACCCGAGGTAGCTGCGGGCGAGCGCGGCGACGTGCTCGACGACGGCGATGCCGGTCTTCTGACCCGTGTGGCCGTGCGACAGCACGGACACCGACACATCGGTCTTGTCGCCGGTGATCCGGCCGGTGCTGTTGATGATCCAGCGGTTGTCCTCGGAGGACCGGGCCAGCCACCCGTTCTTCACCGCCACCCGCTCACCGGCCAGCGACGCGGCGCTCACTCCCCAGTTCTGGTCGGCGTTCACCGACGACATGAGGTCGAGGATCGCCTTCCTGGACTTCTCGCTCAGCGGGCTGCTCGCGTCCGCGAGGGCCGCCAGCATCCGGGTCTGGTCGTTCGCCGTGGTCCGGGTGAGGCCGAATGCCGACGCGGGTTCGGTGTCGCGCAGGCCGAGCCGTTCGCAGGCGTCGCGCAGCCCGGAGGGGCCGCCGATCGCCGCGTACACCTTCTTGGCCGAGTCGTTGTCGCTGGCTTTGATCATCTTCGCCACCCGGGACTTCTCAGCGCCGGTGAGGCCACGGTTCTCGTCCTGCGCCTTGAGCAGCAGAGCGGCCAGCAGCTCGACCTTGATCACGCTGGCCGCCTCGAGCCGGGTGTCGCCGTGGTAGTCGTACCGGTCACCGGTCTTGCGGTCGACCACGGAGACGGTGAACTCCGGCACGGTGTCGGCGTACGTGTCGAGCACCTTCGTCAGCCGGTCCACCCGCTCCGGCCAGGAACCGGTCGCCTTCGACCTGTCCACCTGATCGCCCCTCTGCGGCCCGGGGTAGACGAGGCCGGGGAACGCCTTGGCGTCCGGCGGAACGGTCTTCAGGTCCATCCTGACGGGCTCGCCCACCAGGGTCGCATCCGCCAGCTGCCGGGGCGGCTGGTCGCGCAGGGCGCCCGCGAGGAAGGCCCGCCAGACCTCGTACGGCATGCCGTCGCCGTTGATGGCCTTGCCGTTCTTCAGCCGGATGGGTCCGGGCTTGTCGCGCCCCACCCACGCCACCGCGGCGAGGGCCGGCGTCCACCCGGCGGTCCAGGCGTCCGACGAGTCGGTGGTGTCGGCCCACTGCTGCGAACCGGTCTTCGCGGCGGCCGGCAGGTTCGGGATGGGGCCGTCGTGCTGCACGACCTCCGCGAGCACGGCTCCCACGTCCGCGGCCACGTCGTCGGAGAGCACTTGCTTGGTCTTGCCGGCGTGCCGGTGCAGGCCGGCGCCGTCGGCCGTGGCCACCGACTGCACGAAGTGCCGTTCCGCGCGCCGCCCACCGCCGGCCAGGGTCGCGTACACCGTCGCCATGTCGGCCGGGGCCACGGGATAGCGGCCCAGGGCGATGTCCGGTCGGGTACGGCCGGGAGACGGCTCGCCCTTGAGGTCGACGAGCGTCTGCTGGTCGCCGTACTTCTCGGGGACGCCGAGCCGGCGGGCCAGCCGGCTGACGGCGTCGGGACCGATCTGTTCCGCGACGGCATAGAACGGCGTGTTGAGCGAGTGCACCATCGCGGTGTCCAGCGGGCAGATGGGGCACTGCAGGTTCTCCTGGTTGTACAAGGGCGCGCCGTTGCGGCTGTCGAAGAGACGCGGCGAGCTGCCGTTGTACAACGACCGGAACCCGATGCCGCGTTCCTCGGCGGCGGCGAGCACGATCGGCTTGAACGTGGAGGCGGGCGGCCGGGCGGCCATCGCGTCGTCGAAGTAGCCGCGGCCACGGTCGCCGCCGTAGTAGGCGCGGACCCCGCCGTCGGCCGGGTCGACGGCCACCAGCGCGGCGCGCAACTCCTTCGGCTGCCCCTTCAGGGCCTTGCCGACGGTGTCGGTGGCGGCGGCCTGCGCGGTGGCGTCGAGCGTGGTGGTGATCCGCAGTCCACCCGTACGGATCTGCTGCCGGCTGATGCCCGCCCGGGTGAGCTCGTCCTCCACCCGGTCCGCGACCAGCCCGGCCGGCCCGCTGATGGTGCTCGTCGTGACGGACTCCTTGGCCACGGCCGGGTACGGCGTGTTCTCGGCCGCGCCCGCGTCGAGCCAGCCCTGCGCGGCCATGGACCGCAGCACCCAGCGCCACCGCTGCTGGGCCCACGTCCGGTCCACGGCCGGGTCGCCGCGGGTCGGGTCCTTGACCATGGCGGCGAGCACGGCGCCCTGGGCCACGCTCAGCCGGTCGACCGACGCGCCGAAGTAGGCCCGCGCCGCGGCCTCGATGCCGTACGCGCCCCGCCCGAAGTAGATGGTGTTGAGGTAGCGCTCGAGGATCTCGTCCTTGCTCCACCGGTGCTCGACCTTCAGCGCGAGGGCGGCCTCCCGGGTCTTGCGGCTGACCGTGCGCTCCTGCGTCAGGTACGCGTTGCGCACGTACTGCTGGGTGATGGTGGAGGCGCCCTGGCCGCTGTCGTGCACGAGGTTCGTCCACAGCGCGCGCAGCAGGCCGGTCACCGAGATGCCGAAGTGGTCGTAGAAGTCCCGGTCCTCGGCGGCCAGGAACGCGCGCCGCACGTGCACGGGGACCCGGTCCAGGCTGACGTCCGTCCGGTCGGCCAGCCCGATCCGGGCGAGCACGGTGTGACCGTCGCGGAAGTAGAGCACCGAGGCCTGCGGGGGCACCGGGTCCGGGGGCAGGTCGACGCTCGCGACGTACCCGGAGGCGACTCCGGTGAGCATGAGGACCACCACGGCGAGGGCCGCCACGGACCTCCGCAGCCATCGCGGGACCCGCAGGTACCAGTCCGGTGCCCGGCGCTTGCGGTGCCGCCGCGGGGGCGGCTCGGTGGCCGCGGGGGAGGCCGGTCGATCAGACACTGCGCGCACTTCCGTCAATGCCATGCGGGCGATCAAACCCGGCGAATGTCAGGAAGTTGTTGAGATGCGCAAATGGTGCAGTGTTCCCTACGTTCCGTGACGGTCGCGGCGGACGGCCGGCGCTCCGGCATCGCCCGTCGCCGAGGTCACCGCCCGGTACGGAGCACCTTGGTCGCCGTGCCGAAGCTGACGGTGAGCGACCAGCCGGTCGTCGAGGAGACCAGTTTCGCCCGGGTGATCCGCGCGCCGCGGGGCTGCGGGCACGGCTGACCGACCGACGGCGGGACGGACGTGCCCGAGACGCCCGCGTACGGGCCGGTGATCCGGAAGCCGACCAGCCGCGAGCCACGGTCGTACCCGGAAGGCGCGCCGCGGCGCGATTCGCGGACCACCGCGTCGGCCAGCTCGAGCCGGCCGAACTCGCGCTGGTGGCGTACGGGGAAGAAGCCCTTGCCGCACGAGACCGAGTACGCGTCCTCGGTCCAGAAGCCGTGGTCGAAGACGAGCCGGCCGGCGCGCGCCGCCAGCACCGCGTCGCTCCAGCCGAACGCCTTCCGGACATCCGCGGCGCCGGCGAAACCGGACTTGGCCTCGGGGTCGTAGCGCACCGACGCGGTGGCCGGGGCGGCGGGTCCGAGGCCGGCGGCGACGGTCGCACCGGCGGCGGCGAGCTGGAGAAGGCGGCGCGAGAACATCTCTGAACTGACTCCTGAGCGTTGATCCGGGGTTTCCGCCGGGTTCAACGATCATGGCGAGCGGAGAGCGTGGCCCGCCGGGGACAAGATCGCGGTGAGAACCTCCGGCCGTGTGTCGAGTGGCCCCGGCGCCGTTCGACGCGTAGGTGTCAAGGCGTCCCGACAGGAGGAGACAGCGATGCGGTTCATGGTGATCACCAAGGCCACCCCGGAGAGCGAGGCCGGCGTGCTGCCGGCCACCGAGGACATCGGCACGATGGGCGCGTTCATCGAGGAGCTCGTCGACGCGGGGGTGCTGCTGGCCGCCGAGGGCCTGCACTCCAGCGCCGAGGGGGCCAGGATCTATTTCGACGGCGAGAACAAGACCGTGGTCGACGGGCCGTTCACCGAGACGAAGGAGCTCATCGGCGGCTTCTGGCTGGTCGAGATGAAGTCGCTCGAGGAGTGCGTCGAGTGGTTCAAGCGCTGCCCGATCCAGCGTCCGGGCGACGGAGGGCCGGCCAACCTCGAGATCCGGCGGGTCCTGGAGGCCGCGGACTTCGGCGACAGCTTCACCGCCGAGCAGCAGGAAGCCGTGGCGGAACGGCGCGCCCGGGCCGCCGGTAACGGCTGAGGTCGTTGCGCGCGATCGGGCGGTGGGGTAGACGGGGGCCGTGGCCACTGACACCCACCGCGCGATCGAGGCCGTCTGGCGGATCGAGGCGCCGCGGCTCATCGCCGGGCTCGCCCGGCTCGTTCGCGACGTCGGCGTGGCCGAGGAGCTGGCGCAGGACGCGCTTGTCGCAGCGCTGGAGCAGTGGCCGGCCGAGGGCGTGCCGCGCAATCCGGGTGCGTGGCTGACGACCACCGCCAAGCGCCGGGCCATCGACCGGATCCGGCGCGACGAGACCCTCCGGCGCAAGCTCGAGGAGGTCGGCCGGGACCTCGAGCAGGCCACCCCGGACATCGGCGCGCTGGTCGCCGAGGACGACGGCATCGGCGACGACCTGCTGCGGCTGGTGTTCGTGGCCTGCCACCCGGTGCTGTCCGCCGAGGCCCGCGCGGCACTGACCCTGCGGCTGCTCGGCGGGCTGACGACCGACGAGATCGCCCGGGCCTTCCTCGTGCCGGAACCGACCGTGGCGCAACGGATCGTGCGGGCCAAGAAGACCCTGGCCAAGGCGCGGGTGCCGTTCGAGGTGCCGCAGGGGGACGAGCTGGCGGCCCGGCTCTCCTCGGTGCTCGAGGTCGTCTACCTCATCTTCAACGAGGGCTACTCGGCCACCGCCGGCGGCGACTGGATGCGGCCGGCGCTGTGCGAGGACGCCCTGCGGCTGGGCCGGGTCCTGGCCCGGCTGACCCCGCGTGAGCCCGAGGTGCACGGCCTGGTCGCGCTGATGGAGATCCAGGCGTCCCGGTCGGCCGCCCGGATCGGTCCGGGCGGCGAGCCGATCCTGCTGGCGGACCAGAACCGGGCCCGCTGGGACCAGCTGCTGATCCGCCGTGGCCTGGCCGCGCTGGAGCGGGCCGAGGGCCTCAGTGACGGCAGGCCCGGCCCGTACGAGCTGCAGGCGGCCATCGCGGCGTGCCACGCCCGGGCCCGCCGCTTCGCCGACACCGACTGGGAACGCATCGCCGGCCTGTACGAGCGCCTGGCCCGGGCGACGCCGTCCCCGGTGGTCGAGCTGAACCGCGCGGTGGCGCTGGCCATGGCGTACGGGCCGGCGGCCGGGCTGGCGCTGCTGGACCGGCTGGTGGCCGTGCCGGCGCTGCGGAACTACCACCTGCTGCCCAGCGTGCGCGGCGACTTCCTGGTCAAGCTGGGCCGGCCCGCCGAGGCCCGGACGGAGTTCGAGCGGGCGGCCGCGCTGACCCGCAACGGGCGGGAGCGGGCCCTCCTGCTGGACCGCGCCGCCGCCTGCGCCGAGGACCGCTGACCGGGGAGCGTCAGTTGTCCTCGGCCCGCGCCCGGCCCACGGCCGGCGGCTGCACGGTGGCGCGTCCGCGCGCCACGGTCGGCGCCTGCCGCGCGACAGACGATGCGAACGCCCGGCGCCGGCGACGGCGCAGCACCACCATCACCGCGGCGGCCGTCAGCGCCGTGAGGCCCGCGGCGGCCGCGCCCCCGATCACCGCCGTCCGGGTCCGGGAGTGCGTCGTCGTCGCGGACGGGGCCGGCGCGGCAGCCACGACGGTGTCGCCCGTCAGGGTGAGGTCGGCGGTGTCGACCCGGACGGACACCTGCGCCGGCAGCGTCGGCGGGGTCGGGAACTCGACCAGGTAGCGGCTCGCGAGCACGGTCGACACCTGGTCGAGGGCGGGACCGACGTCGCTCTCGCGCGCGGGTGCGAAGAAGCCGCCGGTTGCCGCCGCGACGGCCGCCCAGTACGAACCGGCGACAGCGGGTCCCACCACGACGAGGATCGTCCCGCTCTGCCGGAACCCCGCGGCCAGGGCGCCGGCGTCCTGGCCGCCCGCGTCCAGCCCGGTCGTGTAGAGGACGACCAGCCGCCGCCCCGGCGCCGCCGCGGGGAACTGCCGCAGTGCCAGCGTCATGGCCGCGGCGGTGTCCCGGACGCCGCGGGCGGGCACCGAGGAGAGCGCGCGGACCGTGCCGGCCGGTCCGCCCGCCGGCCCGGCGATCACCGCGGCGGGCGCCGAGCTGTCGATCACGACCGCCCGGGTGGCGGCGGGGGCCTCCAGGATGAACCGCGCGCCGGCACTGCGCCACGCGGGCAGCGTCGCGGCGCCGGTGACCGACGTGTCGAGGACCAGTGCGACAGCGAGCCCGTCCGACATCACGGGCGCCAGGTGGGCCCACTGCGGCACACCGTCCCGGGTGACCGTGACGCTGCGGTGCCCGCTCCGGGTGCCGGCGCTCAGGTCGACGACCACAGCCGTCCGTTCACCCCGGACCAGGACGGCGGCGATCGGCAGCCTGGCCGGAACGGCCGCCGCGGCCGGCGAACCGGTCCCCGCCGCCGCCACCGCGAGCAGGGCGGACAGCAGCATCCGGGCCGGCCGCCGGAGATGCTCACGCCTCGTCGGCGAACACGATGACATTGTCCCGGTAGCTTCCTCGATCGCGGTCGAAGCTTCCGCCGCAGGTGACGAGACGGAGCGTGGCGTCCAGGGTGGGCGCGTACACGAGGTCGGTGGGGAACGCGGTCTTCGAGGTCTGCGCCACCCGGGTGACCCGGAACGTCACCTTGCTGCCGTCGGCGCGGTCGACGCCGATCAGCGTGCCGGGCCGTACGGTGCGCAGCCGCGCGAAGACCCCCGGGCCGGTACGGGAGTCGACGTGACCGAGAACCACCGCGGGGCCGGGCTGCCCGGGGCGTGGGCCGCGCTCGTACCAGCCGGCCACATCGGGACGCGCCGGCACCTCGACGGTCCCGTCGGGGCGCAGGCCGAGCCGTTGCAGGGGGCTGTCGACGCGCAGCGCGCGGATCCGCAGCCGCACCGGCGGGGCCACGACGGGATAGGTGCGCACCGACCGGAATCCGTCCGCCGCCACGGGTGCCGGGCCCCCGGTCGCGCCGGGCGCTGTCCCGCCGGGCCGGTGGGCGTACGGCTGCGCGCCGCCCAGCACTGCCAGCACCGCCGACGTCAGGCCGGCCAGGGTCGCGGTCCGGGCGTACGCGGGCATGTCATCGGGTCCCCGCGACGCCGGCGAGCCCGCCGTACCCGGTCTGCGCCCCGCCCTGCGGCAGCCGCGCGGCGACGGTGGCGCCGAATCCGTCCGCCAGCCGGCGGGCGAGGGCGAACATGTGCTCGTACGTGCGCCCCGCGATGTCCTGGGCGCCGCGGTAGTCCCGGGCGGCGTAGGCGTCGGCGTGCTCCAGCAGCATCCGGTCGTGGTCCTGCAGCGCCGAGGACAGGTCGGCCGCCGACATCCGGCCGCCGGTCGCGGGGGCGAGGACGGCAGCCATGTCCTTCTCGAACGTGCCGAGCTCGGCCCGCGTCTCGTGCCTGCGGTCCGGTTTCCCGGCGGCGGTGGCTCCCGCGTACGCGACCAGCAGCTCCACGTGCGACCCCCACAGCGACTGGAACCGCCGCGCGGTCGCCGCGCCGAACAGGGTGTCCACCGCGGCCGCCAGGTCCCGCGTGTTGTCGTTGATCATGTCTGCGGACGCGTCGAAGTCGGCGGTGTTCGTGACCGCCGCCCGGTTCACGTCCTCCAGCAGCACGGCGTGCTCGGCCAGGATCTCGCCCAGCCGGGACCGCAGCCGCCACACGGGCTTGCGCAGGGTGGCCCGGTCCGCCGCCGGCAGCAGCGCGTCGGCGAGCGTCAGGCCCAGGTCGTACGTGTGCCGGTAGCCCTCCCGGTAGAGCCGGTCCGCGGTGGCGTAGTCGCCGGCCGCGTACGCGTCCGCCTGCTCCGTCAGGTGGCCGACGTGCATGACGACCGCGGCGCGCGCCGCCTTCGGGGACAGCCGGCCGTGCGACGCCCCGGCGAAGAAGCGGGCGAGATCCTCCTCGTACTCGACCAGTTCCTCGCGGGCGTGGACCTTCGCGCCGTCGTCCTTGTCGGCCACGGCACCCGCGTACGCGACCAGCGCCACGATGTGCTCCGACCACATGGGACGGAACTTCTCGGCCGTGGCGGCGCCGAACAGCTGCCCCACGAGCGTGGTCATCGCGTCGGTGTTGCCGCCCAGCGCGGCGTTCGCGGCCTGGGCGAAGCTGTCGTCGCCCCGGATCCGGCTGCGCATCAGGTCGGCGGCCAGCACCGAGTGCCGGCCGAGCAGCGCCTGCAGGCGTACCGCCAGATCCGCGGACGAGGCACGCGCCGACCCGGCGGCCGCCGTCCGGTGAGCGGCCGGCCCGGCCGCCGTCCCGTGAGCGGCCGGCCCGGCCGCGGCTGTTGTCGAGATCGCCGGCCCGGCGGACAGCAGCACCGCCATCCCCGCGCAGAGCAGGAGGAACAGGTGCCGGCGGCTACCCACGTCGCGTGCCCGCATACGCCTCATCGCCTCATCGCCTCATCGGACGGTGACGTCGCCGCCGACCATACGCCCGCATCGAGATCGGTCGAGTCCCCCGAGCGGGCCATCCGGCATAGCCCGAAATCCGCGCAACACGAGATGAAATCCGCGTACGGCGGCGAGTACGGTCAGGAGTGCTGCTGCCCGCTACTCCGAGGTGACGGCATGGCGTACGGACAACCGGTGGCCGGGCGGTACCGGCTGCTACGACCCCTCGCCGAGGGGGGAGCCGGCCGGGTGTGGCTGGCCGCTGACGAGATGCTGCACCGGCAGGTCGCGATCAGGCGGTGGGGGCTGACGATGCGCGAGGCCCGTGCCCTCGCCCGGGTCGGCGACCCGAACCTGGTGGGCGTCCTCGACGTCCTGCCCGGCGACGGCGACGGCGAACCGTGGATCGTGCTGGAGTACGTCCCCGCGCGCACGCTGCTGCAGGTCATCGGGGAGTCGGGCCCGCTGTCGCCGGCGCGGGCCGCGACCGTCGGCCTGGCCGTGCTGCACGCGCTGACGGCGACGAGCCGCACCGGCGCCCCCCACCTCGACGTCGGGCCCGAGACCGTCCTCATCGGCGACAACGGCCGCATCGTGCTCTCCGACTTCGGCCCGCCGCTGCCGGACGACGCCGCCGAGCCGGTCACGGGAGACCCCGCCGGCCCGCCGCTGTGCCGGGCGCCGGAGCGTGCGCTCGGCGGCGATCCCACCCCGGCGGCCGATCTCTGGTCGCTCGGCGCGACGCTCTTCCACGCCGTCGAGGGACGCCCGCCGGCCGCCGGTGACACCCCGGACCGGCCGCGGCGCGCGGGACCCCTCACCGCCGTACTGGACGATCTGCTGCAGCGGGACCCCGCGGCCCGGCCACGACTCTCCGAAGTGGAGGAACGTCTCCAGGCGGTGGTGGGACCGCCGCCGGCACCCGAGGCGCGCCCGGCCGCCGCGGCGGTGCTGCCCGCACCGCAGCGGCATCGCTGGGCGGCGGTCGCCGCGGTGGCCGTCATCGCGGCGGCGGGCGCGGCAGCGGCGACCACCGGAGACGACGACCACGGAGCGGCCCCGCGGCCCTCGGTGGTGGCGTCCGCGAGCGCCCGCACGAACCATGCGTTGCCCCGCGACTTCCGCTGGTGGACCGACCCCGCCGGCTTCCGCCTCGCCGTGCCGCGCGGATGGCGCCACCACCACGACCCTGCCGGCGTGCTGGTGTTCACCGCGCCGGCGGGCCGGCCCACGCTTCGGATCAGCAGGCCGGCCGCGCCCCCGAACGACGTCGTCGCGGCGCTCACCGCCGAGGAGGGCGAGGGACGGCTCCCGGCGTACCGGCGCATCCGGATCGAGGCGCTGCCCGGCACGCCGGCCGCCGTGTGGGAGTACACGTTCCGCGACCCGGCCGCCGGCCCGACGCGTGCGCTGCGCCGGCTGCTGGTCGCGGACGGCCGCGCGTACGCCCTGGAATGGCGGGCGCCGAAGGCGGCGTGGGCGCCGGGCCTGCCGACACTGACCGTGATGCTGGACAGCTTCGAGCCGGTGACCGGGGCCTGATCCCTCAGGGTCCGGCACGTCCTGGCCGCCGAACGGGGCCGGCACGGAGTACGGAGACGAAGGGCTTCGTGCTGTGGCTGATGCGGGCCCGCAACCCGGTCGCGGGGCGACGCACCCTGTCGGTGACCACGGCGGGTCGGTGAACGCACGCCGTGTTCGCCCCTAGCCTGCTCCCGTGACCCCGGTTCAGAGCGGCACAGGCGTACGTCTGCACAAAATCAAACGTCCGGGAGGCGTCTTCTGGTTTCACCTGGAGCTGGTCCTGCAGAACGGTGACGGGACGTGGCTGCGAGGATCTGTCGGATCGCCGTGGAGTGCGACCGCATGACAGTGGTGAGCTTTCGGTGCCTGTCGTGGTGTTGCTGGCGATGAGCCGCCCATGGGTGGCGTGGTGGGTCGGCGACCCCGTGGATCGCCGCCTTGAGATCGATGTCTGCCTTCCCCCGGAGAAGACGGCGTACGCCGGGTGGTTCCGACGAGACCCGGACAGCGAGCCGCCCGGGTGAACGATCACCCGGGCGGTCCGCGGTCGTCCGGCTAGCAGGCGTTCGGCACCCACGAGCACTCGACGTCCTCGCCGTTGCGGGTGACGACGTGGCGCTGGACCGTCGGCAGCTCCCGGGTCCGCAGCGACGCCGCCTGAGGGCCGCCGGAGCTCGCCATGGCCACGGCGGCGGTGTCCAGGATGTCGCTGACGTTCGACTGCGCGGCGTTCGAGATCGACGAGAACACCAGTCTGCGCCCGCTGCGGTCGCTGACGTACCCGGAGAGCGCGTTGACGCCGGTGAGCGTGCCGGTCTTGCCGTGCAGGTTGCCGGCGGCCGGGGTGCCGCGCATGCGGCTGGCCAGGGTGCCGCCGATCAGCGGGGCGGGGTCGCCGGCGATGGGCAGCGCGGCGTACCAGGTGGCGAACCAGGGGCGCGACTGCGCGGCCTGCAGCAGGGTGGCGATCTGGGCCGTGGTGAGCCAGTCGCGGCGGCTCAGTCCGGAGCCGTCGCCCATGGTGATCTTGCCGGTGTCGACCCCGATCGCCTTGAGGGCGCCGGTGGCCGCCGCCAGGCCGGTGCTCCAGCTGCCGGCCGAGGCCGGCGTCTTCGCCCGGCCCATCGCCTTGGTGAGCAGCTCCGCGTGGCCGTTGTTGGACAGCTTCAGGAAGTACGGCAGCAGCTGGCTGAGCGGGATCGACGCGTGGTCGGTGATCGTCTTCGCGGTGCTGGGCGTGGCGCCGGTGGTGGTGGCGCCGGAGACGGTCACCCCGTGGCGCTTGAGCGCGTCGCGGAACACGCCGATGGCCACCTGCGTCGGGTCCTGCACCGACACGAGGTTCACCTTCGCGGCGCCGGCCAGCGGGATCGAGCCGGTCACGGTGATGGTGCTGGTGCCGTGCCCGCGGGTGGCGGACACGGTGGTCGCCGTGCCCTTCGCGCCGGTGACCGTCTTGTTGACGATCTTCACGACCGTGTTGGCCGGGGTGAGCGTGACGACGCCGGCCTTGCCGGCGGCGCTGCCCGGCTTGGTCTGCACGGCGACGGCGCCCGCGTTGTAGTTGGCGTCCGCGGCGACGGTCAGCGCGGAGATCGGCGCGGTGTCGGCGTACGTCTCGTCCTGCCACGACCAGTCCAGGCCCAGCGGGGTGCGGTCGAACCAGGTGTCGTCGGCGACCAGCGAGCCGGTGAACTTGGTGATGCCGGCCCGCGCCACCGCGGCGGCCATCGCGTCGAACTGCGCGTACGTCATGGTCGGGTCGCCCTGCCCGCGCAGGTAGAGGCTGCCCGAGACGGTCTTGCCGCTCTTGGTGCCCGAGTAGCGCGCGACCGTGTGGAACTTGTAGCCCGCCCCGAGGACCTCCAGGGCCGCGGCCGAGGTCATCAGCTTCTCGTTGGAGGCCGGGATGACCCGCTGCTCGGCGTTGTGCGAGTAGATGACCGACCCGCTGGTGGCGTCGCGTACCTGCAGCCCGGTGGTGGAGCCGGCCAGCCGCGAGTCGGCGAGGATCTGGTCCAGCGTCGCGACCAGGGCGGTGTCCGAAGTGGTCGTCGTCTCGGCGGACGCGGTGCCGACGGCGAACGCCGTACCGGTGACGGCGACGGCGACCACGGCCAGAACCGGCAGCACCGGCCCCTTGATACGCGCTCTACGCATGAATCAGCTCTGCTCTCGTCGGGGAACGTCGGAGGGTGGCGGCACATCCTCGCACGACGACGCCCGCCGGTGGGGGCACCCGCCGGGCCGGCCGGCACCCCCGCCGTGACCGGTGCTCAGCCCTCGACGCGATGCGCGGCCCAGAACGAGGTCAGGTCGGTCGAACCCGCGGCGGCCTGCGCGGCAGCCTTGAAGTCGGCGACGGTGGAGATGCCGTACCAGTGCGCGGCGGCGTACGACTTGAGCAGGTTCGCCATCGCGGTCGCGCCGATCTTGCGGCGCAGGTCGTGCAGCGTGCACTTGCCGTACCCGTAGACGACGGTGCTGTAGCGGCTGGAGTGCTGATCCCAGTACGCCATCGAGTTCGTCAGCTTCTCCGCCGACGACTGCCAGGTGATCCCGCAGCCCGTACCGGTCTTGTTGAAGTACAGGTCGGTCGCGTAGTCGGTGAACCCCTCGTCGAGCCACGGCGTGGAGTACTCGTCGTCGCCGACGATGCCGTAGAACCACTGGTGCGCCAGCTCGTGGGCGAGCGCGGTGGAGCTCACCAGGTCCAGCACGAAGCCGGGGTACTCCATGCCGCCGAACCAGAAGCCGTTGTCGAGCACCACGTCGGCCTCGCCGTACGGGTAGGCGCCGAAGCGGCCGGCGTGCGCGTCGAGGGAGCCGGTGGCCACCTTCAGCATCGAATTGGCGCTCGAGGAGCTGATCGAGCTGACCGAGTACACGTTGACGGCCACGCCGCCCGCGGTGGTTCCGCTGATCTTCTTGAACGGCCCGGCGGCCCAGGCGAACTCGCGGACCTTCTTGCCCACGGCCCGGGTGACCGTACGCCCGCTCGTCCCGGCGGTGTCGGTGGAGGTCCCCGTCGCGGGCACCAGCACGGACGACGGGTGGTCGAGCGTCACGTCGTAGTCGCCGGCCAGCGCGTAGAACGACTCGCCGTTGTTGGTGTACGGGTCCAGGTGCCAGCCCGCGGCGTCGCGGACGGCCAGCACCGGCAGCGCGTTGCCGATGAAGTAGTAGCTGCCGTCGTGGCCGAACCGGTCGACCCCGGACGGGACGACGATGCGCAGGTCGAAGCCGATGGTGCCGGTGCCGCCCTGGGCCAGCGGCGCGGGCAGGGTGATCTTGAGCGCGGTGCAGCCCACCTCCAGCGCCCCGGCCGTGCCGCCGGTGACGTTGCTGACCGTGATCGGCGTCGACGGGCAGCTGCCGTGGTAGTTGTCCCACAACCGCAGGTACACCTCGGTCAGCGGGGTCGCGGACGGATTGCTGAACGACACGCTCTCGTGCCCGGTCCAGGTGCCGCCGGTGGCGTCGCTGGTGAGGGAGATCGTGTACGCCGGGGTGGCCGGCGTGCGGGTCGCGTCGGGAGCCGCCGCGGCCGGGGTCGCCGGCACCGCGAGACCCGCGGTGACCGCGAGGACGCCGGTCATCAGTCTGGAGAGCATCTGCCGTCCTGTCGATCGCAGGGGATGGACATCGATCAGCATGATTCGGACCTCCGGCCGGCAGCAACGGGGGAACCCCTTGCGCCTGGCCGATCGGATGATGCCTGCCACCGACCGGCCACCATTTCCGCACCTGATTCATAACCGAGCGGGTCCTGCCGAGTGAAGGGGCCACAGTGTCACGGCGTCGAAGGAGCAGCAGATGACAGGCAGAGGCCGGCTCGCGGCCGCCGGGGTGGCCGTCGTCACCGCAGCCGCTCTCCTGCAGGCCGGCGCCGCGCAGGCCGCGCCCCGGAGGGCGTCGTTCACCGACTACAGCTACACCGCCACGGCGGCGGGGCTGGCCGACGTGCGACGGATCGTCCGGGACGACGTGGCGGCGGCCGCCGGCTACACCGGCAAGGGCGTCGGTATCGCGCTCATCGACACCGGCGTCGTGCCGGTACCCGGCCTGACCAGCGGCAACGTGGCGAACGGGCCGGACCTGTCGCTGGAGTCGCAGGTGCCGGGCCTGACCCGCCGGGACTCGTACGGCCACGGCACCCACCTGGCCGGCATCATCGCGGGGCGCGACGCCGGCGGCGGTGGCTTCCGGGGCATGGCCCCCGACGCCAAGCTGCTCTCCGTCAAGGTGGGCGCGGCGAACGGCGCGGTGGACGTCACGCAGGTGATGGCGGCCGTCGACTGGGTCGTGGCGCACCGCAACGACGACCCGGCCAACCCGATCAAGGTGCTCAACCTGTCGTACGGCACGGACAGCACGCAGAGCTGGGTGACCAGCCCGCTCAGCGAGGCCGTGGAGAACGCGTACCGGGCCGGCATCAGCGTGGTCGTGGCCGCGGGGAACACCGGGGGCAACATCCTGCTGCCCGGCTCCAACCCGTACATCATCACGGTGGGGGCGACGGACCCGCAGGGCACCACCAACCCGGCAGACGACCGGATCGCGTCGTTCAGCAGCACCGGCACGTGGGGCCGCGCCCCGGATGTGATGGCGCCGGGCCGCTCGATCGTCTCGCTGCGTGACCCGGGCAGCTACGCCGACGTCAACTACCCGTCGGCCCGGGTGGGGGACCGGTTCTTCACCGGCAGCGGCACCTCGCAGGCCGCGGCGGTGGTCAGCGGCGCCGCGGCGGTGCTGCTGCAGAAGTACCCGCACCTGTCACCGACGCAGGTCATGTGCCATTTGCGCGGCTCCGGCACGCGGGTCGCCGGCTCGTACGCCCCGCAGGTCAACCTGGAGCGGGCGCTCCAGTCCCGGCTGACCCGCTGCGGCCAGGGCGGTACCCCCGTCACCGGCACCGGCAGCATCCAGCGGGACCGCGGCACGTCGCTGGTGACCATGGGCGACGGCGTCCCGCTGACCGGGGAGCGGGACATCTTCGGCCCGCTGAGCTCGTCGGTGTGGGCCCGGGCCAGCGCCGCCCACACGTCCTGGAGGGGCGGGGACTGGATGGGCCGGCCGTGGACGGGCACCGGCTGGACGACGCCCTCGGACGGGCAGGCCAACTGGTCCGGCAAGACGTGGTCGGGCAAGACGTGGTCGGGCAAGACGTGGTCCGACATCGCGTGGGCGGCCCAGAGCTGGAACGGCAAGACGTGGTCCAACAGCGACGGCGCCGCGCCGATGTGGAGCGGAGCCTCCTGGTCCCTGGCCGGCTGGCTGTCGGCCGGTGACAAGGGCTGGTTGTCCTGAGCACTCTGACTCGAGGAGACGCGGTGCAGACGGCTGGGCTCGCCCGACTGGTGGATGACCTGGAGCAGTACCAGGGTCATGACATCGAGGCGAACCTGGCGTCGGCCACGGCTGTCGAGCGGGAGGCGCGGGCGGCCGGCGAGACGGTCCTGCAGCTGCGGGCCCGGCTGATCCGGGCCGACATGAAGCAGCGCGACGGGGACCGGGGCAGCGCCGCCCAGGTGTTTCTCGAGGTCGGGCGGCGGGCGCAGGAGCTGGGCTCGCGCCCGCTGCTGGCCCGCAGTCACTTCCATCTGGCGCTGACGTACAACTACCTCGGCGACCACGCCGCGAGCCTCGAACACGCGATCAGCGCCGCCGAGCTGCTCGAGGAGGACGCCGCGCCGGGCCTGCGGGTGATCTACCTGCTCCGGCTCGCGAACGCCCTCGGCGACGTGGGCTCCATCGACGCGGCGCGGGAACGCTACCGCGAGGCGGAGCAGCTGGCGATCGCCATGGACGACCTGCACCGGCGGCTGCAGGTGCTGAACAACCGCGCGTACACCGAGTTCGAAGCGGGCGAGCTCGCCGCCGCGGCGACCGTGGTCCAGCGTATGCGGGTCGTGGCCGCAAGCCTGGGTCGCGGTTTCCTCATCGTCGAGCGCGACACGATCGCGAACATCGAGATCGCGCTCGGCCGGTACGCGGCGGCCGAGCAGACGCTGCTCTCCCTGGCGGAGACGCCGCTCTGGTACGAGTCGCACGACCTCGCGGAGGCCATCCTCACCCTGGCCCGGATCCAGCGCGGGTTCGGCGCGCTGCGCCGGGCGCAGCAGAGCCTGGACCGCAGCCGTGCGCTGTGCGAGGAACGCGAGCTCACCGGCGTCCGGGTGGCCGTCATGGCCGAGCAGGCCGAGCTGTACGCCGCGGCCGGCGACTTCGAGCGGGCCTTCGCCGAGTACAAGCGGTTCCACGCGGCCGGCGAGCAGCTCCGCTCGGCCCAGCAGGAGGCCCGCGCGTCCACCCGGCAGGTGATGTTCGAGACCGCCCAGGCGCGCAACGACGCGCAGCGGTACCGCGAGCAGGCCCTGCGCGACCCCCTCACCGGGCTGCACAACCGGCGCTACGTGGACGACCACCTGCCCGCCGCGGTCGCCCTGGCCGCCGAGACCCGGTCGCCGCTGACGATCGCGCTCGTCGACATCGACCACTTCAAACGCATCAACGACACGTTGTCCCACGACACCGGCGACGAGGTGCTGGTCGCCGTGGCCCAGGAGCTGCGCTCCGTGCAGCAGACCGTGTCGGAGACCGGCTTCGTCGCCCGCATGGGCGGCGAGGAGTTCCTGGTGGTGCTGCCGGGGGTCTGCGCCGCGCAGGCCGAGAGCCGGCTCGAGATGCTGCGGCAGGCGGTCGCCTCGCACCGCTGGCGGCCGGTGACCGGCGAGCTGCCGGTCACCGTCAGCGTCGGGGCCACCGCGACCCTCGGCGACGACGCCGTGCCGGCCCTGCTCGCGGTCGCCGACCGGATGCTGTACGCCGCCAAGAACGCCGGCCGTGACCGCGTGGTCGTCCGCCGCCTCGCCGCGTGAGTCCCGGGCCGGGTCAGGCCCGCTGCCGGGCCATCCACTGCCAGATGTGGGTGCCGTGCACGCTCGGGTCGTTGCGGGCGACGTAGATCCACGACCAGTGACCGGGGAACTGGTGGCCGTTCCAGACGACGTGGTCGTAGAGCGACAGCAGCGAGCCGGGGATGAGGTCGTGCGCGTGCACGGTGTTCGCCTCGGGTGGCACGGTGTCGTCGTCGCGCGAGGCGACCAGCCAGGTCGGCGTCCGGATGCCGCGCAGCTCCGCGTCGGTGATCATCGTCGGGCCGCCCGGCTGCAGTGACTGGACCACCCCGCAGACGGGTACGGACGCCGCGAACAGGTCGGGGTAGACGGTGGTCATCTTCAGGCTCATGTAGCCGCCGTTGCTGCACCCGGCGACGTAGATGCGGTCGCGGTCGACGGCGTACCGGCGGGCCAGGTCATCGACGATCTCGCGGATGAGCGGGGCGAAGCGGTCGCCGTCCTCGAGCCAGTACGAGGTGCTCTGCGGCGCCACGACGTACGCGCCGGAGAAGATCCGCTGGGCCTCGGGGGTCGCGAAGCCGAGCGCGCCGCGGTTGGCGCGCAGCGTGGTCTCGTTGTCGTAGTAGCCGTCCGGCAACGAGGCGCCCTCGCCGCCGCCGTGCAGCCAGACGACGAGCGGGTGGCCCCGGCGGCCGGCGGAGCGGCGCGGCGGCGAGTACAGGCGGTACTTCATCCCCGAGCGGGAGGTGTGGTAGCTGAACGCGTCGACCTCGGGGTTGGACAGCCGCCCCTGGACGAACTCGAAGGTGACCGGGCGGTGCCCGCGGACGACGACGGGCGCGTGCTGGGTGATCGTGTAGACGAGATCGAGCTGGACGTTGCGCCCGCGGCCGGCGATGTAGCCGAGGGTGCCGCCGCCGACCCGGCCCTCGGCGTACGCGAGCTCGAGCACGATGTCGCCGTGGCGGTCGACCCGGACGGCGGTCACCGGGCGGTCCAGGTCGTACTCGCTGAAGATCTGGTCGCCGGGAGCTATCGGGATCGGGCTGGTCGCCTTGGCGTGCACGCTGAACGTGCCGGTCGTGAGGCTCGCCGGATCGATCCGGCCGAGCCGTCCCGTGGCGAGGGTGAGCGAGGTGACCTGCTCGCCGCCGTCGAGGGTCTCGGCATCGAGCGTGAACCGCACCCTCGTGCCCGCGTGTCCTCCCGCCTGGGCGGCCGCGCCCGGCAGGGTGAGCCCGACGGCGGCGCCCGCGCCGGCGACCAGGACGGATCGGCGGCTGATCGGCTGGCTCATGCGGCCTCCTCGTTTCGATCACGTTAAATGTCACGCATCGTCGCCGGTCTATCACAGAAGCCGCGCGGCCGACAAGAAATGGATTGCGTCGCGTAACCGGTTCCGTACGGTGGTCCCCGGTCGATGCAGGCATCTACACGGGGGGTTGCCACGCATGCCGATCGTCGAGGCACAAGGTCTGACCAAAGTGTTCCGCCGCCCGGACAAAGGCCCCGGCCTCGGCGGAGCGGTCAAGCACCTGTTCGCCCGCCGCTTCACCGACAAGGTCGCCGTCGACCACGTCGATCTGTCCATCGAGGCCGGTGAGGCGGTCGCGTACGTCGGCCCCAACGGCGCCGGCAAGTCGACGACCGTCAAGCTGCTCAGCGGCATCCTGGTGCCCACGGCCGGCGACGTACGCATCGACGGTCTGCACCCGCAGCGCGACCGCACGACGGTGGCGCACCGCATCGGTGTGCTGTTCGGGCAGCGTACGCAGCTCTGGTGGGACCTGCCCGTGGCCGAGTCGCTCGCCGTGCTGCGCGACATCTACGGCGTGGACCACGCCACGTACCGCAAGCGGATGGCCCGGTTCGACGAGGTCCTGGAGCTCGGCGAGATCCTGCCGGTGATGGGCCGCAAGCTGTCGCTGGGCCAGCGGATGCGCGCGGACCTCGCGGCGGCGCTCGTGCACGGGCCGCAGGTCGTCTACCTGGACGAGCCGACCATCGGGCTCGACCTGGCGGTGAAGGACCGCGTCCGCGAGTTCTTCCGCAGCATCCGGGACGAGGGCACGACGGTCATGCTGACCAGCCACGACCTGGCCGACATCGAGGGCTTCTGCCGCCGACTGGTGATCATCGACCAGGGCCGGATCATCTTCGACGGCGACCTCGAGGCGGTGAAGGACCGGTTCGCCCGCGAGCGGATCCTGCACGTCGAGACCGCGCGGCCGGCGCCGCTGGAGACCCTGCGGGCGTCGCTGCCCGGCGCGCAGGTCGAGGTGGAGGACTCCCCGGTCCGGTACGCGGTGCGCTTCGACCGCTTCGCCATGACGGCCGGGCAGGCGGTGACCGCGCTCGCCCAGCTCACCGAGCTGGTGGACTTCCGGGTGGACGAGCCCAGCATCGAAGACGTGATCCGCCGGGTGTACTCGGGGGAGCTGGTGCTCGGATGAGGGGATACCGGGCCCTGATCCGGGCCACCGCGCGGGCGGCGCTCGCCTACCGGTTCAGCCTGCTGCTCGGCCTCGGCGCCGTGCTCGTCCAGCTCGTCGCGCTGCTCGCGGTGTGGCGGGTGATCCTGGCGCAGTCGCCGGTGAACGGCTTCACCTGGCCGCAGATGCGGGCGTACCTGCTGGTGGCGTTCGCGGCCGGCACGGTGGTCTCGCTGCTGGGCGACTTCCGGATGGCCTTCCGGATCCTCGACGGCGACGTCGCGCTGGACCTGGTCAAGCCGATCGACTACCAGAAGGCCCGATTCGCCGAGGCGGTCGGCGGCCTCTGGATCGAGGTGATCCTGATCGGCGTGGTCGTCGGCGTCACGCTGGCCCTCACCGGCGGGGTCGACGCGCCGGCCGGCCCGGGGCTCGCCCTGTTCGCCGTGAGCATGCTGCTGCTCGTGCCGCTCAAGTTCCTGATCGTGTACGTGAGCACGCTGACCTGCTTCTGGACGCAGAACTACATGGGTGTGCAGTGGGCCCGCCTGGCCGCGGTGAACCTCCTGTCCGGCGCGCTCATCCCGCTGGCGTACCTGCCGGGCTGGCTCGCCACGGCGGCGCAGTGGTCGCCGTTCGCCGGGCTCACCTCCACCCCCGCGCTGATCTTCCTGGGCCGGGTCGACGGCCGGCACGCGCTGCAGCTCGTCGGGATCCAGCTCGCCTGGGTCGTGATCCTCTGGTTCGGCGCCCGCCTGGTGTGGCGCGCGGGTCTGCGCCGGCTCACCGTCAACGGAGGCTGACATGCGAACCGTACGGCTCTACCTGCGGCTCCTGGGCGCCCATTTCCGGTCGCTGCTGGAGTACGAGGCCGACTTCGTCATCCTCGTGGCGGCCACCGTGCTGATGCAGGTGGTCAACATCGTCTTCCTGGCGGCGCTGTTCGCGAAGGTCCCGGCGCTGCACGGCTGGACGTTCTGGTCGGTGCTGATGATGTTCGGCGCGGTGGCCCTGGCCGAGGGCGTGGGCTCGCTGTTCTTCGACGGCATGTGGTCGCTGTCCTGGCAGATCAACCGCGGCGAGCTCGACTACTACCTGGTCCGCCCCTTCCCGGTGGCGCTGCAGTCGAGCAGCGCCCGGATCGGCGTCAACGGCCTGAGCAACATCGTCATGGGTACGGCCATGATCGGGAGCGGGCTGGCCCACGTGGACGTCGTCTGGACCCCGTGGCGGGTGTTCCTCGGCGTCGTGCTGCTGGTCAGCTCGGTGGTGATCAAGCTGTCGATCAACCTGACCACGAACGCGGTGTCGTTCTGGCTGTCCAGCCCCACCCCGCTGTTCGCCTTCGCTATGCACCAGGTGGGCGACCTGGCCCGGTTCCCGCTCTCCATCTACCCGCTGGCGCTCAAGGCGGCGCTCGGCGCGGTGCTGCCGTTCGCGTTCATCGGCTTCTTCCCGGTCGCGTACCTCCTGGACACCGGGCAGTCGCGGTGGATCGGGCTGCTGACGCCGCTGGTGGCGGCGTACTGCGCCGTCGCGGCGGCATTCATCTTCAAGCGCGGCATGCGCCGCTACGAGAGCGCCGGCAACTAGCTTCCGCCGCCGGCCGTCAGGGCCGCCATCCGGCCAAGGCCTTCGTCGACGGTGATCGTGGGCTGGTATCCCAGGTGGGTCCGGGCCCGGGTGATGTCGTAGACGCGGTCGCGGCCCATGAAGGTGACGATCCATCGAGTGAGGGGTGGTGGCGTGGCACTGCGACGGGCCTTGGCGGCCGTCTCCAGGACCGTGGCGATGGCCGACGCGATCGCCCGTGGGTAGCTGCCGCTTCCGCTCACGTCGAGGCCCTGGGTGGCAAGCAACGGGGTGAAGAAACCGCGGGCCGGTCGGGGTTCGCCGTCGGTGACGTAGCAGACGAGGCCGTGGTCGCCCCGCGTCATCGCCAAGGCGACGGCGTGGGCGAGGTTGTCGAAGTGGCAGAAGTCGACCGTGTGCTGCCCGCCGTCGATCCAGGCGAACCGGCCGGCCCGGACGGAGTCGGCGAACCCTTGCAGGTTGCCGGCCGTCCCGTGGCCCCAGAGAAAGGGCGGCCGGAGGATCACCAGCTCGGTCTCGCCGTGAGGCAGCGCGAGGAGTTCTTGCTCGGTGCGCAGCTTGACCCGGCTGTAAGCGATGGTCGCCCGGCCTGTTTCGGAGGTCTCGTCCACGATGCTCGGGTGCTCGGTGCCGGTGGAGACGCTGGCAGCCGAGACCAGGACGAAGCGTTTCACCCCTGCGGCCACCGCGGCCTCGTACAGGGCGCGGGTAGGCAGCAGATTGCGCTCGACGAACAGGTTGTCGGGCCCCCAGAACTCCATGAAGGCCGCCGCGTGGACCACGGCGTCGACCCCGTGAAGGGTGGTCAGCCATGCCGGCGTGCCCGCGCCCGTCCGGACGGCCTCCGCCAGGTCACCGCGCACCGGACGGGCGCCTGCGGCCGCGACCGCCTTCTCCGCCGAGGCCGACCTCGCGAGCGCGTGCACGGTGTTCCCGTCGGCTACGAGCCTGCGGATGATCACACCGCCGGCGGAGCCGGAGCCGCCCGTGAGAAATACGTCCATGAGTTCCCTCCACCGCCGGGACGCGTTCCGTTGACGCTGTCACCTGAATGAAGTGTGCGGGGCTGAGCTGACAATGTCAACTGACGAGCTGACGATGTCAACTAGTTAGCATGGCGTGGTGATCAGTCGCTCGGAGTCCGCTGCCGCCACCCGTCGTTCACTGCTCGACGCGGCGGCCGGATTGCTGGACGAAGGCGGACCGGAGGCGGTGACGCTGCGCGAGGTGGGTGCCCGGGCCGGCGTGAGCCGCGGAGCGCCCTACCGGCACTTCGTCGACAAGGGCGACCTGCTGACCACGGTCGCGGCGGAGGCGTGGGATCGGTTGGCGGATCGGGCCGTGGAGTTGGCCGCCGATCCGGCGACCCCGGCGGAGGAGAAGCTGCGGAAGATGCTCGCCGGGCTGCTTGCCATCGGCCGCGAGCAGCCGCATCTCTACCGGCTGATGCACCAGGCGCCCGCCGGTGACGAGGTGCTGCGCGCGGCGTCGCGGAGCCAAGGCCCGTTCGTGGCCGTCCTGGGTGACCTGGTGGGCGAGGACCAGGCCTATCGCTACGGGGCGCTGCTGCTCACCAGTGTGCACGGGATCATCGGGATGGAGGCCAGCGGTCAGCTCACCGCCGACAAGTGGCACACCGACGCCGACGACATCCTGACCCTCCTGACCGGAATGATCGGCGATCGCTGAGCCGTGACACCGGCGCCCGGTGGCCGAGGCCGATGTGCTCGACGCGGCCCGGGGCTCTACCGGATCACGTGGCCGTGGGCGACGACGGCCCGGACCCGGCGCAGCGCCGCCAGGTCGGTGGCCGGGTCGCCGTCCACCGCGAGGATGTCCGCGTCGAACCCCGGCGTGATCCGACCCTTGCGCCCGGCCAGGCCGCACGCCGCGGCGGCGGCCGACGTGGCGGCGCGCAACGCGTCGACCGGACCGAGCACCATCGCGGCGGCCTGGGCGATGGCGTAGGGCAGGACGTCGTGCGGTTTGGTGACGTCGATGCCCGCGTCCGAGCCCACGAGCAGGCGGGCGCCGGCGTCGCGCAGGCCGCGGAAGGTGGCGACGATGCCCGGCAACCGGTCCTGGACGGCCGGGGTGGTCACGGCCCCCGGCGCGGCGGCATTGCCGGCGACGATCCCGACCGGGACCCGGCTGCGCGCGATGCGGCCGATGAGGTCACCCGGTTCGTCGACGCCGCCGGCGCTCCAGAACGTCACATGTTCCAGCCCGTCCACGCCCGCGTCGAGCGACTCCCGGATGGACGCGGTGCCGTGGGCGTGCGCGACGACCGGCAGATCCAGCCGGTGTGCCTCGTCCACGAGGGCCCGCAGCACCGCCGGCGGGAACTGGGACAGCTCCGGACGGGTGCCCGGTGTCATGCGGCCGCCGCTGGCCATCACCTTGACGACGTCGACCCCGCGGTCGGCCCGTTCGCGTACGGCCGCCCGTACCTTGCCTTCCGAGGGCTCGACCGCGCCGCCGAGGAAGTGGCAGTGCCCGGCCGGCGTGGTGATCGGTGGCCCGGCCGCGACGATCGTGGGCAGATCGGCGCGGTCGCGCAGCCGCAGCGACAGGTAGTCGAGGTCACCGAGGTCACGGATCGTGGTGACACCGCCGAGCAGGGCGGTGCGGCCGGCTGTCTCCATGGCCGCGAGCACCGCGTCCTCGTCGCTCTCAGCGAGGGCGGCGACCGGGTCGGGGCCGGCGTCGAACGCCAGATGCACGTGCGGGTCGATGAGGCCGGGAAGCAGCGTCGCGCCGGGAAGGTCGACGAGGCGCGCGTGCGGCGGCGGCGACCCGGCACTGTCGACGGTGACGATGGTGCCGCCGTCCACCACGACCACGGGATCGGGGAGGAGGGACTCCGACACTCCGTCGAAAAGGGCCGCCGCCCGGATCGCGATCACGGGGCACAAGTTATCGGGCGGCCGCCACCCCGGCCCGGCTGATAGAACACGAGGATGGAGACCTTCGCGGAGCGCATGCGCCGGGCCACCACTGAGGCCGGGGACGCCGGGCTCGCCGGGCTGCTGGTGACACCCGGTCCGGACCTCGCCTACCTCACCGGCTACCGGCCGCCCGCGGAGACGGAGCGGCTCACCATGCTGGTGCTCCGGGCCGGAGGCGAACCCGTCCTGTTCGTTCCGCTGCTCGAGCGGCACGACGCCGAATCGGCGCCCGGCGCGGCTGCCGTGTCGCTGGTGGACTGGGCCGACGGCGCCGATCCGTACGCCGGGGTCGCGAAGCTGCTGGACCCGCACGGCGGCTACGCGATCTCCGACTCGGCGTGGGCCCTGCACGTGCTGGCCCTGCAGGAGGCCGCGCCGCGGTCCCGGTACGTCCCGATGACCCGTGCCTTGCCGATGCTGCGCGCGGTCAAGGGCCCCGAGGAGCTCGAGCGGCTGGCGGCGGCGGGCGCGGCGGCCGACGCGGCGTTCGAGCGGATCGTCTCGGTGCGGTTCGCCGGGCGCCGGGAACGTGAGGTCGGCGCCGACCTGGCCGGTCTGCTGCGCGAGCACGGCCACTCGCGGGTCGACTTCACCGTGGTCGGCTCCGGCCCGAACGGCGCCGACCCGCATCACGAGATGGGGGACCGGACGATCGCCGAGGGGGACATGGTGGTCCTCGACTTCGGCGGGATGCAGGACGGCTACGCCTCGGACACCACCCGGACGGTGCACGTGGGCGAACCGGACGAGCTGGAACGCGAGGTGTTCGAGATCGTCCGGCGGGCGCAGCGGGCGGCCTTCGAGGCGGTCCGGCCGGGGGTCGCCTGTCAGGACGTCGACCGCGTCGCGCGGACGATCATCGCCGACGCCGGCTATGGGGAGTTCTTCATCCACCGCACCGGTCACGGGATCGGCCTGTCCACGCACGAGCCGCCGTACATCGTGGAGGGTGAGACCCAGCCGCTGGTGCCCGGCATGTGCTTCTCGATCGAGCCGGGGATCTACCTGCCCGGGCGGTTCGGGGTGCGGATCGAGGACATCGTCACGGTCACCGCGGACGGCGGGCGCGCGCTGAACAACACCAGCCGCGATCTGCAGATCGTCCACTGAGCCGTTGACGTCCCGGTACGGCGGTGATGCAATGTGACAGCCATCGATGTTACCGGTAACAACCCGTCCGGAGGAACGATGTCCGTCAGCCGCCGCAACCTGCTGGGCGCTACGCTCGCCACCGCCGCCCCGGTCCTCCTGCGCGCCGCGCCGGCCGCTGCCGCGGGGATTCCGCCGGTGCGGGAGGACCTGGGCGTCGCCGCGTACCCGTTCGACCTCGGCCAGGTACGGCTCACCGCCGGCCGCTTCCTCGACAACCAGAACCGCACCCTGGCCTACCTGCGGTCCGTCGACGTGGACCGGTTGCTCTACAACTTCCGGGCCAACCACGGCCGGTCCACCGCGGGGGCCCAGCCCAACGGGGGCTGGGACGCGCCGTCGTTCCCCTTCCGTACCCATGTGCAGGGGCACTTCCTGACCGCGTGGGCGCAGGCGTGGGCGGTGCTCGGCGACACGGTCTGCCGCGACAAGGCGACCTTCATGGTCGCCGAACTGGCCAAGTGCCAGGCGGGCAACGGCTACCTGTCCGGGTTCCCCGAGTCGGACTTCACCGCCCTCGAGAACCGCACGCTGACCAACGGCAACGTCCCGTACTACTGCATCCACAAGACCCTCGCCGGGCTGCTCGACGTGTGGCGCCTGCTCGGGAACACCCAGGCCCGTACCGTGCTCCTCGCGCTGGCCGGCTGGGTCGACTCCCGGACCGCGCGGCTGTCCGCGGCGCAGATGCAGGCCATGCTCGGCACCGAGTTCGGCGGCATGAGCGCTGTGCTCGCCGACCTGTACCAGCAGACCGGCGACGCGCGGTGGCTGACCGTCGCGCAGCGCTTCGACCACGCCGCCGTCCTCGACCCGCTCGCCGCGAACCAGGACCGGCTCAACGGGCTGCACGCCAACACCCAGGTGCCGAAGTGGATCGGCGCGGTCCGCGAGTACAAGGCGACTGCCACGACCCGCTACCGCGACATCGCCGCCAACGCCTGGGCCATGACCGTCGGCGCGCACACGTACGCGATCGGCGGCAACAGCCAGGCCGAGCACTTCCGCGCGCCGAACGCGATCGCCGGCTACCTGACCGACGACACCTGCGAGCACTGCAACACGGTCAACATGCTCCGGCTCACCCGCGAGCTGTGGGTGCTGGAACCGGACCGGGCCGCCTATTTCGACTTCTACGAGCGGGCCTTGCTCAACCATGTGATCGGCGCGCAGAACCCGGCCGACAGCCACGGCCACGTCACCTACTTCACCCCGCTGCGGCCCGGCGGGCGCCGCGGGGTCGGCCCGGCATGGGGCGGCGGCACGTGGAGCACCGACTACACCACCTTCTGGTGCTGCCAGGGCACCGGCATCGAGGTCAACACCCGGCTCATGGAGGCCGTCTACTTCCGCAACGGCACCACGCTGACCGTGAACCTGTTCGTGCCCTCGGTGCTCACCTGGACCGAGCGCGGCATCACGGTGACCCAGAGCACCAGCCTGCCGGCGGGCGACACCACCACGCTCACGCTGTCGGGCGCGATGAGCGGCTCGTGGAGCATCCGGGTCCGCGTACCGTCCTGGACCAGCGGCGCCACCCTCAGCGTCAACGGCCAGGTCCAGGACGTGGCCGCCACGCCGGGCAGCTACGCCACGGTGACCAGGACCTGGGCCGCCGGCGACACCCTGACCGTCCGTTTGCCCGCGCGTGTGGTCATGCGCCCCGCCAACGACAACCCCGACCTGCAGGCGATCACGTACGGTCCGGTCGTGCTGAGCGGCAACTACGGCGACACGACGCTGAGCGCCCCGCCGGCTCTGAACGTCGCGTCGATCACCCGCAGCGGCGGCAGCGGCCTCGCGTTCACCGCCACCGCGAACGGCGCGACCGTCAGCCTCGGCCCGTTCCACGACGCGCACGGCTTCAACTACGCCGTCTACTGGTCCACGGGGGCGACGTACAAGCTGGTCAACGTCGCGAGCGGGCTCGTACTCGGCATCCAGGACATGTCCACGGCCAACGGCGGCCGCGCGTTGATCTGGGGTGACACCGGCACACCCGACCACCTCTGGATCCGGGTGGCCGACGGCGACGGGTTCCGCTTCCGCAACCTCAACAGCGGCAAGGTGCTCGGCGTCGAGAACATGTCCACCGCGGACAACGCCGCCGTCCTGCAGTGGGACGACAACGGCACCGCCGACCACCGGTGGATCCTGGTCGGCGCGGGCGGCGGGGCGTACAAGATCCGCAACGGCAACAGCGGCAAGCTCCTGGGCGTCCTCGGGGCCGTCACCCAGGGCGCCCGGGTGGTCCAGGACTCCGACAACGGCAGCGCTGACAACCTCTGGCGGCTGACACCCGCCTGAGCGCAGGTCACCGGGTGCGCGGCACCTTCCCGGTGACGCGCTGCCAGAGCCAGCCCGAGGGAACCGTACGGCCGGTCAGCACGTACTCGCTGACGGCGTGGTGCGTCATGGTGTCGAGCAGCGCGCGCCGCGCCGAGGGCCGTCCGGCGAGGAGAAGCTCGTCGCCCGGCTCCAGCGTCACGTCGTCGCCGGGCCCGAGGATGGTCCCGGCGTCGCGTTGCAGCAGCAGCGGCACGGCGGCGACGGCCTGGTCGCGGTCCTGAGGGCTGCGGAGCAGTCCGCCGACTGTGGCGTCGCCGGTGCGCACGTACGGCTCGAGCGCCGGCGCGTCCCGGCGGGTGAGCGCGATCTTCCACACGCTGCCGAGGCGGTCGCCGCAGTGCCGGGTGAGGCGCTCGATGATGCCGGCCGCCCAGTCGTCGCCGCGGGCCGGCATGTCCTGCAGGAAGCGCCACAGCAGCGGGGTGCTCAGCTGCGCGTAGATCTCCCGGGCGACCGTCTCGGTGGGCACCAGGAGCCGGTCGGTCTCCATCGCGGCGAACAGCGGCGCGCTGGCGGGACGGTTCTGCCGGGAGGCGATGAACAGGGCGGGGTTGATCCGGCGGGCGGCGGCGATGAGCGACAGGTTCGTCGTGTCGTTGTCGGTGCCGGCGACGAAACCGACCGCGTCCTCCAGCTCGGCGCGGGCCATCACGGCGGGTTCGCAGGCGTCGCCCACGACGATGCCGGGCTCGGGCGTCGCGTCCGGCCGCAGGTCCATCACGGTCAGGTCGAGACCCTCGGCGCGCAGGTCCTCCGCGAGCTTCTTGCCGAAGCGGCCGTACCCGCAGATGACCCAGCGCCCGGCGGTCGGCGGCCGGCCCCGCGGCGGCAGCTGCGCCCCCGGGCCGCTCTCCAGCCAGGACATCAGCTGGTACGAGGCCGGCGAGCGCAGGGCGACGCGCAGGTGGTCGCCGAAGCGGTCGAACGGGTTGACCACGGCGGGGGAGCCGAAGGCCCGCATCCGCTGCTCGATCGCCGGCGAGACGGTCCTTGCGATGACCGGCAGCTCGGGCCGCAGCAGCGCGGCGGTCATGGCGACGACCAGGTTGACCTCGTCGTCGTCGGTCAGCGCGAGGACCCCTTCGCAGCGCGGGTGCTCGAGGCCGGCCACGCCCAGCGCCTGCGGGTTGCCGGCGTCGGCGGCCAGCCCGGGGACGTCGGCGTGGTACGAGTCGATGTCCAGCACGTCGACGCGTTCCCCGGAGGCGTCGAGCACCACGAAGCGCCGGCCGATGGCGTCCAGCGAGCGGCCTAGCAGCTGCCCCGTCTGCCCGTACCCGACGACGAGCAGGAACGGCTCGCGCAGCCGGGCCACCGTCCGGGTGAAGCGCTGCAGCGCGAGCGCCTGCCGGAACCCGCGGTCCTGCAGGAGGGTCAGCAGCGATCCGATCGCGTACGCCCACCCGATGACCGTCAGGTAGATCGTGGCCATCACCCACAGCCGCTGGCCGCCGGTGAACGGATGGGGGATCTCGCCGTACCCGATGGTCGTCGCCGTGTAACTCATGAAGTAGAACGCGTCGAAGAAGCCCATCCGGACCGCGTGCCCGGCCTCGTCGCGGCCCGGGATGAGGGTCAGGCCCAGCACGCTCACGGCGAAGATGGTGATCAGGACGATCAGCGGCGCCCGCATCCGGCGCAGGATCAGGAAGATCGTGGACGACGTCTCCGCCGACCGGGCGGACTGCCGCCACGCCCGCAGTGCCGAACCGGCCACGGCCCCTCCTCCTCACCGGCGGTGGAACGACACGGTCTCGACCACGAGCAGCACGACCGAGACCAGGTTGGCCAGCAGGGCGCCGCCGGACAGCGACACCACGCTCGCCATCGCCGCGCCGTCCAGGCCCGCCGACGAGATCTGCGTGGCGTACCCCCACACCAGCGCGGCGGCGATGAGCTGCAGGTCCGCGACCAGGCTGGTGGCCAGGTGGACCGCGCCGATCTGGGTGCGGTCGCCGAACTTCAGCACGGTCGCGATGAGGCTGACGACGACCGCGGCGAACAGCTCGTACACGTTGTGCAGCGACGGGTCGGACAGGTCGCCGATGAAGAACCCGAAGTTGAGCGTCGCGGCCAGCAGCACGAAGAACCCGAAGATCACTTTTTCCAGACTCATGCACGCTCCCCACGTCGGACCCACGCTAGCCCGCCCGGCGCTCGCGCGCCGGGCGCAGCGCGCAGGTCAGCCGATCCGGTCCATGTTCACCAGCGGGAGGTCGCAGAAGAACGCCACCCCTTCCGTACGCCACCAGCCCCACGCCGCGGCCTCGGCGGAGGCGGCCTCGGCGTGGCTGCGGATCGTCTCGCGCAGGCGCCGTGCGACACCGAGCTCGATCGCCCGCTCCCGCAGCCGCGCGACGGCCCCGGGCGCGACGGCCGGATCGCCGAGCGCCGGCAGCAGCAGCTCCCGCGTCCCCGGGGCCTCCAGCAGGGCCCGCACCACGTACGTCCGCCGCCCGGCCCGGATGTCGCCGCCGACCGGTTTGCCGGTGCGGCCCTCGTCGCCGAAGAGGTCGAGGTAGTCGTCGCGCATCTGCTCGTAGATGCCGGCGTGCCACGCGTACCGTCGCAGCTGTTCGTCATGGTCGCCGGGCTCGGCGCCGGCGGCGAGCAAGCCCAGCCGCAGCGGCGCCAGGATCGAATAGCGTGCGCTCTTGTAATCGGTGACCAGGTCGAGGAAGCCGGGGCCGGCCTGCGGCGTGGCGTCCCGCTCGAGGTCGAGGATCTGCCCCAGCACCGCGTCGGCGGAGGCCCGGCTCAGCACCGCCGCCATGGCGTGGCGCAGGGCGGCCGGTACCGGCGCGTCGAGGACGGCCTGCACGGACAGGAAGGCCGCGAGGTCGCCCGCCAGGATGGCCAGATTGCGCGCCTGCGGTTCCGCGACCTCCGCACGGTACGCGTGATGCGTCGACGGACCGCCCCGGCGGGTCGCCGCGTCGTCGATGATGTCGTCGTGCACGAGACCGTGGGTGTGCAGCAGCTCGACGCCCAGCACCGCGCTGTCGAGCCCCGGCACGTCCGCGTCCGTGACCAGCCCGGCCGCGGCGTGGACGACGGCGGCGCGGAGCCGCTTGCCGCCCCGCAGCGTCAGCTCGCGCAGGAGCTCGACGGTCCGCGCGGGCCAGCGCCCGCCGGCCGGCAGGAGGCGGTCCGGCAGTTCGTCGAAGTATCGGACGAGGACCGCCTCGGCGCGTTGCTGGTACGCGAACAGAGATCTCATGGGGGTGATTGTCGGATCCGGGCCCGGTCGTTCGTTGCAGGGTTGAGCGGCGGCCCACAGAGAGGAATCGAGATGCAGTACCTGTTCTCCGTGATCGACGACCGGACCGGCTCGGCCACCCCGGAGGAGATGGCGGCCATCGACACGTTCAACGAGCGGTTGCAGGCCGAGGGCCACTGGGTCTTCGCCGGCGGCCTCGGCGGCCCGGACACGGCCACCGTCATCGACAACCGGGGCGCCGGGCCGGTGGTCACCGACGGGCCGTTCGTGGAGTCGAAGGAGTACCTCGCCGGCTTCTGGATCATCGAGGCCCCCGACCTCGACGTGGCGCTGGAGCTCGCCGCCGAGGGATCGAGACACTGCAACCGCCGGGTCGAGGTACGGCCGTTCCTCGCCGGATGACCGGCGTGTCGGCGGCGATCACCCGCGCCCATCGCGAGGAGTGGGCGCGGATGGTCGCGTCCCTGACGAAGCGCTTCGGGGACCTCGACGTCGCCGAGGAGGCGGCGGCCGAGGCGTTCGCGACGGCCGTCGAGCGCTGGCCGGCCGACGGCGTGCCCCCGAATCCCGGCGCCTGGCTCACCACGACCGCCAACCGCAGGGCCATCGACCGGATCCGCCGCGAGAGCAAGCGCGACGACAAGCAGCTGCAGGCGCAGATGGTGTACGACGACACCCCGCCCGGGCCGCCGGGCGTCATCGACGACGAACGGCTGCGCCTGATCTTCACCTGCTGCCACCCGGCGCTGGCGATGGAGGCCCGCCTGGCGCTCACGCTGCGCCTGGTGGGCGGTCTCACCATGCCGGAGATCGCCCGGGCCTTCCTGGTGCCGGAGAGCACCATGGGTCAGCGGATCACCCGGGCGAAAGCGAAGATCAAGGCGGCCCGGATCCCGTGGCGGGTGCCGTCGGCGGAGGACCTCCCGGCCCGCGTCTCCGGCGTGCTCGCGGTGCTGTTCCTGGTGTTCAACGAGGGCTATCTGGCCACCGGCCCCGGCGCCGGCCCGGTCCGCGCGGACCTGACCGCCGAGGCGATCCGGCTCACCCGGCTGCTCCGTACGCTGCTGCCCGGCGACGGCGAGGTGGCCGGCCTGCTCGCGCTGATGCTGCTCATCGAGGCGCGCCGCGCCGCACGGGTCTCGAGGAGCGGCGAGCTGGTGCCGCTGCAGGAGCAGGACCGCGGGGCGTGGGACCGGACGCTGATCGCCGAGGGCCACCGCCTGGTACGCGAGCGGCTGGCCGCCGGGGTGGCCCCGGGCCGCTACCAGATCCTCGCGGCGATCAACGCGGTGCACACCTGGGCCCGCGAGGCCCGCGACACCGACTGGTCGCAGATCGTCGCACTCTACGACCAGCTCGTCCGCCTCGACCCCTCACCGATCGTCGCCCTCAACCGGGCGATCGCGGTCGCGGAGCTCGACGGGCCCGAGGTGGCGCTGGCGGTCGTCGACCGTCTGGAGGCGAGGCTGGCCGGCTATCACGCGTACCACGCGACCCGGGCCGAACTGCTGCGCCGCCTGGGCCGCAGCCGGGAGTCGCGCTCGGCGTACGACAGGGCGATCGAGCTGGCCGGCAACACGGCGGAGACCGCGTACCTGACCCGCCGCCGCGACCAGCTGGGCTAGTCCCTCGACCGCCCCGCGGGCGGCGGCACCACCGCGTTCGATGTGGACGACGTGACGTTCACCCTCACAGGTTCCTGACACGCGGCCCCGATAGTGGGCGCATGTCGATCAGAAACCTCGCCGCGGCCGCCGCTGCCCTGCTGTGCCTGTCGGCTGCCGCGGGCTGCAGCAGATCCACGCCTTCCGACGGTTCGCGGGTCGCCACGCTGACCTCCGCCGGTCCGGCGCCGAGCGCCTCGGCGGGCACCCCCGAGCGGCCGGTGGTGCGGCCCGACGACGGCCCGGAGGACTTCGACCGGTACGTGGCGATCTTCGCCCAGTGCCTGAGGAACGAGGGCGCCGCGGCCGGATCGGGGCCGAAACCGCGGATGGGTGACGACCCGAAGAGCAAGGCGGCGGCCCGCAAGTGCCAGCACCTCTACCCGGAGACCTGGATGGAGCGCGAGGCCCGGACCAACCCCCGGTACGTGGACCTGCTGCGCGTCACGGCGAAGTGCCTGAAGGATCGCGGTCACGAGGTGAGCGTCGGCGGCGACCCGGTGGCCCTCAGGTACGGCGACAACACCAGCGCCAACAAGGCGTACGACGACGAGCAGGCATGCGAGCGGATGGCGTTCAAGGACAGCATCAAGAAGTACGCCGGGAACTGACGCCGGCGAGCAGGAACAGCGCCGCGATCACCAGCACCGGGCCGGCGAGGGCCACGCCGGAACCGCCCGCCCCGACGGCCGCCACGCCGACGAGCAGCAGCAACCGGCCGGCCGCCGCGGGCCGCCGTACGCCGAGGAAGCCCAGACCGGTCGCCACGGCCAGGGCGCAGGCCGAGCCGGCGGGCCCGAGCCCGCGGGGTACGAACCGCAGCACCAGGTCCGCCACGATGAACGCGGCGACGACGATCGCCAGGACGGTCAGCGTCCGGGTGGCCGGTCCGGGGCGCCACAGCGCGTACGCCGCGAGCGCGACCGTGGCCACGCCCCAGCAGACCACCGACGCGACGACCACGGGGCCGCCGGGATCCATGACGGTCTCGCCGATCAGGAACGCCCCGCCGAACGCGGCGAGCAGCACGGTCAGCCCGAACGCGAGGTACTTGGCGAACGTCCCCGCCCGCGTCCCGCCGATGGCCACCTTCATCGCCCTCACCCACCGATCAGAGCACCCGCGCCACCCCGCGTACCCGGCTGATCAGCAGCCAGGCCAGCCAGAACGACGCCACGACCGCCCCGGCCGCCACGAGCACCGCCTTCGCCTCCGCGGGCAGCGCGACGACGCGCAACGCGGCGGCCAGGCCGATCAGCACCGGCGTCTGCACCATGAACGCGCCGTAGGAGCTGCGGGCCACCGCCGGTCCGGCCCACCGCAGCGGTACGCCGAGATGCCGCTGCGCCGCGCCCAGCATCCACACGGGCCCGAACACCGACAGCACGGTCTCGACCGCGGTGAAGGCCACCGCGGGCCACTGCACGCCGCCCATCATGTCGTCGATCCGCTCGAGCAGCCCGGCGACGCTCAGCAGCACCATGCACCCGGCGACGGCAGCGGCGGTCACGGCACGGCTCTGCCGGTAGACCCGCTCGGGGACCCGGGTCAGCCAGCCGTGGCGTACGGCGCTGACACCCACCCCGAACATCGCCAGGCACGCCGGCCACTGCCAGAAGTTGAGGTCGGTGAAACCGCTGTCGCTGCCGTACGGATAGATCAGCCGGACCAGGAACGACGCCGGCGCCACCACCGCGGCTGTCAGCACCAGACGACCGACGGTGATGCGACCGTTCTTGCGCGTGCCGGCCCGGCCGAGCCCGGCCCGCACCCAGCCGGCGTACCCGAGCGAGAAGATCAGCAGGACGCCCACGAACCACAGCGGACCGGAGTCGAGGACACCCTCGTCGTCGACGATGTTGGCCCAGTACGAGCCCGGCGCGTTGCCCAGCGGGTGCTCGAGGGCGTACATGACCGCCGGCTGCACGAGCAGGACGTACGCGAAGAACGGCACCCCCAGCCGCAGCAGCCGGCCGCGCACGTACCGCGCGGTGCCCTTGCGCTCCAGCGACCCGGGGGTGAGCAGCCCGGCGACGAGGAACAACATCGTCATGACGCACAGCCCGAACGGCGTGATCAGCACGAGCAGCGTGGCCTCGACCACCGGGTTGAGCGTCGTCTCGCGCACCTCGGTGTACGACCACACCTCCATCGACCCGACGTACCCGAGCACCGCATGCATCGCGATGATCGCCGCGATCAGGACGACCTTGAGGTTGTCCAGGTACCGCAGGCGTCCGGCCGCCCACCGGGCCGGCGCGTCGTCCCGCCGGCCGAGCGCGGAACCGCTCGTGGAGCCCGCCGCACCTGCCACCACCTGTCGACGGTCGCGCCGCCGGACACCGCGGTGCCAGGGCCCATCGACCCGCCGGCTGCGAGAGAGGTCCCGGCTACTCCATCACCCGCAGCGTGGTCGGGATGTCCATCCGGCGGGTACGACGCAGCGTGAACAGCGGCGCCACGGCGACGGTGAGGACACCCAGCGCCAGGGCCTCGGCGACGGTCAGCCCGGACAGCGTGGCGGTGACGCCGATCTCCGGCAGGACGGACGGGATGGTGGTGGCGGTCAGCCAGCGCAGCAGCGCGTACCCGCCGAGGATGCCCACGACGGTTCCGGCGCCGCCGACCAGCACGGTCTCGACGGTCGTCATGCCGAGCACGGTCCGGGGCGGCAGCCCGAAGGCGAGCATGGTGGCGTGCTCGCGGGCGCGTTCGTCCACCCCGATGGTCGTGGTGTTGAACGCGATGAGCAGCGCCAGCAGCAGGGTGACCGCGGCGGCGACCTGCAGGACGCCGACGAACTCGTCGAGGCTGGCCCGCATGCCCTCGGTCGCGGCCTGAGCCGTCTGGGCGGAGGCGACGTGCGGGACGGCCAGCAGCGAGCGCCGTACGGCGTCGGGCGCGACGCCGGCCGCGGGCGTGACGGTCAGCAGGTTGGCCGTGCCGGTGAGGCCGAACGCGGCGGCGGAGTCCTGGCCGAGGTACGCCAGCATCCGCATCGGGTTGGGGTGGATGCCGGTGACCCGCATGGGCGTCTGCACGGTGCGTAGCCCGTCGGGGGTGGCTTGCGGATGTTCGACGGTGACCGTGTCGCCGACGCGTACGCCCAGATCGCCGGCCGCCTTGGCAGCCAGGGTGATGCCGCCGTGCGCGGAGCCGCTCGTCAGCGTCGGCGTCCAGCCGGCGTCGCCGGCGACGACCTCGACGACCAGGTCGACCCTCCGGTCGCCGGCGCGGGCCGTGCCGGTCGTGAGCAGACCGGGGTCCACCGAGGCGACCTGCGGCAGCGCCGCGACCCGCCGCACCACGTCGCCGTCCAGCGGCTGGAACGTGTCGAGGGTGACGGCGACCCGGTCGGGAGCGGCGTGCAGGAGCTCGTCCTCGGCCCGGTCGAGGGTGCCGCGGAAGGAGTCCAGGAAGCCGAACACGGTGACGAGCGTCGTGATCGCGGCGGCGATCCCGAGCGCGGTGAGCGCGCTGCGGCGCGGGGTACGCAGGACGTTGCGCACCGGGATCTGGTGGTAGCCCGGCCCCGGCAGGCGCAGCCGGCGCAGCAGCACGACCAGGCCGCCCCCGCGCGCGGCGAGGTGTCCGACCCGGATGGCCTCCACCGGCTGCACCCGCAGCGCCCGCCAGACCGGCCAGGCCACGGCGGCGAACGGCAGCACGAAACCGAGCGCGGCGGCCTGGGCGAACACGTCCAGCTGCAGCGGGGTACGCCAGATGGGCAGCGGCACCATGTCGGTGAACAGGCCCCGCAGCGGGATCCCGATCGCCCAGCCCACGAGCAGGCCCAGCCCCACTCCCAGCAGGGCGACCTGCGCGCCGAACAGCAACGGCCGTACGGCCAGCAGCCGCGTCGGCACGCCCAGCGCCATCCCGATGCCGATCTCGCGACGCTGCGCCTCGACGATCCGCGTGGTGAGGTTGAGCGCGGCCAGCGCGCCGCCGAGCAGCACGAGCACGGCGACGACCCGCCACAGCTTGGCGTCGCCGTCGATGTCGTCGTACAGGATGCGGTAGGCGTCGATGTCGTCGCGGGTGCCGATGGTCGCCGCGACCGGCGGCTGTGCCGCGTCGAGCGCGCGGCGCAGCTCGGCGGCGACGGCGTCGCGGTCCGCGCCGGGGCGCAGGGTCAGCACGAGGTCGTTGACCACGCCGGTCGCGCCGGTGGCCCGCTGGACCGTGTGCAGGGAGCCGAAGAGCACGCCGTACGACTTCTGGCTCAGGAACGGGGTGCCACCGCCCTGGGCGCCGGTGATCAGGAAGTACTCCGGGGACTGGCCGCGGCCCACGACGGTCAGCGCGGCGCCGCCGGAGACGGTGAGCTCGGCCGGCGTCGGCAGGTCGTTCTTGCGCGCGAAGACGGCCTCGGCCACCACCCGCGGCCGGCCGTCGTCTCCGGCGCCGAGTGCCCGCCCCTCGCTGACCCAGACGCCGTCCACCGCCGGGCCGGGACGGGTGTCCGTGCCGACGAGTTCCCCGGTGACCAGCAGCCCGCCGGGTCCGGCGATCTGGGTCGGGACGACGAGACGTTCCCGCGCCCCGGTCACGTCCGCGGCGTGGGGCAGGCCGGACACCAGGGCGGCGAGCCGGCCCTCCGGGACCTGGCTGCCCTGCGGCAGCGACACCCGCAGATCGTGCGTGTGGACGGCGGCGAAGCTCGCGTCGTTGGACTGGGTGCGCCACGCCGAGGTGCCGAGCAGGCCCGCGTACGTTCCGGTGCCCAGCGCGATGACCAGGGCGATCGCGGTGACCAGCAGCCACCGACGCCGCAGGTCCCGCCAGGACCACCGCGTCCAGAACCGGAATCGGCGCACGGCGCACACCCCTTACCAGTGCAGGTCGGCGAGGGCGGCGCGGCCGCCCACGGGCGGACCGTCCGCGACGATGTGGCCGCTGGACAGCTCGATCACCCGGTCGGCGACCCGCGAGATCTCCCGGTTGTGGGTCACCACGACGACCGTCTTGCCGGCCTCGGCCTGCGCCCGCAGCAGCTCCAGGATCTGCACGCCGGTGCGGAAGTCGAGCTCGCCGGTCGGCTCGTCGGCCAGCAGGATGGGGTTGCCGGTGGCCAGCGCCCGCGCGATCGCGACCCGCTGCTGCTCGCCGCCGGACAGCTGGTGGGCGAAATGCCGGCCGCGCTCGCCGAGGCCGACCTGCTCCAGCACCTGCTCCGCGACCCGCTCGGCGTGTGCCCGCCCCGCCACGTCCGCGCCGAACTGGACGTTCTCCAGCGCCGTGAGCGCGGGGAACAGATTGAAGCTCTGGAAGACGAAGCTGACCGTACGGCGGCGGATTCGGGTGCGCTCGGCCCGGGACGCGGTGGTCAGCTCGGTCCCGGCCAGCCGGATCGTGCCCGACGTCGGCGCGTCCAGGGCGCCGATCAGGTTCAGCAGCGTCGTCTTGCCCGACCCGGACGGCCCCAGCACCACCAGGAACGCCGACTCGTCGACGTGCAGGTTCACCTGATCCAGCGCCCGGACGACGTTGCCGCCCACCGTGAAGTGCCGGCACACGTCGTCCAGGTCGATGCGCGTTCCCTCGGCCCCGGCCCGCGCGTCGACAGCCGGGCTGAGGTCGGTCCTCGCCTCACCCATGCGTACCCGTATGCCACAGCGCGGCGGTGACCGGGCAGGGCCGACCGGCACGAACCCGTGGCCGACCGGCTCCCCACGGCCGGCGCCCTACCGTGGGCTCTGCGCCTTCGAGTCCAGCAGTGCCGCGCTGATACGCAGCTCCTCGCCGGCCCGCAGCGTCCGGTAACGGTCCCCCCGGTACCGGTCGAAGGCCCGGAACGTCCACGGTGTGCTGTCGTAGCCGGATAGCGCGTCCACCCGAGGACCACGAGCGGTGATCTCCCGCAGCACGTGCGCCACGTCGGCCTCGCCGATGAGCCGCCACGGCGGGTACGGGCTGCGGCAGTACCGCCACTTGCTCCAGCGAAGCCCCCGCAGAGCCCGACGCCAACCACCGGCCGGTCACGGGCGGGAGGGCCCAACGACTCTGGCAGGTCCCGGCCCGCCGGGCCGACGCTGACGATGGAGGGGGGTGACGTGATGGCTGAGTTGATCACACCCGGCATGAGCCGCTCCGACTCGCCGTCGCCGCACTCGCAACGGGAATGGGCGCGGCGGCGGATCGAGAAGAAGCGCAAGCTGTACGCCGACCTCGTGTCCTACCTCGCGATCAACGCGTTCCTCGTCGCGATCTGGGCGATGACCGGCTTCGGATACTTCTGGCCCGGCTGGGTCATCGCCGGGTGGGGCGTGCTGTGGTTGCTGGGCGCCTGGAACGTCTACCGCGCCCGGCCGATCACCGATGAGGACATCGACCGCGAGCTGCAGGGCTCGAGGTAAGGGGACGACCATGGCGTATCGCATCGAAGCCCGCGAGCTGGCGGAGCAGGCCACCGCCTCGGTGGCCGCCAGCCTTCCGCAGACCCAGGTGAGTTCCTGGCTGGCCGGCGCCTTCCAGGAGGTGATCGGGTACCTCGGCAGCGCGCGCCTGGAGCCGGCCGGGCCGCCGTACGCCCGGTTCTCCTTCCACGACGACGTCGTCGAGGTGGAGGCCGGGTTCCCGGTGGCCGGCCCGGTCCTGGCGCTGGGCCGCGTCGTGCCATCCTCGCTGCCCGGCGGTCCCGCGGCGGTCACGACACACCGCGGCCGCTACGAGGGCCTGCCCGTGGCGTACGAGGCGGTCGCGCACTGGATGAAGGAGCACGCCTGCGAGCCGTCCGGGCCGCACTGGGAGGTCTACTACACCGACCCGCGCACCGAGCCCGACCCGGCCCGCTGGCGTACCGATCTCATCGCGCCGTACCGCAGAGGGTGACCGGCGGATCGGGTCAGCCGGTCGCCATGCGGATCAGCGCGTTGCCGCCGAGCAGCAGCACGTCCGCGCCCGCGATGAACGCCATCGCGAGCCGCAGCCGGCGCTCCGCCCAGGCCGGATCGGCCGCCCGGAAGCCCTGCACGACGCTGACCAGCCCGGCCAGCACCAGCGGCACCCCGCCGATCAGCAGCAGGCCGACGGACCGCGGGGTGTTGCCGCTCGCCACCAGGAGGGCGACCATCACCGCCGGAACGATGCCGAAGAAGACCGCGGCGAGGCCGGCGTACCACTTCAGCGGTCGCGTCGGATCCGTCGTCTGCATCCGGCGATCCTACCGGCGCGCCCTTCGCCTCACTCCGCCGTGGTGACCTGCGCGGCGGGGCCGCCGGCATGCAGGCAGAGCTCCTGGACCGGGTTGAAGGCCTGCTCGGACGCGTCCGCCTGCTCCGCGGTGGCCCGCCGGTCGAGTTCGGTGACCTCAGCGGTGAGTGCCGCCTTGAGCTCGGGCGCGTCCGCCTGGTCCGCCAGGGGCCGGATCACGTCCGCCCACCCGGACCAGTACGCGCGCTGGATCTCCCGGGCGCCGGGTGTCTCCTTCCCCTGGTACGAGTCGGCCACGGCCTGCGCGTACGCCTTGGCCTCGGGCGCGGTGTGCAGCAGGAACGGTTTCTGCGCCGCCATCCAGCGCGCGCAGACGGCATCCGTGTTCGAGCCGGCCGCGGTCGCGGCGGGGCGGCCGGCCGCGGCGTCGTCGCCGGCGCAGCCGGACACGGCGAGGACGGCGCCGAGTGCCACAGCCTTCAGGACATTGCTGATCATCGCTGGAGGTTAGCGCAGGCAGGCGCATCCCGTACCGCCGCATCCGCCGGCCGGAGCGCGGCACGTGTCCCGGCGGCGGCCGTGCAGCCACCACATGGTCAGCGCCGCGACGGCCAGGCCGGCGGCGACGGCGAGCAGGGTCTGCCGCAGGAGCGCCGCGCCCGCGCCGGTGACGACGCCTGCGGCGATGAGCAGCGGAAGGGCGCAGCAGGCGGCACAGGCCAGCACTGCCAGCCCTCCCGTCACCTTGCTGCGGGTCGGCGGGCTGTCCGGGGTGGGTCGGCTCATGCGGGCTCTCCGGCGGGGCGACGGGTGCTGATGGTCAGGAACGGGATGGGACAGTCCGTACAGGTGCAGTCGGTGAGGCTGTCGCAGCGGGCGTCGACGACCTCGGCGAGCGCGCCGCGGATCGCGGTGAGGTCGGCGATCCGCGCGTCGATCTCAGCGATCTTGTCCTGGGCGCGTCGCCGCAGGTCCCTGCCGGGATGCCGGCGGCGGCCGGTGTGCAGCAGGTCGGCCACCTCGTCGAGGGTGAACCCGAGCCGCTGCGCCGCCTTGATCACGCCGAGCAGGGCGACCGTGTCCGGCGGGTACAGCCGGTGCCCGCCGGGGGACCGGCCCGGCGCGGCGAGCAGGCCGCGGCGCTCGTAGTACCGCAGCGTCTGGATGTTGAGCCCGGCCCGCTCGGCGACCTCGCCCGAGCGCAGGCCGCCGGTCACGGCGCGGGCCGCGGCGACACGGCGGCGGCGCGCCGGGTGAGCGCTTGCAGCACGTCGGTGTGTTCCGCGGGTACGTCCACGTGCAGGGTCACCTCCTCACCGGCGGCGGACGGCGTGGCGGTGACCGTGAAGGTGAAGAACGAGCAGCACGCCGTCTCCCGGGCGGTCAGGTCCCGCACGGTGGCCTCGAGCCCGGGCGGGCCGGCCAGCCGGATCACCGCGTGGGTCGGCGTGACGGCGTCGATGTGCCGGGCCGCGGAGGCGAACAGCGCGTCGAACTCCGCGACGCGCAGCGGGCGCTCGGCGGTGGGCAGGGTGCAGGCGGCCGGGGCCCAGGCCTGGTCGGTGGTGGTCATGGCTCGACGGTAACCCTGTACCCGGGTACCGGATGCAAGCGTCGGCTCGAGGTATAGGAATCTGCCAGGAGCTGGGCAGAGTCGGTCCGGGTGGCGATCCGGCGGGCCGGCGGGTGCGTCTACTGCTGCGTACGCACTCGGCGCGAAGGGGCAGCCATGAGCGAGACGACAGCGCGGGACACAGCGGCGTCACTGGAGGCCGCACGGGCGGTGGATGCGGCGTTGCGGGAGGCAGGCGGCGGCCGGGTGGCCGCGGTGCGGGCCGCGTACGAGTTCGGCCGCCGGGTTCTCGTGGTGCAGTTCGTCCGGGGCAGCTGGCTGTGCGCCGCGACCGTCGACCCGGAGACCGGCGAGGTGACCTCGATCGTGGACGAGGGTCTGCCGTCGGCGCCGCCGGGCACGGCCGCCGTGGCCGGGCCGCCGGTGACCACCCGGCTGGGCTTTCGCACGGTGTGGGACATCCGGGCGGCCGACGACGATCCCGGGCTGGTGTACGCCGCGACCGACGCCGGCGTGGGCGTGGTGCGGCTGCGCTCGGACATCGGCTGGACGCTGACCGTCGAGGACCACCACACGACCGGGTTCGGCGCGACCCGGCAGGTCGTGCCCGTACCCGGTGGCGTGGTGGGCGGCACGGCGGACGGCCGGGTGTTCCGCCTGGACGCCGCGGGCCGGGTGGGCTGGGAGATCCGGGTGCCGGCCGCCCCGCACACGGCGACCGCCGACGCCGCCGGGACGCGCGTGCTGGTCGCCACCAACGCGGGAGCGCTGGAGCTGGACGCGCGCACCGGGCAGTTCCTCGGCCTGTTCGGCGGGCCGGTGCGCGCGGCCGCGTACCTGTCCAACGGCGACCGGGTCCTCGCCGGGCACCGCGGCGAGCTGCTCGTCGTGACGCCGGCCGGGCAGCCGCGCTGGTGCCTGCCGCAGGGCGAGTTCCCGGAACGGCTGTGGGTGCACGACGACCGGGTGTACGTGGCGGGGGAGGGCGGCCTCAAGGAGATCGTCGTCGGCGAGGGCGTCGTGGCCCGCTGGTCGGCGCCGGCCGCCGAGTCGGTGGAGAGCGCCGTCGTCGTCGACGGGTGGGTGTTCACCTGCGCCGGCGGGACCCGGCTGGAGCGGCACGGGTACGCCACCGCCGGCTACCACGGCCCCGTCCCGGAGGCGTACGCGAACCCCGAGGTGATCGCCGTGGCCCGCGCCGGCGACCGGCCGTGGCTGGTGGCGGGCCACCGCGACGGCCTGCTGTCGGCCCGACAGGTGTGATCAGGCGCCGGCAGCGGGCACGACGAGCCGGAACCCGACCCCGCGGCGATTCTCGATCCAGCGCGGATCGCCGAGCTTGCGGCGCAGCGTCGCGACGTGGAAGTCCAGCGTCTTGCCGCGCCCGAAGAAGTTCGGCTGCCATACCGTCTCGAGGATGCGGCGGCGGTCCACGACAGCACCCGGGTCGGCGGCCAGCAGGGCCAGCAGCTGGTACTCCTTCGGCGTCAACGGCAGCACCTCGCCGTGCAGGCGCGCCTGCCGGGTGCGCTCGTCGATCGTCAGCGGACCGAGCCCGGACGACACCGGATCGGGGGTCCGGGCCCGCCGGCCGATCGCCCGCATCCGGGCCACGAGCTCGCGGGTGCTGAACGGCTTGGGCATGTAGTCGTCCGCGCCGATCTCGAGGCCGAGGACCCGGTCGGTCTCGTCACCGCGGGCGGTCAGCATGATGATCGGTACGTCGCTGGTCTCGCGCAGCCGGCGGCACACGTCGATCCCGTCGATGTCGGGCAGCCCGAGGTCGAGCAGCACGAAGTCGGCCGGCGGGGCGCTGAGCGCCTGCGCGCCGGTGCCCACCCGATGGGTGGTGATGCCGTAGCGGCTCAACCCGTCGGCGAGCGGCTCGGCGATCGACTCGTCGTCCTCCACCAGCAGAACCCGCACCACGCCTCCCGAGCGCAACCGACGACCCGACACCCCCCTGTACGCACCGGAGCCGCCTCATGGTTGAACGCGCCTGGCCGGACCGCACGTACCCATGCCTGTGACGCGCCGCCTGCTGCTGACGTACCTGACGCTGACCCTGGTCGTCCTGGCCGGGCTGGCACTGCCCTTCGGGTACGTCTACCAGCGCGGCGAGCAGCAGCACGCGCTCGCCCAGCTGGAACACGACGCGGAGACCCTCGCGGCGTTCATCGACACCGCCACCCGGCTGCACCACCAGACCCAGATCGAGTCGCTGGTCCACGACTCCGCCCGGCGCTGGGACGCGCAGATCGACGTGGTCGACGCCGGCGGCCGTACGGTGATCAGCACCCGGACCGGCGCCTCGGCCACCGCGCGCCTCGACCCGGTGCTGACCGGCCACACCCCGGTGGTGACCGACATCAGCGGTGGCAGGCTGTCCGTGGCCGTACCCATCCATCCGGGCCGGCCCTCGCAGGGCGCCCTGCAGGTCAGCGTCCCCAGCGCCGCGCTGACCGCCCGGATCCACCAGTTCCGGATGGTGCTGATCGGCGTCGGCATACTGGTCCTGACCTGCGGCGGGCTCATCGCCCTCGCGCTCGCCCGGTGGATCGGCCGCCCGGTGCGCGACCTCGAACGGGCCACCCGCCGCCTCGCCGAGGGCTCCACCACCCCGGCCCCGACCGGCAGCGGACCGCCCGAGCTGCGCCGGCTGGCGACGACCTTCAACACCACGGCCGCGCGGCTGCAGGACCTGATCGCCGCGCAGCGGTCCTTCACCGGGCACGCCTCCCACCAGCTCAAGACCCCGCTGACCGCGCTGCGGCTGCGGCTGGAGAACCTCGAACCCGACATCGCCGCCGCGGGAGAGGCGAACCTGCAGGCGGCCGTACGGGAAACCGACCGGCTCACCACGCTGGTGGACACCCTGCTCGCGATGACCCGCAGCGAGCACTGCGCCGAGCCCACCGAGCCGGTGGCGATCGCCTCCACGGTCACGGCCCGCATCGCGGTCTGGCGACCCGTCGCCGAGAGCCGCGGCGTCACGCTCGCCGTCCGCGGGCCCGAGCACGCGACGGCGCACGCGATCCCGGGCGCGCTGGAGCAGATCCTCGACAACCTGATCTCGAACGCCCTCGACGTCGCACCGGCCGGCAGCACCGTCACCGTCGCCTGGCGGGCCGGCGACGCGACCGCGGAACTGCACGTCATCGACGCCGGCCCGGGCCTGACCGAGGAGCATCGCGTCCGCGCCCTCCAGCCCTTCTGGCGTGCCCCCGGCGCGCGCAAGGGCGGGACCGGCCTCGGTCTGGCGCTCGTGCACAAGCTCGCCGAGGCCAGCGGCGGCCGGGCCCGGCTGGACCCGGCCGAGCCCACCGGCATCGACGCGGTGGTCGCGCTTCCCGCCTGACGGCCGCCTCAGGGATTGAAGTACGGGTTCTTCGCCATCTTCCGGTACGCCGACAGCGCCGACGACGACGAGGTGATCTGCCAGTGGCGTTCCTTGTCGACGTCGAACCAGACCACCGCCTTGATCAGCGGGTACGTGGTCCGCAGCGTCGGGACGATGCCGGCGATCCAGGACGCCTTGCTGCCGCCCGCCTCGTCCGAGGCCGTCTCGGCGATGATGATGGGCTTGCCCTTCGCGGCCAGCCGGGCGTACAGGGTGGCGAAGACCGAGCGGAAGCTCTGCCACTCGAAGTCCGGGTCCGAGGTGCCCCAGTTGTAGCCGTCGATGCCGGTCCAGTCGACGTACTGGTCGCCGGGGTAGTAGTCCATCGCCGGCGGCGAGTCCTCGGCGTCCTCGTTGTTCGGGCACCAGGCCCAGACGACGTTGGTGGCTCCGCGCGCCACGAAGATGTCGTGGATGTGGCGCCAGGCGGCGATGTACTTCGCCGGGTCGTGGCCGCCCCATCCCTCGTCGCCGTTCATCTCCGCCGCGAAGTCGATGAAGAACTGCTTGCCGAGCGCCTTGGCGTCGTCGGCGCGTCTGCGCAGCATCGGGTCGTACGCGCCGGCGATGATGTCGGCGAAGTCGACGTCGTTCGGTTCCACGTTGACCAGCGGGATCCGGCCGTCGGCGAAGTCGGCGGCGCTGACCGGCGACTTGATCCAGTCGTCCTGCGCGAAGTCGTAGTAGGTGAGATGGACGGCCGGTTTCCGGCCGATCCGCTTGTCGGTCTGCGCGATGGTGCCGTTGCCGTAGTAGTGGCCCAGCAGCGCACCCTGGGCGGGCGCGAGCCGGGCGACGCCGCGGGCCGGCTCCGTCCTGGAGGCGAACGCATCGGTCTGGCTGATCGTCGCGGCGGCGGCCGCGACCAGGAGAACACCCACGGCGACGCCGCGGACGGCCCGGCGCGAGCGGGGCCGGGCCGGTTCGGGCTTGATCTTCATGGCGACAGGGTGGCAACCGGACCATGAGCGGACGATGAAGCGGGAAGGGCCAGCACGACGCGGGCGCCGGGCCCCTCCGCGTCGGCCACCTCGGCCCGTCCGCCGTGCAGCTCGGCGACCCACCGGACGATGGCGAGGCCGACGCCGATGCCACCGCGCCCGCCGCTGACCCGGTCGCCGAAGACCCGCTCCCGGTCCCGCTCGGGGATCCCCGGCCCGTGGTCGCGGACCGCGACCGTGCCCGCCGCCACGGACACCTCCACGGGAGCCGGGGCGCCGTGGCGCAGGGCGTTCCCGACCAGGTTGCGGACCGCCTGGGCGAGCAGGTCCGGGTCGCCGAGGACGACGGTCGGCTCGGTGCGCAGCGACACCCGCTCATCCGGGTACGGGAGCTCCGCCACGACCTGCTCGACCAGCAGGTCGAGCCGCAGCGGTGTCAGTTCCAGCGGGCGGGTCCCGGTGTCGATGCGGGCGCGGGTGAGCAGCCCGGCGACCAGCCGGTCCAGGTGGTCGACCAGGCGTACGGCGTCGCGCCCCGAGCCGCTCTCCAAGGCGAGGCGCAGGGTGGCCAGCGGTGTCCGCAGCTCGTGGGCCGCCTCCGCCAGGAACTGCTCCTGCCGGCCGAGCGTACGCATCGCGGGCCGCATGCTCTTGCCGGACAGCAGATGACCCGCGCCGGCCGAGGCCAGCACCAGCACCGCGCAGCCGGCGGCCAGCCACAGGACCAGCTCGGTGTGCCGGCGCTCCACCGGCGCCGGGTCCACCGCGACGAGCACGACCGCGCCGATCTCGTCGGTGTCCCACACCGGTGCGGTGGCCCAGCGCAGCTCGCGGCCGTCCGGTCCCGGGATCGTCGCGAGCACCGGCTCCTGCTCGCGGACGGTCGTCGCCCACAGGTCGTCCAGCCGGCCGGCCCTCGGCAGCGCGCCGTCCGCATCGGACCGCACCCAGCGGGCCTGTGCGGCGCCCGTACCCCTCTTCTGCAGGACGGCGGTCACGTCCGACATCGTCGCCAGCTCGTCCTCGGCGAGCGGTTCGAGGTGCAGGGCGCCCTCGTCCATCCAGACGGCCCGGGACAGCGCCTCGGCGCGGCCCCGAAGCTCCGAGTCGAGGTCCCGCGACCCCGACCGCGCGTCGATGGAGGCGGCGATGACGACCAGCGTGACCAGCGAGACCGCGCTCACGGTCGCGTACAGCAGCGTCAGCGCCCACCGCATCCGGCGCAGCCGCGCGACGGCCGGGCGCCCGGCGGTCATGCGGCGCGGAGGCGGTACCCGACGCCCCGCAGCGACTCGATCGGGTCCGGCGGCCCGAGCTTGCGGCGCAGATGCCGGATCACCACGTCGACCACGTTCGACGCCGGGTCGCTCATCTCGTCCCAGCAGCTTTCGAGCAGCTCGGTGCGGGTGACGGCCTCGCCGGCGCGGACCATCAACGCCTCGAGGACGGCGAACTCCTTGGCGGTGAACGCCAGCAGGACGCCACCCCGGCGTACCCGGTGGCTGGGCACGTCGAGGGTCAGGTCCGCCACGGTGAGCGTCGGCGGCCGCGGGTGCCGCTCACGCCGGCACAGCGCACGTACCCGCGCGACCAGCTCCGCCATGGCGAACGGCTTGACCAGATAGTCGTCCGCACCGTGCTCGAAGCCCGACACCCGGTCCTCGACGGCGCCCAGCGCGGTCAGCACCAGCACCGGCACCGTCCGCCCGGCGCCGCGCCACGTGCGGACCACCGCCAGCACGTCGCCGTCGGGCAGGCCGCGGTCGGCCACCACGCAGTCGTAGCTGTTGACCGAGACCTTGAGGTCGGCCTCCTCCCGCAGCCGTGCGCAGTCGACGGCGAACCCGCCGGCCCGCAGCCCGCCGGCGATGGCCGGGCCGAGCTCCGGGTCGTCCTCCACCACCAGCACCCGCATGGTCGGCGAGTGTAGATCCGCACGTCGCGCCGGAGCCCCACTCCTGCCTCTCGGTGCGGGCCCGGTGGGGAAGAAGGTGCAGATCGCCGGTCAGGGCACGGCCGCCGGCTCGCGCCGCCGTCCGATCAACGTGTTCCCGGGGCGTCCGGCCGGTTGCGGATCGTCCTCGGCGCGAGGAACAGGCGGGCTCAGGCGACGAGCAGACACAGCCCCAGCTCCGCCTCGTCGAGAGCCACGACATCGCGGTTGCGCTCGGCCCAGCGGCCCGACGAGAGGTCCGCGCGCAAGGCGCTCACCGCCCTCCGCTCGGCCTCCGCGCCCACCCGCGTCCACACTGAGACGGCGCGCCGGACGTGCACGTCCAGGTACGCCTCCGGCCGCCGCCAATAGGCCTCGAAGAAGCCGTCGGCGCAGTCCCACGGGACGGGCACGTCACGTGAGGGACAAGCCCTGCTCGCGCCGACCGGGTGTCACCCGAACGGCCGCACCGCCCACAATTGACCGTCCGGGCCCTTCCCCGGGCGGGGGCGGGCAGGAGAAGACTGGGACGTGGCCGTACGCGGACGGTTGGCCGGCGGGTGGTGGCGCTCGCCGGCCGTCGCCGTGCTCGTCGGCCTGGGGTACGCGCTGGGCGCCGGATGCGCGTGGATCCTGTTCCACGCCTCGGCCGTCGCCGTGTTCTACCCGCCGGCCGGCGTGACGCTCGGGGCTCTCCTGCTGACCTCGCGGCGGCGCTGGCCGTGGGTGCTCGGGGCCGCGGCGGTGGTCGAGCTGGCCGTCGACGTGTGGCAGGGGCAGCGGGTGCCGGTGGCGCTCGGCTTCGTCGCGGCCAACGTGATGGAGCCCCTGGTCGGCGCCGCCCTGCTGCGCCGGTGGCTGCCGGGTTCGATCTCGGTGACCCGGCGCTCGGACGCGCTGCTGTTCCTGGCCTGCTGCGTGGGTGCGGGACCGCTGGCCGGGGCGCTGCTCGGCGCGTCGACGATCACGATCGGGCTGGGCCGCGGGTTCTGGGGCTCGTTCGGGCCGTACTGGGCGGGTGATGCGCTCGCCGTGCTCACCCTGGGGCTGGCTGTCACCGCCGGCCGCCGGGTGAGCGGCCGGTCCGTGGCGCGGGCGGCGCTCGTGCTCGTGGCCATGGCCGCGGTCACGGTGGTGGGGTTCCTGCCGTACGAGGTGCCGCTGTCGTACCTGCCGGTGCCGTTGCTCATCGCGCTGGGGTTCCGGTCCCGGGTGGCGACGATCGCGGCTGCCGGCTTCGTCATGGCTTTCGTCGCGAACCTGATGACGGCCGCCGGCCGGGGTCCGTGGGCCGCGCTGTCCCAGCAGCCGCGGCTGGAGGCCGCGACGTTGCAGGTGTACCTGGCGCTCGCCGTGCTCGGCGCGTGGATGCTGGCCATCGCGGTGGTGGAACGCGACGACGCGCGGGCCACCTCGGCGCGGGAGACGGCCGCTCGCCGGCGCCTGGAGGCGCTGCAGGACGTCACGGCCGCGCTGGCCACCGCGGCCACCACGGAGCAGATCGCGGAAGTGCTGGCGGAGCGCGGGGTGGCGCCGCTCGCCGACGTGGGCACCGTCGCGCTGATCGATCGCCGCGGCGGGTCCGTCCGGTTGTGGCACACCGGGCAGCCGGGCCGGGCCCGTACGGTGCCGCTGGCCGACCCGAACCCGGAGTCGGCGATGGAGGTGGCCCGTACCGGCCGGGTGATCTCGCTGGGCACGGCCGCCGAGGTCGCGGCGTGGTATCCGCATCCCGGGCCCGCGACCGGGCTCGGCGCGCTGCTGGCGCTGCCGGTACGGCGCGGCGACCGCACGATCGGCGCTCTCACGTTCGGTTTCCGCGACCCCCGCACCCTGGGCGACGAGGTGGCCGCGATGGCGCAGACGCTCGCCGCACTGGCCGTGCAGTCGCTCGAACGCGCGCAGCTGTACGAGGCCGAGCACGAGGCCGCCCACGAGTTGCAGCGCGCGCTGCTGCCGCGGATAGCCACCGACCTGCCCGGCGCCCGGGTGGGCGTGTGCTACCGGCCGGCGGAGCGCGGTCACGACGTGGGCGGTGACTGGTACGACGCCTTCGAGCTGCCGGGCCACCGGGTCGGTTTCGCGGTCGGCGACGTCGTCGGCCACGATCTGCAGGCGGCGACGGCGATGGGCCGGCTGCAGCACGTCCTGCGCTCGGCCGCCCTGTCGGGATCGGAGCCGGCCGAGGTGCTCGAGGCGCTGGACGAGGCCTCGCCGGCGATCCCGGGCGCGGACTGCGCGACCGTCGGGTACGCCGAGTACAGCGCCGCCGACGGCACGCTCACGTACGCCTGCGCCGGTCACCCGCCGCCACTGCTCGTGATGGACGGCCGGGCCCGGTTCCTCATGGACGGCCGGTCCCAGCCGCTGCGCGTCCGTGGCCGCCCGCGCTCGCAGGCACGGGTCGGCTGCCCGCCCGGCGCGATGCTCGTCTGGTACTCCGACGGGCTGGTCGAGCGCCGTACCCGCACCATCGACCGCGGCCTGGAGGAGCTGACCCGCCTCGCCGCCCAGCTCACCGGCGACGAGCCGCAGGCCTGGTGCGACGCGCTGCTCAAGGGCATGACCGACGGCGAGACGGTGGCCGACGACGTGGTGGTCGCGTGCCTGCGGCTGGAGGGCGCCACGGTGCTCACCCGGGACTCGTCGGTGCTGCGCCGCAGTCTCAAGACCGCCGAAGAGCTGCAGGAGGTACGCGCGGACCTGCGCACCTGGGCTGCGCGCGAGGGCATGCCGCAGCGGCACGCCGACGCGCTCGTGACCGTCTGTGCCGAGGCGCTGAAGAACGGGCTGGAGCACGCGTACGAGGACCGTCCCGGAGGCGGCACGGTGGACCTGCGAGTGCTGCGTGTGGACTCGCGCCACGTCCGGGTCGAGGTCAGGGACCACGGAATCTGGCGCGGGGGACACGGCCTCGCGGTGATCAACCGTACGGCCGCGAGCGTCCGGCTCGACCTGTCCACGGACGGCACCTGCCTGACCGCCACGCTCCCGGGCTGAGCCGGAAGAATCCGTGCCGCACCCCTATGACCGGCGGTGGCAGCCGCGATACGTTGCGGTGAGCCGGATGAGGGCGGGAGTCGACATGAGACGTGTCAGCGCGGTGCTCGGTGTGATGGTTCTCGTTCTCGCGGCGGCCGTCGCGCCCGCCCAGGCCCACCATCGCCGCGGTGGCCCGCTCGGCCCGTTCACCAACCTCGTTGTCATCTACCAGGAGAACCACAGCTTCGACAATCTGTACGCCGGCTGGGGACGCGTCGGCGCGCAATGGGTCGACGGCCGCGGCGCACCCGGGTACGCCCGCCGCAGCGTCCAGGTGCGCCAGGACGGCACGCCCTACCGGTGCCTCTACCAGAACGATCCGGCCCTGGCGACGCCGCCGCTCGACGCCGCCTGTGGCACGGACACGGCGAGCAACGGGTTCTCGTACCCGAGTCATTTCGTGAACAAGCCGTTCTCGATCAACGACTACCTCACCCCGGAGAGCCGGACCTGTCCGGGTGGCACTCCCGGCGGCTGCACGCGCGACCTGGTGCACCGGTTCTACCAGGAGCAGTACCAGCTGCACGGCGGCCGGATGGACCGCTACAGCACGGGCAGCGACGCCGCCGGTCTCACCCAGGGTTACTACGACACCCGTCAGCTGCCCATCTACCAGTACCTGCACGCCGCCGGCGCGCCGAACTACGTGGTCGCGGACCGGTTCTTCCAGGCCGCGTTCGGCGGATCGTTCCTCAACCATCAGTACCTCGTGGCCGCGCAGGCACCGCCGTGGCCGAACGCGCCGGCCGCCGCGCACTCGGTGGTCGACGCCGAGGGCTTCCCCAACCCCAACCCGCCGGCCGCGGGCACCGGCGTCCGGCCGTACCCGTTGCATTCCAGCGACCCGGCGCTGAACGACGGTCCGCTCACCCAGGCCTGCCCGGGCCGGGCAGGCTTCGCCTGCGGCGACTACGCGGTCAACACCGTCCAGCCGGCCAGCCCGCCCAGCGCCGGCGGCGCGAGCACGCTGCCGTTGGTGAACAACGTCGACCCGGCCGCGCCGGACTACCGCCGGACGATCGGCGACGAGCTGTCCGAGCGCAACGTCAGCTGGGCCTGGTACGCGGGCGGCTGGAACGACGCGGCGGCCGGGCATCCCGGCCCGCTGTTCCAGTACCACCACCAGCCCTTCAACTACTTCGCCCGGTACGCGCCCGGCTACGTGGACCCGCGCACCGGCGAGCACCCCCGCGACCACCTGCAGGACGAGACGGCGTTCTTCGCCGCCGCCCGGCAGGGCACGCTGCCGGCGGTCAGCTTCGTCAAGCCGTACGGCGCCGAGAACGAGCACCCCGGCTACGCCAGCACCGACAACGGCGAGCGGCACCTGGTCGACCTGATCACCGCGGTCATGAACAGCCCGCAGGCCGCCCGTACGCTGATCGTGGTCACCTACGACGAGTTCGGCGGCCAATGGGACCACGTCGTCCCGCCCGGCCAGGGCCGGCACGCCACCCCGGGACCCTCGGACGAGTACGGCCCCGGCACCCGCATCCCCGCCCTGCTCATCTCCCGGTCACTGCGCGCCTCCGGCGTCGACCACACGCCGTACGACACGACGTCCATCCTGCGCACGATCGAGCGGCAGTACGGCCTGGCCCCCCTCGACACCCGCTTCGGCCGCGACGCCCGAGTCAACGACCTGAGCCGCGCGCTTCGCGTCGGAGGCGTCCGGCACGGTTGACGGCCCGCGTCGCGCGGGTGGGCGGTCGCGGCGTCGGCGGCCCCGCCGACCCCGGTGATCGGCCCCTCCTGATCGTCACGCCGGCGACCGGCAGTTCGTCGCGGGTGTCCGCCGTCCCCTCCCGTCCCTCGGTGAGCGTCGCTCCCACCGCCCCGGAATCGAAGACGCCGTCGCCGTCACCATCCCCGTCGGCGACGCCGGACCACGAAGCAGAGTCGCCCGAGACCGTAGACCGGCGATGGGTACGCCCGGTCGAGGGTGATGACGAGGACGACGGCCACCACGACGACGGTGCGGAGGTGGAGGACGATCGACCGGCGCCGCCCGCGGTCAGGACCGGGCGCGGCCCCGCACCGTCGGCGTACGCACCCGGATCCTCGCCGCCGCGCGGGCCGGCGTCGCCGATCTCTGAGCCAGGAAGCGTCCGATCTTTGAGCCAGGAAGCGTCCGGCACGGCTGAGGGGGAGTCTTCGCCACCAGGTCCGCCGTGCCCCACAAGCGTCGGAACTTCATGGTGCCTGAGCCGGTGCCTCCTGCCACGGATCGATGAGGCTGATTCCCGTGTTGATGAAATCCTTGGTGTTCCGTGTGGCGAGCGTGGCAGCCTGGGAGCGGCAGATGGCGGCGATCTGGGCGTCGAACCCCGCTGATCGGGTTGCCGTCCCTCTCTCGGCCGGCGACCACATCGGCGTAGGCGGTGGCTGCGGCGAGGTCGAATGGCAGAACCTGGCGCGGGAACGCTGCGAAGATCTCGTCGGCGGCCTGGTGCAGCGTGTGCCGGCGACGCCCTTCCGGCAGCCGGGCGATGCCGTAGCGGATCTCGGCAACCGTAACGGCTGTGGTGTACAGCCCGGTGCTCGACGTCTGCCGCAGCCACGCGAGCACGACCGGATCCGGCACGGCACGTATGAGCTGGGAAACGACGTGGGTGTCGAGAACGATCACCACTCGCTGAAGTCCGCCGCGCGGGGAGGTGCCGTCCGGGCCGGCAAGTCCAGCTCCCCGCCGCCGAGCTGCGTGAACCGCTCGGTGAGGGCGGTGAAGAGGTCGTTGCGCGGGCGTTCCTCCTCCGTGGCGGCCGCTGTCAGGATGAGGCGGATCTCGGCCTCCATGGATCGGCCGTTGCGGGCTGCGCGGAGCCGTAGCTTCTCTCTCACCGAGTCGTCGAGATCTCTGATGCTGAGCGCTGCCATCGGATCACCTCCTGCCCACTGAATTATGATGGCAATGCCAGCGTCCCGAGCCTCGAAGGTCACAAGCCGGCGCTGCTCTCCTGGCGGCGGGCCGGCGTCAGCCGGGTCGAGGCGACCAGCCCGAGCAGCAGGAAGCCGGCGGCGGTGAGTGCGGTCCATCTCGTCGCCGTCGAGAACGCCTGCCGGGCGTCGTCCGCCAGCGGTGCCGTGGCGGGGTTCGCCGCGAGGCCGGGGATCGCCGCGCCCGCGCTCTTCTTCACCGCGGTGACGACGGCCGACTTCTGCGGCTCCGGGACGTCGCGGTCGGTGAGGGCGGCGCCGAGGTGGCCGGCGAGCGTGCCGAACAGCACCGAGCCGAGCACCGCGATGCCCAGGGCGGAGCCCAGCTGCCGGGTGGTGCTCTGGGTACCGGACGCCTGACCGCTCATCGCCACCGGCACGTCGGCCAGCACGACGCCGGTGATCTGCGCGGTGGCGAGCCCGACGCCCACGCCGTACACGAAGAGCATCGGGGTGAACGCCCACCAGGGCGTGTCCGGCGCCGCGACGATGCCGATGCCGGCGACGCCGAGGAGTTCCAGCAGGATGCCGAGGCGGACCGCGAAGGCCGCGCCGCGCGCCGCCGTGAGCGGCGCGGCGAGGCCGCTGGCGAGGAAGCTGCCCGCTGCCAGCGGCACCAGCGCCAGGCCGGTTTCGAACGCGGAGTAGCCGCGCACGTTCTGCAGCCAGAGCGGCAGCGAGAACAGCAGACCGAATTCGCCCAGGCTGACGACGCCGGCGACCAGGTTGCCGTTGCGGAACGACGGGATGGCGAACAGCGTCAGGTCGAGCAGGACAGGCTTGCCCGCCGCGTTGCGGCGGCGCTCCACGATCACGAAGGCGACGGCGCCGATGACGGCGACAGCGAAAGCCACGGGTACGGGTGAGAGCCGCATCGTCCACGACACACCGGCGATGTCGACCGGCCCCGTACGCTCGAACCAGCCGTAGTTGCGGCCCTCGATGAGGCCGAAGACGACGCCGGTGAGCGTGACGGCCGAGATCACCGCGCCGGCCCAGTCGTTGCCGCGACGGCCCTGCGGCTCGCGCGACTCGGCGACCAGCAGCGCGGTGCCGGCGAACACCAGCGCGCCGAGCGGCACGTTGATGCCGAACGCCCACCGCCACGACAGGTCGGTGGTGAGCCAGCCGCCCAGCAGGGGACCGAGCGCGGCGGCGCCGCCGATCGTGGAGCCCCACACGGCGAAGGCGATGCCCCGGTCCCGGCCGGTGAAGGAGGCGTTGAGCAGCGACAGCGAGGTCGGCAGAATCATCGCGCCGCCCACGCCCTGCACCAGGCGCCCGGCGATGAGCAGCGGCGGCGTCGGGGCCAGCGCGCACCAGACGCTGGCAAGGGTGAACACCACGATCCCGGCGAGGAACAGCCGGCGGCGCCCCGTGCGGTCCGCCGTCCGGCCGGCGACCAGCAGCAGCGCCGCGAAGACCAGCGTGTACGACTCCTGGATCCACTGAGCGTCACTGGAGGTGGCGCCGATGTCCTTGATGATCGAGGGCACCGCGACGTTCACGATGGTCGCATCCACGATGATCATCGCAACGCCGAGGCTGATCATCACCAGGCCCAGCCACCGGCGTGCGCCCGTTCTCTCGGAGGTCATGAAGTCAGGTATACAAGTAGTTAGAAAAACTGGCTACCTACACTCTTGGGGATCGCGGGAATGGCCGGACGCGGGCGAGGACAGTCGTACAGCGAGGTGTCGCACGCCATCCGCGAGATGCTGCGCGCCCACAGCGAGGCAAGCCAGAGCCTGGCCCGCCGCCTCGGCCTCGGCATCACCGACGCCACGGCGCTCGACCACCTGCTCAGCAGTGAGAACGGCCTCGGCCCGGGCGAACTCAGCCGCCGCCTGGGCATCCGCTCCGCCTCGGCAACCACCCTCGTCGACCGCCTCGAATCCACCGGCCACGCCCGCCGCGTCCCCCACCCCACAGACCGCCGCCGCCAAACGGTGATCGCCACGGACCAGGCGTACGACGAGGTGCTCGACGCCCTCGCCCCCTTGTTCCACCGCGTCGAGCAAGCAGCATCCCGCCTCACGCCCGACCAGGCCGCCGCCACGGCCACCTTCCTCCGGGAGACCGCAGAGGCAATGCGCGACTACGCCGCCGGCCCGACGCGTGACGCCGCTGGCTCGACGCGTGACGCCGCCGGCGGCCCGGTGCGTGATCCCGGTCGGGGGGCGACGGAGGCCCGCGGCGCCGGGCCGGTGCGTGACGCCGTCGGGGAGGCGACGCGCGGCACCGCCGACGAGCTGGCGCCCGATCCCGCCGCGGAGGCGATGCGCGAGTCCGCGGCCGAGCCGGCGCGGGACCACAGCGCCGAGGGCCGTTGACGCCCGTGGTCGTGTGGGTCGACCGGAAGTCAATGCGTTTGCATTGTGGCGGGCCTCGACGAAAATGATGCATCGGTCTCGACAATGCGTGGCCGTTCTCCATGTTGTAGCCGACCCGTTCGCATGCGACGTCGCACCGACTCCCCACGTCGGCAATTCTGATACGCGGGTCCTCGGCTGTCTGGCCAACCACAGCGTGTTCTCTTCCAAGACGAACGCGTTCCGACAATTTCGTCCTGACTCTTTGACGCGGTGTCGTCCTGCTGGAACTCCTTGCGCGTGGACAGGGGCCCGCATCCGTGAGTCGCTTTACGCAATCCTGTGAGGAACCGTGGCGGACGTCGGCTCCCGCCGCCGCCCCGGGCGACACCGACTCGGCCGCGGTGACGTTCGGGTTTGCCGGCGGCTTGACCGCGGTGGCGTTCGGGCTCGCTGGCGGCCTGACCGCGGGGGCGTCCCAGGTCGCCGACCTGTGGTTGAACTCGTGTCCTGTCCGGTGATCGCGCTCGCCCGCTGCCCGGTCGGCCTGGCTGCGCACACCTGCTGGCTGATCGGCGTGATCGCGTGCGGCGGCTGGCCGGCCGGCCCCCTTGCGCGTGTCCGCTGGCTGGCCGGTGTCGCTGCGCGTGTCCGCTGGCCGGTCGGCCTCCTTGCGCGCGTCCGCTGGCCGGCCCGCATCGCTGAGCGTGTCCGTCGCCCGGTCGGCCTTCCCGCGCGCGCCCGCCAGCCGGTCCGCGTCGCGATCGCCGTGGAGGCGACGCAACTTCTCCGCGTGCCTTCGCGCCAATCCCCACCGTCGGCGGCGTGCGTGCTCCCGGCGGAACTCCTCCCGCGCTGGAGAATAGTTCCGCGCTGCGGTCCGGTCACGCATCGTGGCCATTTCCGCCGTCGAGAAGAACTGAAGCTGCCGCACCCGAAAATTGTCCCGCGACCCGCCCCGGTCGAGAAACTGAACGATCACCCGGAAAAAGCGGCGATCGTCACAGTCAATTCGCCGGTAGAATCAAGGTGAACGGTCAGCCGTTGATTCAAGATGCGAAAGTGCCGATGCCGCCGCCTCGGCTCGAAGGTGTAGCGGGGATCTCAGCGGTGAAAATGCTGTCTTCCCTTCGCGGGGCGGACCGGCGGCAGCTCGGCGGCGAAAATGCTGTCCCAGCGCGCCGCGCTGCCGATCATGCGGGCGTGGATCTGGTGGTGAAGCGCTGGAGCAGTGGCCGCGCCTGGCGGATCATGCTCAGTGGCGCGATGGGTGTCGCCGCGAACGCCATCGCGCTGGCGTATGTCGCGATGACGTGGGGCGGGCCGCATCGCGGTGCCATGGCGACGTTGTACGCGGCCGGCGCGCTGATCGGCGTCGTGGTCATCGCTGCCGCGCGGGCGCTCACCGCGGCCCGCGGCAATCGGCTGATCATGCTGGCGGTGGGTGTGGTGTCCACGGTCATCGTCGGCGTCGCCGCCGTGCTCGACGGTGGGGCCGGTTCTCCGGCGGCGCTCGGTTTCTTCGCTCCGAGCCTGCTTTTCGCGGTGACCTGCCCGCCCCGGGTGATGGTGGGGATGGAGGCGATGCTGATCGCCGTCTACGCCGCGGCCGCGTGGGCCGGTACGCCGCCGCGGCCCGGTTACATCTTCGTCAACCTGGGCGGCATGCTGGTCATCGTGGCGGTCTGCTCGCTGCAGGCGGCCATGGTCGCCGCCCAGCGGCGGCAGCTGCACCAACTCGCCCAGCTGGATCCGCTGACCGGGGCGCTCAACCGGCGCGGCATGGAGCAGAAGGCGCTTCCGCTGCTGGCGAGCGCGACCGCGGACCGCCCGGTGTCGGTGCTGTGCCTCGACTTCGACGACTTCAAGCTGATCAACGACACCCAGGGCCACGCGGCCGGCGATCAGCTGCTGCGCTGGGCGGTGCAGACCGCCCTGCTCACGCTGCCGATGGACGCGCTGGTCGCGCGTACCGGCGGTGACGAGTTCATCATCGTCCTGCCGGGGCATCCGGCTGACGCCGCGGCCGCGGCCGGCGATCGCCTGCGCAGCGCGCTGGCCGCGCGGGTCGGCGTCTCGTGCGGCGCGGGCACCGCCCCGGACGACGGCACGGACCTGGCCGCGCTGGTCGCGGTCGCCGACAAGCGACTGTACGGGGACAAGACCCGGCGCAGAGCGTCCCGTGGCGCCGTCACGGTCTAGTCGATCAGGTCGGCGGCCACCAGCTCGTCCAGCAGCAGCCGGATGGCCGGCGCGCACCGGTCCGTGTCCGCCGCGCCGAACCAGGCCAGCTCGGCGATCTCCGCGGCGGCCTTCGGCTCCCCGCCCGGGTCGCCGCCGATGAAGCAGGTGAGCCGCACCGCCGTGCCCGGTGGCCGGTTGTGCGCCGCGGCGACGATCTCGGTGAACGGCGCCGTCCCGGCCGGGTCGACGATCAGGCCGACCTCCTCGCGCACCTCGCGCACGGCCGCCGCGGCGTCGGTCTCTCCCGGCTCCGGCTTGCCGCCGGGCAGGTAGAAGGCATCCGAACCGTACGCCCGCACCACCAGCACCCGCCGGTCCCGCACACACACCCACGCCGCCGCCACCACGTCCACCCGGGCAGCCTAGAAACCCGCCGGGAAGAGCCCGGCGCCGACCCGGCGATCGAGGTCTCCCGACCGGCACGATGGGTCACGCCCGGCCCGCCGACGAAGACACCCCGCGACGGCACGGCGGCGAAACGCCCGGCAGCGAAAGCAAGGGCAACGGGGGGTGCCCGGCGACGGCGTCCCTACGGCGACGTCGACTCCCCGGCAGCGGCCGACCGGCGTACGGCGACGACGGCGATGTCGTCCGTGGCGGGCTCCTGGGCGATTTCCGACATCACCACGCTGCACACGCTGTGCGGGTCGTCGGCGTGCACGACGTTCACCAGCGCCTTGAGCCCCACGTCGATCACCTGGTCACGGCGTTCGACGAGCCCGTCGGTGTAGCCCAGCAGCAGTGACCCCGGCGGCAGGGCGACGTCGGTCGTGCACCGGCGCGGCGGGTGCCCGACACCCAGCGGCGCGTTGACGGGTACGTCCATCAGCACCGTGTTCCGGTCCGGTACGGCGAGCACCGGGGGCAGGTGACCGGCGCTGGACAGCCGGACGGTGCCGCGGTCGGGGGAGATCATCGCGTAGAGGGCGGTGGTCAGGCTCCCGGCCTCGAAGTGGCGCACCTTGCGGTCGAGCATCGTCAGCACCTGCGCCGGATCCTCGCTGACCAGGGCGTACGCGCGCAGCGCGCTGCGGACACGCCCCATGACCACCGCCGAGGCGAGCCCGTGCCCGGAGACGTCGCCGATGACCAGGCCCGTCCAGCCCGAGGGCAGACAGAACACGTCGTACCAGTCGCCGCCGACGCCGAACTCGTGGCCGGGCAGGTAGCGGGCGGACATGCTCAGGCCCGGGAGGTCCGGCAGCTGCGGCGGGAGCAGGCTGCGCTGCAGGGACAGGGCGGCCTGCTGCTCGGCCTTCGCGGAGCGGATGTGCCCGGCCACGCCCGCCCGGTCGGCGATCAGCTGCAGCAGGCTGATGTCGTCGGCGGTGAACCGGCGCGGCGTGAAGGAGCCGACGTGCAGCACGCCGACCACCTCGCCCGCGGCGAAGATCGGCACGCCGAGCAGCGACCGTACGCCGGTCTCCAGCAGGATCGGGTTGATCACGTTCGCCGGGGTCACGTCGGCCACGACGACCGGACGGCGGCTCGCCGCCACCCGGCCGGCGAAGCCCTCACCGACCGGGATGCGCACGCCTTGGCGTACCTCCGCCTCCAGGCCCTTGGCCGCGGTCGCGACGAGCTGCCGGGCGTGCGGGTCGAGCAGCAGGATCACGGCGGTGTCGGTGCCGAGCAGGGTGCGTGCCCGGATCAGCAGCTCGTCGAGCATCTCGGGTACGCCGAGCCGGGACAGGGCGACGTCGGTGACCGCCGCCATGCGGCGCAACAGCTCCGCAGATCCCGCCCCTTCATCCACAGGTGCGAGCGTAATGCCTGTACGACTCAGGCGGCGTAGGCAAGGGCGGCGGCCGGCGTACGCGGCGCCAGGGTGACGACCGGGGCGGCGGGACGGTAGTGGTCGTCCCGGCGGCGGCGGTAGATCACGAACGTGTCACGGATCGTCCGGATGATCGTGGAGCTGGTGACCGTGGAACCGGCGACGCGGGCCTCGAGGCGCACCGGGACGGCCTTGAGGTCGTCGATGCCCGCGGCGTCGGCCGCGACGAACAGCTCCAGGTCGAAGGCGAAGCGGCGCTCGCGCAGCCGGGGCAGCACGGCGGCCAGCACGTCGCGGCGCACGATCTTGCAGCCGGTCTGGGTGTCGCGCACGTCGAGCTGGAACAGCCGCGAGACGAGCGTGGAGTAGGAAACCGACACGAGCTTGCGGAAGCCGGTGGCCGCGCTCGCGGAGGCGGCGTGGCGCTTGTCGGCGTACACGAGGGCGTGGCCGCCGCGGCGCGCGACGGTCAGGTACTCGACCAGGTGCCGCGGGTCGATGTCGCCGTCGGCGTCGATGAAGCCGATCCACGCGCCGCGGGCGGTGGCGAAGCCCTGGTGCAGCGCGGCGCCCTTGCCCTGGTTGACCGGGTTGTCGATGACCCGGACGCCGGGCAGGCCGCCGAGGGTCTGCGCCGAGCCGTCGGTCGAGCCGTCGGAGACCGCGATGACCTCGTAGCCGACCTCGGCGTCGCGCAGGCAGGCGACCAGGGCCTCGACCGTACGGCGCAGCGCCGGGCCCGGGTTGTAGAAGGGCACGACCACGGACAGCTCGACGCCGTCGGCGGCACGGCCCCACAGGCGGGACATGTCGTGCAGGGCCGGGGCGGTGGCGGGGATGAGCTCCAGGGTCGCGTTCATGCCCCTGGAGATCGGGCGGCTACCTCAAGGCAACCTCTGGCCGTTCTCAAACCCGGGGCAAGGAATCGCCGGCGGTATCCTCAGACCGCATCCCTGGGGAGGTGCGATGAGGCTGAACCGATGGCGGGCGGTCCGGGCGGTGACCGCCGTGGCGGCGCTCATGGTGATGGTGGCGTGCGGCTCGGCGGACAATCCCCGGCCGTCCGCGTCCCCGCCGGCGCTGCCTGCGAGCGGCACCGGCACGGTGGAGATCGGCGGGCGGCAGGTCACCGTGCACGTCCCGGCCTCCTACGACCGGGCCCGTCCCGCGGCCCTGGTCGTCGGGTTGCACGGCTACACCTCCGACGCGAAGGAGCTGGAGTCGTACCTGCGGCTGACTCCCGAGTCGGACCGGCGGGGGTTCGTCTACGCGTACCCGGACGGCTCGGAAGACGATCGGGGTGAGCGTTTCTGGAACGCCACCGACGCGTGCTGTTCCTTCTCCGATCCGAAACCCGACGACTCGGCTTACCTCAGCGGCCTCATCACCACGCTGCAGGAGGCGTACCGGCTCGACCGGGGCCGGGTCTACCTGATCGGGCACTCGAACGGCGGCTTCATGGCGTTCCGGATGGCCTGCGACCACGCCGACCAGGTCACCGCGATCGTCTCGCTCAACGGCGCGAGCTGGAGCGACCCGGCCCGGTGCCGGCCGTCCGGGCCGGTGAGCGTGCTCGCCATCCACAGCAGCACCGACGAGACCGTCGCGTTCACCGGCGGGGACATCGACGGCAACGCGTACCCGTCGGCGGACGCCACGGTCGCCCAGTGGCTGCGTTTGGACCACTGCGCCACCACGGGCCGCGACGCCCCGAAGCTCGACCTCGTCACGAACCTCCCGGCCGCCGAGACGTCGGTACGGAGCTACACCGAAGGCTGCGCGGACAGGTCGGTTGTCCAGGCCTGGACGATCGACGGCGGCACGCACGTACCGCAGCTAGGGCCCGGTTTCGCCCCGGCCGTGACCGGCTTCCTGTTCTCCCGGGCCCGGCCCGCCCGGTAGCCGCCCGCCCGGCCGGCGCCGGAGCTCGGCCTTGCGCACCTTCCCGGAGCCGGTGCGCGGAAGCGCCGGTACGACGTCGACGTAGACGGGGATCTTGTATTTCGCGAGCCGGGGCGTGAGGAAGGCGCGCACGGAGTCGCCGTCCAGCGCCGCGCCGGGCACCGGGACGACGAACGCCCGGCCCACCTCGCCCCACGCCGGGTCGGGCACCCCGACGACGGCGGCCTCGGACACGGCCGGATGCTCGAAGATCACGGACTCCACCTCGGCCGGGTAGACGTTCTCGCCGCCGGAGATGTACATGTCCTTGAGCCGGTCGACGATGTGCAGATGGCCGTCGGCGTCGACGCGCGCGATGTCACCGGAGCGGAACCATCCGTCGGCGGTGAAGGCGTCCTCGGTGGCCCGGGCGTCGTTCCAGTAGCCGGGTGTCACGTTCGGTCCGCGGACCAGCACCTCGCCGGGTTCGCCGGGCGGGGCGTCGCTCAGGTCAGGCCGGACACAGCGCACGCCGGCGAAGAAGACCGGCAGTCCGGCGGAGCCGATGTGCGTACGGCTCTCGCGTGCCTCCAGGAAGGTCGCGCCCGGGGCGGTCTCCGTCATCCCGTACCCCTGGCAGAACGTCAGCCCCCGGTCCTGGTACGCGAGGATGAGGGACTCGGGCACCGGGGCGCCGCCGGACATCACGCTTCGCAGCGATGAGAGGTCCGTCCCGGGCCAGCGCGGCGACTGCGCCAGGCCCGCGAACATCGCCGTCACGCCGAACATCCAGGTGATCCCGTGCCGGGGGATCAGCCGCAGCGCCTCGTCGGCGTCCCAGGACGGCATCAGCACGCTGCAACCCCCCTTCAGGAAGGTCGGCAGCAGGCACTGGTTGAGCGCGGCGACGTGGAACAGGGGAGCGCCGATCAGCGTCACCTCGTCGCTGGTCACATCCACCCCGGCGAGCAGGTTGTAGCAGTTCCAGAAGACGTTGGCATGGGTGAGGACGGCGCCCTTCGGCCGGCCGGTGGTGCCGGAGGTGTAGAGGATGAAGGCCGGATCGTCCATGCCGACGGCGATGTCGGGCGGCGCCGGCTCACCCGCGGCATCGAGCCATCTCTCGTACGCGTCGCCGACCTCGACGACCGTGCCGGGCCGGGCGGAGAACGCGCTGCCGGGCGCGTGGACCAGCGCGACCGTGCCGCTGTGCCGCAGCATGTAGTCGACCTCGGGCGCGGCGAGCCGGAAGTTCAGCGGCACGAAGATCCCGCCGAGCAGGTGGGTGGCGAACATCGTCTCGACGAAGGCCGGATGATTCGGCCCGAGATAGGCGATCCGGTCACCCGGCTGCACGCCGCCGTCCCGCAGCCGCGCGGCCAGCCGGGCGACCCGGCCGGCCAGCCCGGCGTAGGTGACGACGCGGTCCCCGAAGACCAGCGCGTCGCGGCCGGGGGACATCGCCGCCCGCCGGGCCGGCCAGGAGCCCAGACCGGCGTTGCGCACCGGTACGCCCGCGGTCATGCGTAATAGCGGTAGACGGCACGGGCGACGCAGGCGGGCTTGGTCCCGCCGTCGACCTCCACGGTGAGGTCCACCAGCAGCTGGACGCCGTTGCCCCCGACCGGCTTCGTCTCGGCCACGGACGCCGCGAGCCGGATCTTCGAGCCCACCCGCACCGGGCTGGGGAACCGTACCCGTTCCAGGCCGTAGTTGACGCCCATCGCGACGCCCCGGATCTCCAGCAGCGAGCTGAACAGCGGGATCACCAGCGACAGGGTGAGATAGCCGTGCGCGATGGTGCCGCCGAACGGGCCGTCCTTCGCGCGTTCCGGGTCGACGTGGATCCACTGGTGGTCGCCGGTGGCGTCGGCGAACCGGTTCACCCGGTCCTGGGTGATCTCCAGCCAGTCGCTGCGGCCCAGGTCCCGGCCGGCCAGCGCGATGACCTCCGGCAGCCCGTCAACGGTGATCACGATGCGTCCTCCTTGTCCAGGCCCAGCAGGCGGGCGGCGTTGTCCTTGAGAATCTTCGGCCGGACCGCCGGCTTGAGATCGAGCTCGGCGAAGTCGGCGAGCCACCGGTCCGGGGTGATGACCGGGTAGTCGGAGCCGAACAGCACCTTGTCCTGCAGCAGCGAGTCGGCGTAGCGAACCAGCTGCGGCGGGAAGTACTTCGGCGACCAGCCGGACAGGTCGATGTACACGTGCGGCTTGTGCGTGGCCACCGCCAGCGCCTCGTCCTGCCACGGGAAGGACGGGTGGGCCAGGATGATGCGCAGGTCGGGGAAGTCGGCGGCCACGTCGTCCACCAGCATCGGATGCGAGTACCGCAGCCGGATCCCGCCGCCGCCGCGCACGCCGGCGCCGATCCCGGTCTGCCCGGTGTGGAACAGCGCGGGCACGCCCAGCTCCTCGATCGCCTCGTACAGCGGGTACGCCATCCGGTCGTCCGGCGCGAACCCCTGCAGGCTCGGGTGGAACTTGAAGCCGCGTACGCCGTGCCCGGCGACCAGCCGGCGGGCCTCACGCACCCCCGCCCGCCCCTTGAACGGGTCGACGCTGGCGAACGGGATCAGCACGTCCGGGTGGGCCGCGCAGCCCTCGGCGACCTCCTCGTTGCTGATCCGCCGGTGCCCGGTGGCGTGCTCGGCGTCGACGGTGAAGACCACCGCCGCCATGGCGCGCTCGCGGTAGTACCGCGCGATCTCGTCGATCGTCGGCTGCCGGTGGCCCTGCGCCCCGAAGTACGCCGCGGACGCGACCATCAGCTCCGGGGCGAGCGAGGGGTGCCCGTCCCGGCCGACCTCGGCGTGCGTGTGCACGTCGATCGCGGTCAACGACCTGACGTCCATCTAGGCCTCCGGGCCCTTCGGCGCCGGGATGCCGTACGGCTCCGGTTCGGCGCCGATGCCGTCCGGCCATGCCGCGGCGATCGCCTCGGCGCTCCAGCCGCCGTCCCGGAACGCGACTGCCTTCTCGTACGGGTGCCCCCAGAGCGTGAGCCGGTCGCCGCCGACGCCGATCGCCTGCCCGGTGACGTCCTTCGCCGCGTCCGAGGCGAGGAAGACGATCAGGCCGGCGGCGTCGCCGGGGGTGCCCAGCCCTTCGTCGCGGCGCATCCACCCGGGCAGCGGCGCGCCGGTGCGCTCGGACTCCTCGATCGCCGGGGCGAAGGCGGGGATGGTCTTGGTCATCTCGGTGGCGGCGACCGGCACGACCGCGTTCACCGTGATGTCGCTGCGGGCGAGCTCGAGTGCCCACGTACGGGCCATCGCCGCGATGCCGGCCTTGGCGGCCGCGTAGTTGGTCTGCCCGAAGTTCCCGCGCTGACCGGCCGGCGACGAGATCAGGATGAGCCGGCCGCCCTGGCCCTGCGCCCGCATCCGGACGGCGGCCGCCCGGGCACAGGTGAAGGTGCCGCGCAGGTGCACCCGGACGACCTCGTCGAAGTCCTCGTCGGTCATCTTCCACAACACCCGGTCGCGCAGCACGCCGGCGTTGGTGACCAGCACGTCGAGCCGGCCGAACCGGTCGATCGCGGCGTCGGCGAGGGCCTCGGCCGTCTCGCGGCCGCCGACGCGGGCGGCCACCCCCGTGGCCCGGCCGCCCGCGCCGGCGATCCGCGCCACCGCCGCGTCCACGGCCGCGGGGTCCAGATCGTTGACCACCACGGCCGCGCCGGCCGCGGCGAGCGCCTCGGCGTACGCGAGACCCAGCCCGCGTCCGCTGCCGGTCACGATCGCCACCTTGTCGTCGAGTCTCATGACGGGTCCTTCCGTGCGACGGTCAGCGTCGGGACGATGCCCCGGGGCAGGTAGCGGACCACGGCGACGAGCAGCAGCGCGTAGACCGCGTAGGACAGCACGACGGGCGCGTAGCTCGGCATCCCGCCCTGCGTGCCGAGCTGGTTGAGCGCCTGGACCAGCAGGGTGAGGACCGCGGCGCCGGCCACCGGCCCGGTGATCGTGCCGAGCCCGCCCACCACGGCCATCACCACGAACTCGATCGAGAGCAGCAGCGGGAACGAGCCGGGCGCGAGGTAGCCGAGGTAGAAGGCGTAGACGCCGCCGGCCAGGCCGGCGAAGGCGGCGGAGAGCGCGAAGACGGCCAGGCGGTAGCCGCCCACCGGCACGCCGCCGGCCGCGGCCGCGATCTCGCTGCCGGCGGCCGCGCGCAGTCCCCGGCCGGCCCGCGAGTCCACGACGTTGCGGCTGATCAGCAGGACCAGGGCGAGCACGACCCAGGCGAGGTAGGCGTAGCCGAGATCGTCGCGCAGCGGGGTGCCCGCGAGGGTCAGCGGCGGGATGCCCTGCAGGCCGATCGCGCCGCCGGCCCAGGTGCCCTGCCCGAGCAGGGACAGCAGGATCAGGTGCACGGCGAGGGTGGCGAAGGCCAGGTGGTGCCCGCGGAGCCGCAGCAGCGGCGCTCCGATCAGGACGGCGGCGAGCGCCGCCACGACGGGCGCGGCGAGCAGGCCGATCAGGGTGGGTACGCCGTGCACGGCGGAGAGGCCGGCGGCGTACGCCCCGATCGCGTAGAACGCCGCCTGGCCGAGCGACACCTGACCGGCGTACCCCATCAGCAGCGACACGCCGGCGGTGACCGTGGCGGCCAGCAGGAGCAGCACGTACGTCGACAGCTGGCGTTCCGGCAGCAGCGGCGGCAGCGCCAGGCTCACCGCGGCGGCGCCCACGATCGGCCACGCCTTCATCGCACCGCCTCCCGGACCGAACCGGCGCGCAGCGCCTGCCCGACCATCACCGTGAGCATCACCAGCAGGGCGATCTCGAGCTGGAAGGCGCCGCCGCCGTAGCCCGCGATCAGGGTCTGCGCGACCCCGAGCAGCAGCCCGCCGGCGAGGGCGACAGCCGGGCGGGTCAGCCCGCCGAGCACCGCGGCGGCGAAGCCGTTGACGATCAGCGTCACGTCGCTGTCGAAGGTGACCTGCTGCACCGGCGTGACCAGCACGCCGGCCAGGCCGCCCAGGGCGCCGCCGAGCGCGAACGCGAGCAGGCCCATCCGGCGGACGTCGATGCCCACCACCCGGGCCGCGTACGGGTTCTGCGCGCACGCGGTCAGCGCCTTGCCCAGGTCGGTACGCCGGAAGAACGCGGTCAGCACGGCGAAGACCGGCAGCGTCACCGCGACGATCAGCAGGTAGTGCGTCTGGACCCGGGCCCCGCCCACGGTGGTGGCTCCGGGCAGGCCGGCGTACGAGCGGGGCTGGTCACCCCAGACGGTCACCTCGACGGCGTACGCGAGAACGCCCAGCCCGAGAGTGATGATCAGCGCCGTGCCCGGGTCGGTGCCCGGCCGGCCGATCGCCACCACGCCGACCACCAGCCCGGCGCCGGCCGCGACGAGCACCCCGGTCAGCTCGGCGAGCCCGTGCGGGAGCCCGGTGGCCAGCAGGGTGGAGGCGAGCATCGCGGCCACCACGGCGAACGCGCCCTGGGCCAGGTTCACCACCCGGGTCACCCGGTAGATCACCACCATGCCGCTGCCGACCAGCGCGAAACCGGCGCCGATGCCGAGCCCGGTGAGCAGGTAGCCGAGGAGGTCGCTCATCGCGGTTCCTCGGTCGTGACGTGGCCGCCCAGGTAGGCGGCGGTGACCCGGGGGTCGTGGGCGAGCCGGCCGGCGTCGCCGTGCAGCGCCACCCGGCCGGCCTCCAGCACGTACCCGCGGTGGCAGAGCCCGAGGGCCAGGCGGGCGTTCTGCTCGATCAGCAGCATCGCCAGCCCGCGGTCCTCGTGCAGCCGGCGCAGGTGACCGACCAGCACGTCGACGACCTTCGGGGCCAGGCCGAGGCTGAGCTCGTCGACGACCAGCACGTCCGGCCGGGCCATCAGCGCGCGGCCGATCGCCACCATCTGCTGCTGGCCGCCGGACAGCGTGCCGGCCGCGCGGTGGCGCACCGCGGTGAGCTCCGGCATCAGCTCGTACACCGGCCCGGTGGCGCGTCCCGCGCGGCCGTTGCGCCAGCCGCCCAGCCGCAGGTTGTCGTCGACGCTGAGCCCGGCGAACACCTCCCGGCCCTCGGGCACCTGGGCCAGCCTCCCGTGCACGACGACCCGGCCCGCGGCCGGCCGGACCAGGCCGGACAGCGCCCGGACCAGGGTGGTCTTGCCCGCGCCGTTCGCGCCGATCAGCGCGACCAGCTCGTGCTCGCCGACGGTCAGGTCGACGCCGTCCAGCGCGGTGGCCCCGGAGTAGCGCACGACCAGCCCGTGGGCCTCGACCACGGCGCTCACGCGGGGCTCCCGGCGCCCAGGTACGCGTCCACCACGACCGGATCGGCGCGCACGTCGGCGGGGCTGCCCTCGGCGATGATCCGGCCCAGGTCGAGCACGGTGATCCGGTCGGCGAGCCGCATGACGAACCCGACGTCGTGCTCGACCAGCAGCATGGTCAGGCCCTCCGCGCGCAGCTCGGCCAGCAGCGCCGACAGCCGCTCGCGCTCGGCCGCGCGCAACCCGGACGCCGGTTCGTCCAGCAGCAGCAGCCGGGGCCGTCCGCACAGCGCCCGGGCCAGCTGCAGAGCCCGCTGCTGGCCCAGCGGCAGTGCCTCGGCCGGCCGGTCGGCCCATCCGGCCAGCCCGGTGCGCGCCAGACACTCCCGGGCCCGCTCCCGGATGATCCGCTCCTCGCGGTGGTGGGCGGGCAGCCGCAGGGCCGCGGCCAGGAACCCGGCCCCGGTCGTGCCGTGCGCGCCGACCATCACGTTCTCCAGCGCGGTCATCCCGGGGAAGACCCGGGCCGCCTGGAACACCACGCCGACGCCGAGCCGGGCCCGGCGGTCCGCGCTGAGCCGGTCGATCCGGGCGCCGTCCAGCCACACGGTGCCGGCGTCGGCCCGCAGCTGACCGCCGATCAGGGCGAACAGCGTCGACTTGCCGGCCCCGTTCGGCCCGATCAGCCCGCGCAGCTCGCCCGGCTCGAGGCCCAGGCCGACGTCCCGGACGGCGTAGACGCCGCCGAACGCCCGGCTCGCCGCGGAGACGCCGAGGGCGGCGCCTCGGGCCATCAGCGGCCGCCCAGCGTGGCGAGTTTCGTCTTCGTGTAGTCGGTCGGCACGAACGCCCCGGACCGCACGGTGTTGATCGCGATGTAGTCGGCGGTCAGCCCGCTGTGGTCGGCCGCCGAGTAGCGGTAGGTGCCGTTCGGCGTGGTCAGCGTGAGCCCTTCGAGCGCGTCGCGGACCTTCGCCCGGTCGGTCCCGCCGGCCTTCTCGACCGCGGCGGCCAGCAGCTTCACCCCGCTCCAGCCGTCCTGGGCGAACTGCGGCGGCGGGTAGCCGTACTTGGCCCGGAAGGCGGTGGAGAGCTCCTCGATCGCGGTCTTCTGCGCGCCGGCCGGCAGCGCGTCGCCGACCACGCCGATCGAGCTGGCCACGACGGCGCCCTCGGCCGCGGGGCCGGCCGGGTCCAGGAACAGCTTGCTGGCCTGGGCGCCGGTGAGGATCAGCGGGATCTTCAGGCCGCTCGCCGCGTACTGCTTGGTGAGGGCGACGGCGGGCGCGCCGGTGGCCCAGACCATCAGCGCCTGCGCGGAGGAGGAGCGTACGTGGGTGAAGACCGCGCCGAACTCCGTGGCGGTGGTCTGGAACTGCTCGATCGGGTCGAGCGTCACGCCGTACTGCGCGGACTTCTCCTGCAGGCCCTTGAAGCCCGCCACCGCGTAACTGCTCTTGGTGTCGTACGCGACGGCGAGCCGGGTGACCCTGGTGGCCTGCAGGTATCGCAGGGCCGCCTCGGCGTACGTGCCGGAGGTCGCCGGGACCACGAAAACGTACGGGTGCACCGGTCGCACCTGCTCGTCGGCCGGCGTGAGCGAGAGGTACGGGACCTGTTCCCGGTCGACCAGCGGAATGGTCGCCAGGGCGGAGTTGGAGAACGGTGAGCCGATGATCGCGTCGGAGTCGCCCTTGAGCTCGTTGAAGGCCAGCACGGCCTGGTCGGGCAGGCTCTTGTCGTCGCGCACGGTCAGCTCGATCCGCCGCCCGCCGATGCCGCCGGCGTTGTTGAGCTGCTCGACCGCCAGCGCGACCGACTTCTGGTTCTCCGTGCCGAGCGGGGAGTAGTTCCCGGTCAGCGAGACGATCTGGCCGACCCGGATGGAATCGTCCGAGGTGGAGTCGTTGCCGTCACCGCAGCCGGCCGCGGTGACGAGAAGGAGGGCGACGAGGACGGTCGTGGATCTGCGCACGGGTACCTCCTCAGCGAGGGGTTCTGCCGTTACAGGAAGGTAAAGTTAGGCGCGTCCGTCACGACCGTCAATATTCTGCCTAACATTCTTCTCATGCCGCCAACGGAACCCGCGGGGCCCCGCCCGCAGACCCTGTTGCTGATGTTGTTCGGTGACTACCTGCTCGACCGGGACCTGTGCGTGTTCTCCGGGAGCGTGATCGACGTGTGTGACCGGCTGGGCATCTCGGAGCACGCCGCACGGTCCACTCTGACCCGGATGGCCGGCCGGGACCTGTTGCGCCGCCGGCGCGACGGCCGCCGCATGTACTTCGGACTCACCGAGCGGTCCACGGCGCTGCTGCGCGACGGCCGCGACCGGATCTGGCGGGCCGGCGCGGTCAACGACGACTGGGACGGCAGCTGGACGCTGCTGAGCTTCTCGCTGCCCGACTCCTGGCAGCGCCAGCGCCACGACCTGCGCTCACAGCTGGCCTGGGCCGGGTTCGGACCGCTGCAGGGCGGGTTGTGGATCGCACCGGGCGAGGTGGCCGCCGACCACATCGTCAGCAGCCTCGGCCTGGACGCGCACGCCCGCATCTTTCACGCCCGGGCCGGATCGCGCACCGACATCGGCGTCATGGTGGGCGATGCGTACGACCTGCCCGCGCTCGCCGCGGCCTACACCGGTTTCCTGACCCGCTGGGAGGGTCCGCCACCGCTGAGCGACCCCCTCGCGGCCCGCCTCACGCTGATCGCGGAGTGGCTGCACGCGATCCGGCGCGATCCCCGCCTGCCGGTCGAGCACCTGCCGCCGGACTGGCCCGCGGTGCGGGCGCAGAAGCGGTTCCGCGAGCTCGAGACGGCGTACCGGGAGCCGGCCCGGGCCGTCGCGGACGGCCTGTTGGACCTGCTCCCGGCGACCGCCTGACCGGCCGGGGCCGGGGGGATCAGGTGGTGCTGCAGGTGCTGCCGTTCAGCGCGAAGTCCGACGGCGTACCCGTATTACCGGTGTGGCTCGCCTGGAACCCGATGCTCACCGAGCCGTTCGCCGGGATCGCGCCGTTGTAGCTCGCGTTCCTGGCGGTAACCCGGCCGGAGGCCGGCGAGTAGGTCGCGTTCCAGCCCGAGGTGATCGACTGCCCGCCCGGCAGGGTGAAGGCCAGCGACCAGCCGTTCACCGCCGAGGCGCCGGTGTTCGTGATTGTCAGGCTCGCGGTGAGCCCGGTGTTCCAGGCGTTCATCGTGGCGGTCACCCGGCACGAGCCCGAGGCCGGCGGGTTCGAGGGCGGGTTCGACGGCGGGTTCGACGGCGGCGTCGACGGGGGAGTGACCGGGCTGTCAAGACCGAAGAACGCGATCGCGTACGCGGCCATGCCGGCGCTCGGCAGGCTGTGCCCCGCTCCCTGGATGCTGTACGCCTCGACCTGGGTGCCGGAGGCGTCGGCGTACCGGCGGCGGTTCCAGCCGGCCTGCGGTTGGTCGGACGACGTGGGGGTCTGGCTCAGCCGGAAGACGTCGGTCCACTGCTCGATCTCCTCCTGCAACAGCGAGTACGGCACGAGCGTGTCGCTCGTCCCGTGCCACAGCTGCATGCGCGGGCGCTGGCCGGTGTAGCCCGGGTACGCCTGCCGCACCAGGTCGCCCCACTGCTGCGGGGTGCGGTCCATGCTGCCGCCGGTGCACTTGCTGCTGCCGGGCGGGTAGTCGGCGGCGTTGGCGAAGCAGCCGAAGGGCACGCCCATGAACGCCGCGCCCGCCTTGAACACATCGGGGTACAGGGCGAGCATCTCGTTGGTCATCATCCCGCCGGACGAGCTGCCGGTCGCGTAGACCCGGTTCGGGTCGCCGGCGTACTGGCGTTCGGCGTACGTGATCATGGAGACGATCGACACGGGATCGCTGCCGCCGCCGCGCCGCTTGGCGGCGTCGGACCAGGTGTCGAAGCAGTTGCCGAAGCCGGCCTGCTGGGTGGCGGTGGGATAGACGACGAGGAAGCCGTACCGGTCGGCCAGCGAGGCGAACTCGCTGCCGGAGTAGAAGCCCGGCCCCGAGCCGCCGCACCCGTGCATGGCGACCACGATGGCCGGTCGGGCGGGACGAGAGTCCGGGACGTAGATGTGCATCCGCATGCCGCCGGGGTTGTCGCCGAAGCTGGTGACCTCGGTCAGCGCGGCGGCGAACGCGGGCCGGGCCGCGGGCACGGCCAGCCCGGCGAGGGCCAGCGCGGTGGCGGCGGCGAGCAGCAGCTTTCTTCTGATCTTCATCGCCTTGCTCCTTGGGTTGCCCGCACGCAGGCGGGGACGACCGGCCGCGCGATGGACGGCGCGGACGGCGTCGGCTGGGACAGCGCGGAGAGGAGTACGCGGGGGGCCTGCGGCTCCCGGGCAGGCCGAGTCGCCGGTACGCGGGCATGCCCTGGTGCCGCGCGCCGGAGGTCGTACTCGTGTGACAGTTAGTCTTCCCCCGGGGATGCGAACTGTCAATCAATGACTATCGATGTTGATGGACCCGCTAGGGTCGTAGCGGTGACCGGCCCGTACGACATCGGCGAGATCTTTCCCGAGGAGCTGTCCGAACCGGTACGGCTGCCCCGCCGGCAGAGCGGCAACTCGCCGCAGGGCCTAGCGGTCACCCTGCTGGCGGACTACACCCTGCGGCACCGCGCGTGGCTGCCCTCCCGGGCCGTGGTGGCGCTGCTCGCGGAGGCGGGTGTCACCCCGGCCGGGGCTCGGACGGCGATCAGCCGCCTCGCCCGGCGCGGGGTGATCGAGGGCCGCCGCGAGGGCCGGCGCAGCTCGTACCGGCTGACCGCCGGGGCCGCCACCTTCCTGGCCGTCGGCGCCGGCGCGATCCTCACGCCCGCCGAGGCGCAGCCATGGGACGAGCAGTGGACGCTCATCGCCTTCTCGCTGCCGCAAGAGGAGGGCACGCTCCGGCGCGGATTGCGCAGTCAGCTGCGGTGGATGGGGTACGCGCCGCTGTACGACGGCCTCTGGATCTCCCCGCGCGACCTCGACGTGAAGGCCCGGGCGCGGCTCGCCGACCTCACCCTCGGCACCTTGACCGTCTTCCGCGCCCGGCACGTCGAGCTGGACGCGGCGACCCGGCGCAATCCGATCGACGCCTGGGACATCGCGGGGATCGCCCGGCAGTACGAGGCCTTCGTCGAACGGTGGAGCCCGGCGCCGCCCGGGACGCTCGGCGGGGCCGAGGCGGTCCGGGCCCGCACCGAGGTCATGAACACCTATCGGCGGCTGCCGGTTCTCGACCCGCAGCTCCCGGCCCGGCTCCTGCCGCCGGGCTGGCTGCGCGAGCCCGCCCGCGAGCTGTTCACCACCGTCTACGACGGCCTGGCCGGGGCCGCGGAGGACCACGTCCGCGCGGTGGCCGCCCGCTACTGCGGTGCCCCGGTCGCCGGCATCCGGGCCCACACCGTCGCCGACTTGGCGGCCGGCCTGCGCTGACCGGGAGCCGCCGGAAGGCTACCGCCGGGTAGGACTCCTGAGTAGCGTGGCTTGCAGGGCTCCAGCCGTACTCGGATTGAGGGGGTAGGCCGTGACCACGACGCAGCGCAAGCCGGCTCACGTCTCGGAGAAGCAGGCGCGGCAGGTCGCCGAGGCCGCCCGCGAGTCCGAGTGGCGCAAGCCGAGCTTCGGCAAGGAGTTGTTCCTCGGGCGGTTCCGGCTGGACCTGATCGATCCGTGGCCCGCCGCCGAGCCCCGTCCCGACGCCGACGAGTTCCTCGCGCGGCTGGACGCGTACGTCCGCTCGGAGGTCGACGGCGCGCGCATCGAGCGGGAGGCCCGCATCCCCGACGAGGTGTTCCAGGGCCTGGCCCGGCTCGGGGCGTTCGGCATGAAGATCGACAAGGAGTACGGCGGCCTCGGGCTGTCCAATCTCCACTACTGCAAGGCGCTGACCCTGGTGGGTTCGGCCAACCCGTCCATCGGTGCGCTGCTGTCCGCCCACCAGTCGATCGGCGTGCCGCAGCCGCTCAAGACCTTCGGGACCGCCGAGCAGAAGAAGCAGTTCCTGCCCCGGCTGGCCGCGGGCGAGGTGTCCGCGTTCCTGCTGACCGAGCCGGACGTCGGGTCCGACCCGGCGCGGCTGGGCACCGTGGCGGAACCGGTCGAGGGCGGCTACCGGCTCAACGGGGTGAAGCTGTGGGCCACCAACGGCACTGTGGCCACGCTGCTCGTGGTGATGGCCCGGGTGCCGGAGAAGGGCGTCACCGCGTTCGTCGTGGAGGCCGACACGCCGGGCATCACGGTCGAGCGCCGCAACGAGTTCCTCGGCCTGCGCGGGCTGGAGAACAGCGTCACCCGCTTCCACGACGTGTTCGTGCCCGAGGAGAACGTCATCGGCGGCCTCGGCAAGGGCCTCAAGATCGCGCTGACCACGCTCAACACCGGCCGCCTGTCGCTGCCCGCGATGTGCGTCGGCGCGGGCAAGTGGTCGCTCAACGTGGCGCGCGAATGGTCGGCGGAGCGGGTGCAGTGGGGCCGCCCGGTCGGTCAGCACGAGGCGGTCGCCAAGAAGCTCGCGTTCATCGCAGCGACGACGTACGCGATGGAGTCCATGCTGGACCTCTGCTGCCTGATCGCCGACGACGACCGCAACGACATCCGCATCGAGGCCGCGCTGGTCAAGCTGTACGCCAGCGAGATGGCGTGGCAGGTCGGCGACGAGCTGATCCAGATCCGCGGCGGCCGCGGCTTCGAGAAGGCCGATTCGCTGGCCGCCCGCGGCGAGCGTCCGGCCGAGGCCGAGCAGATGCTGCGGGACCTGCGGATCAACCGCATCTTCGAGGGTTCCACGGAGATCATGCACCTGCTCATCGCGCGCGAGGCGGTCGACGCGCACCTGTCGGTCGCCGGCGACATCATCGACCCGGACGCGGGGCTCGGCAGGAAGGCCCGCGCCGGTGCGCGCGCCGGGGCCTTCTACGCCCGGTGGCTGCCGACCCTGGCCGTCGGGCGGGGCCAGGCGCCGACCGCGTACGGCGAATTCGGCCCGCTCGCGGCTCACCTGCGGTACGTCGAGCGCACCTCGCGCAAGCTGGCCCGCTCGACGTTCTACGCGATGTCGCGCTGGCAGGGCAAGCTCGAGCGCAAGCAGGGCTTCCTCGGCCGCATCGTCGACGTCGGCGCCGAGTTGTTCGCGATGTCGGCGGTGTGCGTCCGCGCCCACGCGCAGCGGCAGGACCGGCCCGAGGGCCTGGAGCTGGCCGATCTGTTCTGCCGCCAGGCGCGGATCCGGGCGGAGGCGTTGTTCGCCGGTCTCTGGGACAACACCGACTCGCTGGACGTGAAGGCGGCCAAGCGGCTCCTGGACGGGCGCTACGCCTTCCTCGAGGAGGGCATCGTCACCTCGCCGTCCGAGCTGCCGTGGGTGGCCGTACCGGTCGCGGGCGAGGCCACGGTGCAGGACGTGCGCCGGCGGATCCCGCCCTCCGCCTGATCCTCCCGGGTCATCGCGGCCCGACGACCTGCTGGCGGGCCCGGCCGAGACGGTCGATGCCGAGCTCCATCACGTCGCCGGGCTGCAGCCAGACGGGCGGCTTGTGCCCCATGCCGACGCCGGGCGGGGTGCCGGTGTTGATCAGGTCGCCGGGCTCGAGGACCAGGAACTGGCTCAGATGGTGCACGACGACGTACGGGTCGAAGATCATCGTCCGGGTGCTGCCGGTCTGCCGCCGTACGCCGTTGACGTCGAGCCACATGCCCAGGTCGCGGACGTCCGGGATCTCGTCCGGGGTGGCCAGCCACGGACCGGCCGGGTTGAACGTCTCGGCGGACTTGCCCTTGGACCACTGCCCGCCGCGCTCCATCTGGAAGGCGCGTTCGCTGACGTCGTTGACCAGCACGTAGCCGGCGATGGCGCCGGCGGCGTCGGCGGGGGAGCCGAGATAGGAGGTACGCCGGCCGATCACGATGCCCAGCTCCACCTCCCAGTCGGTCTTGGTGGCGCCACGGGGGATCCGGACGTCGTCGTTCGGGCCGACGAGCGTGTTCGGGCTCTTGGTGAACAGGATCGGCTCGTCCGGCACGGCCTGCCCGGTCTCGGCGGCGTGGTCGCTGAAGTTCAGGCCGATGCAGAGGATCTGGTGCGGCCGGGCGATCGGCGCGCCGATCCGCTGGGCGCCGAGCTCGCGCACGTCCCCGGCGGCGATCCGCCCGGCGACCGGCGCGGTCAGCGTGGCGGGCCCGCCGGCGGCGAAGAACGCCTCGTCGAAGTCGGTGACCAGATCGGACACGTCGACGTAGCGGGTGTCGTCGACGCGGACGGCCGGCTTCTCGGCGCCGAAGGCGCCGACACGCATGAGCAACACGAGGGCTCCAGGAGTCAGAGGTCGGGATTCCAGTACGCCGTGGGCAGCCCTTCGGCGCCGACGCGAGCGGTGAACAGCCGTCCGGAGTGGGGATGGCCGGCCGGGCCGGCCGCGGCGGTGGTGACGACGAGGACGTCCAGGTCCGGCCCGGCGAAGGCCACGCTGGTGTGGTTCGGGGCGTCGACGTGGACGGTGGCCAGCACGTCGCCCTGCGGGGTACGGCACTCCACCCGGCCACGGCCCCAGACCGCGATCCACAGGTTGCCGTCCGCGTCGGCGCACATGCCGTCGGGTAGGCCGTCGGTGATCCGGAATGCCTCCCGGCGGCCGCCGACGACGCCGGTGGAGGGTTGGTAGTCGCGGGCCCACACCGTGCCCGGTACGGAGTCGATGCTGTAGAGGGTGTCCCCGGCCGGGCTCCAGGCCAGCCCGTTGGAGAGCGTGAGGTCGTCGTCGAGGACGGTCAGGCCGCCGGGATCGAGGCGGACGAGGACCTCGGTCCCGGACCGCTGGCGCGGGTCGAGGCTGCCGACCAGGAAGCGGCCGGCCGGGTCGACCGCGCCGTCGTTGAGCCGTCCGGGGGCGCCGTGGGGCAGGACCCGGGCCAGTTCGGTCCGCGTACCGTCCGGCGCGACCCGGGTCAGCGTCTCGCGTTCGGCCACCAGCAGGTCACCGGAGGCGGCCACGGCCACCGCGCAGGCTTGCGCGTCGAATCGCCACGTACCGATCGCGGCGATCGTGCCGGTCACCGCGTCGAGCTCGCCCTGGTGGACGGCGTGGCCGTCGATGTCGACCCAGAGCAGCCGCTGCCGGCGGGGGTCCCAGAGCGGGCCCTCGCCGAGCTGGTAGACCCCGGCGCCGGCGGGCCGGGCGGTGTGCGTGCCGGTCACGGGTTCTCCGCCGGGTCGGCGACGATGGCCCGGATGGCGGGCAGGTCGTCGATGAGCTTCCCGAGCGGGGTGCGGTACGCCAGGCTGCTGATGCTGATCGCGCCGCTGGGCGCGAACGGTGAGGTCAAGAAGATGGGTACGGCGAGGCAGATGACGCCGGGCTCGTTCTCCTGGTCGTCGACGCCGTAGCCGCGCTCGCGGGTGCGGACCAGCTCGGCGTGCAGTTGCTCGGCGGTGCCGATCGAGTTCTCCGTGCGCCTGGTCAGGTCCTGGTCGCCGACCCAGTCGCGCACCTGCTGCTCGGTGTGCAGCGTGAAGGACAGCAGCATCTTGCCGACGGCGGTGCAGTGCGCCGGGTTGCGGCCGCCGACCACCGAGGTCAGGCGTACGGCGCCGGAGGTGGGGTCGAGCTTCGAGCGGTAGACCACGTCGCGGCCGTCGAGGCCGGCGTAGTGGACGGTCTCGCCGTACCGCGCGCAGAGCCGCTGGAGCACGGGCTGGACCCGGACGTGGTCCGGACGTGCCTCGTGGTGCGCGAACGCGAGCCGCAGGAACTCGTCGCCGAGCACGTAGCGGCCGTACCCGTCCTGCACGGCGAACCCGGCGCGCCGCAGCGATGCGAGCGCACGGTGGACGGTCGGCTTGGGGCTGGCCATGGCCCGCGCCATGTCGTCCAGCCCGATGCCCTGCGGGTGCTTCGCCAGCTCCGAGAGGACCGCCAGGACACGGTCGGAGCCGACGAGCTTGTCGGCGTCCGAGTCGGTCATGGTTCCGAATAATAGACCGCTGTTCCATCATTAGGAAAGCAGGTAGCATCCCCTCCATCCAGAAGGGGGCGACGATGCAGCCACGCCGCAGTTCGCAGTGGTACGCCGGGGACGTCCGCAACAGCTACATCCACCGCGCCTGGATGCGCCGGGGCCTGCCCGCCGGCGCGTTCGACGGCCGGCCGCACATCGCCATCGCCAACACCGCCTCCGACCTGACCCCCTGCAACGCGCACCTCGACGAGGTCGCCCGCAGCGTCGCCGACGGCATCCACTCCGCCGGCGGCATCCCGCTGAACCTGCCGGTGGTGTCGCTCGGCGAGACGCAGGTGCGGCCCACCGCGATGCTGTGGCGCAACATGGCCGCGATGGCCATCGAGGAGATGCTGCGCGCCAACCCCATCGACGGCGTGGTGCTGCTCGGCGGCTGCGACAAGACGATTCCCGCGCTGCTGATGGGCGCCGCCTCGGTGAACCTGCCCGCGGTCGTGGTGCCCGGCGGGCCGATGCTCACCGGCACGTTCCGGGGCGTCCCGCTGGGCTGCGGGACCGGCGTGTGGCAACTGAGCGAGGAAGTCCGCGCGGGCACGCTCAGCGCCGCCGAGTTCACCCGCTCGGAGTCCTCGATGATCCGCAGCAAGGGCCACTGCAACACGATGGGCACCGCGTCCACCATGGGCCTGCTCGCCGAGGTCCTCGGCATGACCCTGCCCGGGGTGGCCGGCACCCCGGCGCCCGACAGCCGCCTGCTCGAGGCCGCGCACGCGACCGGCGAGCTCGCGGTCGACCTCGTCGGCCGCGACCTGCGCCCGAGCGGCGTGATGACCCGGGAGTCGTTCCTCAACGCGATCGTCGCGCTGGCGGCGCTGGGCGGTTCCACCAACGCCGTCGTGCACCTGCTCGCCATCGCCGGCCGGCTCGGCGTCGAGCTCAGCCAGGACGACTTCGACCGCGTCGGCTCGGGCGTACCGCTGCTGGTGGACCTGCAGCCGGCCGGCCGCTTCCTGATGGACGACCTCTACCGGGCCGGCGGGCTGCACGCCGTGCTCGCCGAGATCCGCGACCTGCTCCACCCGGGCGCGCTGACCGTCACCGGCCGGCCACTGGCCGACTATCTCGACGCCGTGCCCGTCTACGACCGTGAGGTCATCCGGGCGCGCGAACGCCCCCTGCAGCCCGAGGCGGGGATCGCCGTGCTCTACGGCAACCTCGCCCCGGACGGTGCCGTCATCAAGCCCGCTGCCGCCACGCCGGAGCTGCTGCAGCACCGCGGTCCGGCGGTCGTCTTCGACTCGATCGAGGACCTGCACGCCCGGCTCGACGACCCGGCCCTGGACGTGACGCCGGACTCGGTGCTGATCCTGCGCGGCTGCGGGCCGAAGGGCTACCCCGGGATGCCCGAGGTCTCCAACATGCCGCTGCCGGCGAAACTGCTCGCGGAGGGCGTACGCGACATGGTCCGCATCTGTGACGGGCGGATGAGCGGAACCGCGTACGGAACAGTGGTCCTGCACGTGACGCCGGAGGCCGCCGCGGGCGGGCCGCTCGCCAAGGTCCGCACCGGCGACCCGATCATCCTCGACGTCGCCAACCGGCGCATCGACGTCGGCGTCCCCGACGACGAGCTTGCCGCCCGCGAGCCCGCGCCCGAGGCCGTGCGGGCGTTCGCCCGGCCGCAGCGGGGCTGGGAGCGCCTCTACGTCGACTCCGTCGGGCAGGCGAACACCGGCGCCGACTGCGACTTCCTGCTCGGTTCCAGCGGCGACCAGGTCTCCCGCGAATCCCACTGAGAGGCGATCCCATGACAGAGTTCGGTGGACTGCGCGCCATCGTCACCGGCGGCGCGTCCGGCATCGGCCTGGCCACCGCGAATCTGCTCGCCGAGCGCGGCTGCGCGGTCGCCAGCCTCGACCTCGACACCGGGGTGAAGGAGCCTCTGCTCGGCATCGGCTGCGACGTCACCGACGACGCGTCCGTGCGCGCCGGGGTCGACGCCGCGGCCGGAGCGCTGGGTGGGCTCGACATCGTCGTCAACAACGCCGGCATCGGCGCGCAGGGCACCGTCGAGGACAACGACGACGAGGAATGGGCCCGCGTCTTCGACGTCAACGTGTACGGCATGGTCCGCGTCACCCGGGCCGCGCTGCCGTACCTGCGCCGGTCGCGGCACGCCGCCATCGTCAACACCTGCTCCATCGTCGCGACCGCAGGCGTGCCGCAGCGCGCCCTCTACTCGGCCACCAAGGGCGCCGTGCTGTCACTGACCCTGGCCATGGCGGCCGACCACCTCGCGGAGGGCATCCGGGTCACCTGCGTCAACCCGGGAACGGCGGACACCCCCTGGATCGGCCGCCTGCTGGCCCGGGCCGACGATCCGGCCGCCGAACGCGCCGCGCTGGAGGCCCGCCAGCCGACCGGGCGGCTGGTCTCCGCGGACGAGGTCGCCGCGGCGATCGCCTATCTGGCCAGCCCGCTGGCGTCGGCCACCACGGGCACCGCGCTGGCCGTCGACGGCGGCATGCAGGGTCTGCGCCTGCGCCGCCCCTAGCAGGCCGAGACAGACCCACACGTACGGGTCAGGGCCCACGGCGCTCCACCAGGTGAGCCTCGTGCTGAGCACCGCGTAGCCGATCACCACGACGGCGATCCGGAGCCGGCGACGGGACCGTCCGGGCTCCGCGAGCGCGGCATCGAGCAGCATGAACAGGGCCGGCGCGAGCCAGACGAGATGGTGCACCCAGGTCACCGGGCTGATGAGGCACCCGGCGACACCGGTGAGGGCGAATCCCGTGCCGAGATCACCTGCTGCGGCGGTACGGCGTACCCGGAGGAACCAGATCGCCACGACCGCGCCGACCGCGACGAGCCACCAGAGGCTGCCGAGATCGAGGCGCGCGGTCAGGCCCCGGAGCGACTGGTTGGAGAGCGCGGCCACCTGGCCCACCCGGTCGGTGTCCCACAGCGCGTCCGTCCAGAACGTACGCGACGCGCCCGGTGCGGCGACCCAGGCGAGCACGCTCACCGTGCCGGCCGTGCCCGCTGCCGTGGCCGCCGCCCGGTACTGGCGGGACACGATCAGATAGCCGATGAACACCGCCGGGACCAGTTTGATCGCCGCGGCGATGCCGATCCCGGCCCCGGCCCATCTGCCGCCTCGCAGGACGCGGTGATCGAGACAGACGAGGACCAGCAGGAGCAGGTTGATCTGGCCCGACTTGAGCGTCAGCCGTACCGGCTCGAACAGCAGCAGGGCGCAGAACCCCAGGGCGCAGCCGGTCCACACCGGCCACGCATGCCGGCGCAGGATCGGCGCCAGGAACCAGCGCAGCACGAGCACCACCGCGGCGGCGTTCACGGTGATCGCCGCGGCGACCGTGACCGGCCAGGACATCGCCGCGAGCGGGCTCAGCACGAGCGCGGCGAACGGCGGATACGTGAAGCCGAAGCCCGAACCCTGGTACCGGAAGGCGTAGAGATCGCCGCCGTCGATCAGCCAGTGGCGTACGGCGCCGCGATAGACGCCGAGGTCGAACAGCCGATGGAAGCCGGCCACGGTGGCCACGAAAGCGGCGGCGGCACCGACCGTGCTGCCGATCGTCACGGCGAGGCCGGCGCGTGTCGTCGGGGCGGAGTATTCATTCATCGTGAGTTATCTGTCGGCCGGAGCCGGCGAGTTCCCGCGTCGAGCACACTTGTCCCCGAGCAGACCCATGCCTGCCGACCTAGGGAGACCGGATGGCCCGCCGCCTGATCAGACCTCGCCGCTGGCGACCGCCGGCCCGGCACGACCGGGGCCGGACCGCGCCGCTGCAGGTCATGCGCCGGATACCGACCGGCGGGCACGGGCCCGAGGACGTCGTCTTCGACGCCGCCGGGAAGATCCTCACGGGGACCGGCGACGGGAAGATCGTGCGCCTCGACCCGGTCACCGGCGAGCGGACGGTGCTCGCCGACACCGGCGGGCGCCCGCTGGGGCTGCACGCCCGCGCCGACGGCGGCGTCCTGGTCTGCGACCACGACAGGGGCCTGCTCGAGGTACGCCCGGACGGCGCCGTCGAGGTCCTCGTGGGCTCGGTGACGTTCGCGAGCAACGTGGTGCAGGCCACCGACGGCACGATCTGGTTCACCACCTCGACCAGCAGGTGGGACCTCGCGAACTACCTCGGCGACGTCTTCGAGCACACCTGCACCGGCCGGCTGCTGCGCCGCGACCCCGACGGCACCGTCACCACGGTGCTGACCGGGCTGAAGTTCGGCAACGGCCTGGTGCTGGCGCCCGACGAGTCGTACCTGCTGTACGCCGAGACCACCGGCTACCGGATCGGGCGGCACTGGCTGACCGGGCCGGACGCCGGCCGTACCGAGGTCCTCGCCGACAACCTGCCCGGCTTCCCCGACAACATGTCGCTGGGCAGCGACGGCCTGCTCTGGGTCGGCATCGCCGCCCCGCGCAACCCGCTGCTGGACAAGCTCCTGCCGCTGCCCGGCCTCCTGCGGCTCCTGCTGTGGAACGTGCCGGAGGCGGTACGCCCCAAGGCCGCCGTCGTCGCCTGGGCCATGGCCTTCGGCCTCGACGGCGAGCCGGTGCACGACCTGCGCGTCGCCGACGGCTCGTACGGCTTCGTCACCGCGGTCGCCGAGCGCGACGGCATGATCGTCCTCGGCAGCCTGACCGAGGACGACGTGGCGGTGATCGCCGCGCCGCCTGCGTGAACTCGGCTGACAGGCGTTGATCCCCGGTGGCCTGCGCTTCGTATCCCTGGTGGGAGCGGGAGACACCCGTGACGATGGCTGGAGGACGACGTGCTCGCGGTCCACCGGATGTCACCGTGGCGTCACCGGCTGCCCGGTGCGGCCCTGATCGCGCTGGTTCTGGCCCTGTTCGACCCGCAGGCGGCCCGCGCCGAACCCGGCGTGCCGGTGCCGCCGAACGGGCTGCTGACCGACCGCGGGCGGGGCGACGTCTCCGAGGCGGACCGGGACTTCGTGGTGAAGGTCCGGCTGGCCGGGCTCTGGGAGATCCCGGCCGGCAAGATGGCGCGGGAGAAGTCCGACGACGACCGGATCCGGTCCATCGGGCAGGACATCGCCTCCCAGCACGTCACGCTGGACAAGCTCGTCCGGGACGCGGCGAAGAAGCTCGACGTGGCCCTGCCCGACGAACCGAACGCGGACCAGCAGGGCTGGCTCGACGAGATGCGCGAGGCCGAGGGCGCCGACTTCGACCAGGTGTACATCGACCGGCTCCGGGCGGCGCACGGCAAGATCTTCCCGGCCATCGCCACGATCCGGGCCGGCACCCGCAACGACACGGTCCGCAAGCTCGCCCAGCGGACGAACCAGTTCGTCATGACCCACATGACGCTGCTCGAGAGCAGCGGCATCGTCGACTTCACCGGGCTGCCGACCGCGCCGCCACCGGCGGCCGCCGCCCCGAACGGATCGCTCCGGCAGGTCGCGAATGCCGAGCCGCCTTTGTCGGTGGGCGGCGCACCCGTGCTCACCGTCGTCGTGGTCGCCCTGGCGAGCGTGGCCGTGACGGCGTTCACCGTCCGGCACGTCATGCAGGACCCCCGCCGCCGGTATCGGCGACAACGCAGCAGATCGTACTGACGCGCCGGCCGGCGTCGACCTCCGCCGCCAGCCGCGCGAGCTGACCGGCGCGCTCGCTGCTGCGCGGGCTCGCGGTGGCGATCACGTACGCGCCGGCGTTCGTGGCCGGCTGGACGGCGTAGCCCCCGGCCGCCCCGCCCGCCCCGTCGATCAGGATGATCCGTCACCGACCGCCGGCTCGTGGACGCCCGCTGCTGCGCGGTGTGAGCCGGCCGACAGCCGTCGGATCGCTCACCCCCCGATGCCACGTGCCGCGAATTCGAAGGAGGACCGGGTGGTGCCGGCCGCTGTCGATAGAGGCCGAACGGCACTGATGACGGGAGAGTCGGCCGTGGACGGTGGAGGGTAGGAGGTGAGTCTCGTGAACGTGCGGTGGTCAACGGCGCGAACGGCAATCCGATCTCTGGTGATCGCCGTCGCTGTGCTCGGCTTGACCGTGGTCGGCGGGGTGACGGCCCGGCCGGCGGCGGCAGCGGACAGCACGCCGTACCGGGCTCAGGTCTTCACCCGCGGCTACGACACCTCGAAGGTCGTGTCCCTCACCTTCGATCTGGACTGGCGCACCGGCACCCCGGCGGAGAACGCGGTCAGCAAGGCCAACCTGGACACCGTGCTCCGGGTCTTCGCGGCCAACGGCATCACCGGCGGCTTCGGGATGACCGGCCGGTTCGCCGAGCAGAACCCGGTGGAGGCGAAGAACATCGCCACCCAGGGGCACAAGATCTTCAACCACAGCTACAGCCACCCGGACTTCATGACGCTGACCCAGGCGCAGCGCTGGTCGCAGCTCGACCGGGCGGAGGCGGCGCTCAAGGCCGCCGGCATCGCCTCGGCGGGCTGGTTCCGGGCGCCGTACCGGTCCGGCTACATGGACTCGGGGCTCAACCGTGACCTCGCGCTGCGCGGCTACTACATCAACCTGGACTGGACCTTCGACACCACCGGTTACCAGGCGGCCGACTGGGCGACCGTGTCCGCCCGGATCGACAAGTACACGGTGCCCGGGGCGATCATCGTCATGCACGTGACCATCCCGTCCACCGACCCGGGCAACCTGCAGCGGGTCATCGACAAGCTGCGGGGCATGGGGTACGGGTTCGTCAGCCCGTTCCAGGCGGTCACCCGCGGACCGGTCCGGACCAAGTACTTCGCGATCGGCGGCCCGGCGTTCTTCGGCGCGGCCACCACGGCCGACCTCGACGCCACGACCACCGACACCGCGGTGCAGTGGTTCCAGAACGGCCGGATCTACTACTCGCCGGCCAGCGCGGCGCACTACGTCGGCGGAGCGGTCCTCACGAAGTACAAGGCGATGGGTACGGTCACCTCGCTGCTGAAGTTCCCGATCACCGACAGCCTGCCCGCCGCCGGTGGTGGCCGGCACTACGACTTCCAGGGCGGATCCATCTACTGGATGTCGGCGACCGGAGCCCACGAGGTGCACGGCGCCATCCGCACCAAGTGGCTGGCGCTGGGCTCGACCGGCGCGTTCCTCGGCTACCCGATCTCGGACGAGACCGCGGTGACCGGGGGCCGGGCCTCGCAGTTCCAGGGCGGCAACGTCTACTGGTCCAGCGGCATCGGCGCGCACGAGGTGCACGGCTCGATCCTGAAGAAGTACCTGTCCCTGGGCGGGACGGGCAGCCGCCTCGGCCTCCCGGTCAGTGACGAGTACACCGTCTCGGTCGGCCGGCGCAGCGACTTCCAGCACGGCGCGATCATCTGGAACAGCACGACGAAGGCGACCAGCGTCATCTACTACTGAGTGAACCGGGCTCGGGCGCACCAGGTGCGCCCGAGCCCTCGTGCGACGGGTCAGGCGGTGGGCTTGACGGCGCGTACGAACGTGCTGGTCACGGTGCCGGCCAGCGCCCGCAGGACCGCCTCGGTGTCGATGCCGGCGGGGATCCGCGCGGGATCCGCGCCGGCCAGGATCGCCCGGACGGCGCCGGCGTCGTAGACCTGCGTCGGCTGCAGGTCGATCGCGGTGAAACCGGCCGCGGCGAGCCGCTCGCGGTAGTCGTCGGCGACCAGCGCGCCGGCCACGCAGCCCGTCCACAGGGCCATGATCCGGCTCGCCGGTTCGGGCAAGGGCCGGGTGAGCACGATGTCGGAGACCGCCAGCCGGCCACCCGGGCGCAGAACGCGGAACGCCTCGGCGAAGACCGCGTCCTTGTCTGCCGACAGGTTGATGACGCAGTTCGAGATGATGACGTCGACCACGGCGTCCGGGAGCGGGACCGCCTCGATCCAGCCCTTCAGGAACTCCACGTTGGACACGTGTGCCTCGGCGGCGTTACGGCGGGCCAGTTCGAGCATCTCGTCGGTCATGTCGAGGCCGTACGCCCGTCCGGTGGGTCCCACCCGGCGGGCGGACAGCAGCACGTCGATGCCGCCACCGGAGCCCAGGTCGAGCACGGTCTGCCCGGGCTCGAGCTCGGCCAGCAGGGTGGGATTGCCGCAGCCCAGCGACGCGGTCAGGGCCTGCTCGGGCAGCTCGTCGCGCTGGTGCGCGGGGTAGAGGCTCCGGGTGTACTCGGTCGGCCGGGGCACGGTGCCGGCGGTACGGGCAGCGTCGGCGTAGCGGTCGCGTACGGCGTTGCGAATCTCCTCCGGGTTTGCGGTCGTCATGACGACCTCCTTCATGTCGGGTGTCTGCGTTCAGCGGCCGGGCCGCGGGCAGGTCGCCGGCGGCGAGACCGTCGTCAGTCTTTGATCGAGTCGCGGCCGCGCTGCACGATGAGCGGGTCCGGCGGGTGGACCACCGCCAAGTCCTTGTCCTCGTAGTCGAATTGGTGGAGGAAGAACCGCATCGCGTTGATGCGGGCGCGTTTCTTGTCGTTGCTCTTGATCGAGGTCCACGGGGCGTGGTCGGTGTCCGTGTGCTCGATCATGGCTTCCTTGGCCGTGGTGTAGTCGTCCCAGCGGTCCAGGGATTCGATGTCCATGGGGGAGAGCTTCCATCGGCGCACGGGGTCGATCTGGCGGATCGCGAACCGGGTGCGTTGTTCCGACTGGGTGACGGAGAACCACAGTTTGGTCAGCGAGAAGCCGCTTTCGATCAGCATCTGCTCGAACAGCGGGGCCTGCCGGAGGAAGATCTCGTAGTCGTGGTCGCTGACGAAGCCCATCACCCGTTCCACCCCGGCCCGGTTGTACCAGGACCGGTCGAACAGCACGATCTCCCCGGCGGTCGGCAGCTGGGCGACGTAGCGGTGGAAATACCACTGTCCGAGTTCGGTGTGCGTGGGTTTGGTGAGCGCGACGACCCGGGCGGCCCGCGGGTTGAGGTGTTCCATGAACCGCTTGATCGTGCCGCCCTTGCCGGCGGCGTCGCGCCCCTCGAAGAGGATCACGTGCTTGCTGCCGGTGTCCTGGGCGCAGTTCTGAAACTTCAGCAGCTCGATCTGCAGCTGGTACTTCTCTTCCTCGTAGGCGTCGCGGTCGAGCCGCTCGTCGTACGGGTAGTCCTCGCGCCACGTCTCCACGGGGTCGCCCCCGGGATCGATGAGGTCCGGGTCGGCGAGGTGTTCGTCGTGCCGCACGCTGTAGCCGTCCCGCAGCAGGTGCTCCAGGTACTCCCGGAAGTTTTCGCGTCTCACCGCTCGAGTATCCGACGCCCGGCTCGGATCGCCGGCGCCGGGGCGCCTATTCGGCAAATATCCGGACTGGCTTTGGTCGGACATTTAGCATACCCTTTCTCATTGTCGATCACGGTCGGCGAAGAATGGATCATGCGTGGTGCACGTCGCGCTCCGTCCTAGGTCCACCACGCTGCATTAACAACCGACCGTCTAAACCAGACCGATTGTGCTTCCTGAGCGAATCCCGGCGTTGTTCCCGACCGGCAGGAACACTGATTTTTGCCGTCAAGGTGGGGCGCGGCGGTCGATCTTCGGCGGGCGGCGCGTGGTGGCAAGATCTGTCGGGAAATGCCATGTCACGGCGACGCGCCGACTCCATTGCGGCGCGGGGTGGGGGCCGAATTAACGCGGCGAATAACACCGGCGCCGATCGCCGTCAACGGGCTGAATTGGTCGGCCTGATGACATCCGTATAGAGGAACGGCAATCCCTCAATTTCTGCTTAGACTCGCCGTCGGCCCTTCCACCGAGGGCCGTCCCGTATCGCCCGTCCACCCGTCCGTCGTCCCATCGTCCTCTGTGGAGGTCGCTCGATGGCTGCTGCCCGCATCACCACCCACCGCCGAGTGGCGCGCGCCCTCGTCGCCGGAATCTGCGCCGGCGCGCTCGTGGCCGCCGCGCCCGCCACCGCCGGTCCCGGACCCGTACGGCCCAAGGCGGCGCCGCACGTGCCCGGCTTCGGTCAGGTCGCCCCGCCGCGCGTCGTCCCGCCCGCCCCGCTGCCGCACCGCACCGGAAAAGTCGCCGTCGCCCGGCAGGGCCGTGCGGCCGCCCCGGCCACCGCGGCCGCCGCGGCCGCCGGCCTCAACGACCGCGTCGCCCTGCGCGCGCTCATCGTCGCCACGAACCAGGACGACTTCGGCGTCCCGACCCTGAAGACCACGCTCGACCGGCTCGGCGCCGCGTACGACGTGCTGTACGACGCCACGACGCCGATCACCACCGACACCCTGGTCCGGCCCGACGGCACCGGGAAGTACAACGCGATCCTGCTGACCAACAGCATGCAGGTGTACGCCGACGGCGGCGCCTACCTCAACGGGCTCGACCCCTCCGAATGGAACATCCTCTGGGCGTACGAGCGGAACTTCGGGGTTCGCCAGGCCGCGCTCTACACCAGCTACGGCTCCTGGCCGGAGGACTACTGCCTGCGCTCGGCCGGCGAGACCGCCGTCGGCGACACCCCGCTCAACGTCTCGCTCACGCCCGCCGGCGCGGGAGTGTTCGATTATCTGAAGGCGAGCGCCACGATTCCCGTGGTCCAGTCGTACGTCTACCGCACCTCCATCGCGCCGGGCTGCGCCGCCGAGCCGATCGCCACCGACGGCACCAACGTGCTGGGCGTGCGGACCACGTCGACCGACGGACGTGAGCGCCTGGCGCTGACGTTCACCCTCAACCAGTACCTGTTGCAGTCCGACCTGCTGGTCTACGGCATGGTCCGGTGGGCGACGAAGGGCATGTTCCTCGGCGAGCAGCGCCACTACCTCAACGTCGACATCGACGACTGGTTCAACTCGGCCGACCACTACTACCCGGACGGCCACGTCGAGTACGACCCCGGCTTCCGGGTGTCCGCGCACGAGATGGTGAACCTCGATCAGCGGCAGGACGCGATCGGCAACGGCTTCACCTTCAACATCGCCTTCAACGGCGCGGACATCGACCCGTTCGCGGGCAACCAGTGCAGCCCCGACGGCGGACCGAACGAACTCACCGCCACGACCAAGTGCCTGGCGTCGCAGTTCCGCTGGCTCAACCACACGCTGAACCACCCGGAGCTCAACAACACCGACTACGCCACCACGTACGCCGAGATCCTCAACAACCGCAACGCGGGCAACGCCATCGGTCTCGCGAACCCGGACGACGTCCTCAAGACCCCGGAGTACTCCGGGCTCGGCGTCTACACCACGAACCCGAACGACGACACCGGGGTGCCGGTCGACCACGGCCTGGCCGGCTCGAATCCGCAGTTGCTGCGAGCCGCCAAGGACCTGGGCGTGAAGTACCTGCACGGCAACTTCTCGTTCGCCAGCCAGGTGCCCGCGCACTTCAACGCGTCGATCGTGCACCCGATGGAGCCGAGCCTGTCGGTGGTGCCGGACTGGCCGACCAACATCGCGTACTTCGTCACCACCCCGGAGGAGGAGACCGCGTTCTACAACTCCTTCTACGGGCCGAACGGCAAGTTCCCGTACTGGCCGACGAACCGCACGTACGAGCAGATCCTGGACTACGAGGCGGGAGTCGGCCTGCAGCACGTGGCGGCCGGCGGCATCAACACCCACACGTTCCACATCGCCAACGTCCACGACTACGGCAGCGGCCGCACCCTGGTCACCGACTGGGTCGAGACGGTCGCGGCCAAGTACGCCGCCTTCTACTCGGTGCCGCTGCTGAACGTGGACTGGTCGTCGCTCGGGGCGTACACCTCGGTCCGCAACCAGCACTTCGCGCAGCTGGCAGCCGGCGTCGACGCGGTCTACGACCGGTCGGCCGGCACGGTCACGGTGTCCTCGCCGGCGGCCGGCACGGTCCAGGTCAGCGGTGTCCAGGGCGCCGGGTCCACGACGTACGGCACGGACGTGACGACACCGCTGCCGCTGACCGCCGGAACCGCGGTGACGGTGACCGCAGTGCCGCGGGCCTGAGCCGACGATGCGGATCGCGCTCGTGTCCGAGGGGACCTACCCGTACGCGATGGGCGGCGTCAGCATCTGGTGCGAGCAGCTCATCCGCGGGATGCCCGACTACCGCTGGCAGGTCGTCGCGCTCACCGTCGACGGCACCGAGCGGTCCGTCTTCGCCACCCCGGCGAACCTCGACCGGGTGCAGTCCATCCCGCTGTGGGGCGGCCGCCGCGAGCGTCGCGGCGGCCCGCCCGGGACGGGCTTCACCGGACCGTACGAGATGTTCCTGCGCGCCCTGATCACCCCGGTCGAGCCGGTACGGCCGGAGGTGGGGCGGGGCCTGTTCCTGCTCGCCCTGCGCGGGCTCCACGACTACGCCGCCGCCGGCGGTGACCTGGGCGCCGCGCTGGTGTCGAACGAGGCCGTGACGATGATGCTCGACGCGTGGCACGACCTGCGCGTCGAGCAGACCGCCCCGGCCCCGACGGTGGCCGACGCCGTTCAGGCCACCTGGCTGCTCGAGCACATGCTGCGCCCGCTGTCCGCCCCGGTGAGCGAGGCGGACATCGTGCACTGCTCGATGAACGGCCTGGCGATGCTGGTCGCGATGGTCGCCAAGTGGCGGTACGGCACCCCGCTGGTGATGAGCGAGCACGGCATCTACCTGCGCGAGCGCTACATCTCCTACCTGCACGACGACGCGCCGCACGCCGTACGCGTCATGGCGCTGAGCTTCTTCCGCTCGCTGGCCGGCGCGGCGTACCTGATCACCGACGTGCTGGCGCCGCACTCGGCCTACAACCGGCGGTGGCAGCTGCACAACGGCGCCGACCCCGAGCGCATGTGGACGATGTACAACGGCGTGGAGCCGGCCGATTTCCCGGCGGCCACCTCCGAGCCGGAGGTGCCGACCATCGCCTTCATGGGCCGGGTCGACCCGCTCAAGGACCTGCACACGCTGATCCGCGCGTTCGCCCTCGTGCGTGCCGAGGTCCCGGCCGCCCGCCTGCGCGTCTTCGGTGGCACGCCGGCGGTGAACCGGCTGTACCACGAGTCGTGCGAGCGGCTCATCACCGAGCTGGGCCTCGAGGGCGCGGCGGTGCTGGAGGGCCGCATCGAGCGCGCGGCCGACGCGTACCACGCGGGCAGCATCGTCGCGCTCACCAGCATCTCCGAGGGTTTCCCGTACACGGTGGTCGAGGCCATGGCCTGCGGGCGGCCGACCGTCTGTACGAACGTGGGCGGGGTGGCCGAGGCGGTCGCGGACACCGGGCGGGTGGTGGCGCCGCGCGACCACGCGGCCGTGGCGGCGGCCTGCGTCGAGCTGTTGCGCGACGACGAGCTGCGGCACCGGCTCGGCGCCGCCGCCCGCGCGCGGGTCCTGGAGCACTTCACGCTCAACCAGTCGCTGCAGATGTACCGCAACGTCTACGAGGGACTGGTCAGTCCGCTGCGGGCCGGCGACCCGCCGCATCACCTGGGTGCGGCGCGGAACCCGGCGCCCCGGCTGCGTCCGGCCGCACCGAGCTGGGCGGGGCAGCGATGACCATCGAGCAGGAGACCTCGCCGGCCGCGCCGCCGATCCACCCGGTCGTGCTGCCGCGGATCTCCACCGACCCGCTGGACGAACTGGTCGACCGGATGCGGCCGGCGCTGGCCCGCGCGGTCGAGGCCCTGCAGGTGGCGGCCGTGCTCGAGGCGGACGGCGTCACCGACCGGGCGGCCCGGGTCGAGTACGGCTTCCCGGACGTCTTCGCGCTCGCCCAGGAGGTCTACCGCCGGCTGGGGCCGCCCGCCGACGACCCGCCCGCACCGGCCGACGGCGGGCACGGGCGCCGGCGGACCGTACGGCTTCTCCTGCACGGCCCGCTCTACGCCCTGCCCGCCGCCGTCTTCCCCGCCGTCCTGGCCGAACTGGGCCAGCGGGACGCGCTGCTGGCGCTGACCGTGGCCGGGGTGGTCGGCTGGGCGTACGCCGGAACCGTGGCGTTCGCCGCGTACCGGCTCCTCGGGGCCAACCGCCCGCGCCGGGCCGCCCAGCTGCTGAGGTTCTCCGTGCCGGCGGCCGCCCTGACGGGCGCGATCACCGGCGTCCTGATGGGTGGCGGCCGGGGCTTGGTCCTCCTGGGCGCCGGGCAGCTGACCTATCAGCTGTCCGGCACGGTGCTGATGTTCTACCGCCGGGAGGGTCTGCAGGCGCTGGCGATGGCGCCGGCAGTGGCGGGCGGTGTCGCCTACCTCGTCACCCCTTCGCTGCGCGTGGCGGCGCTGAGCACCGCCGCGCTCGGCGTCGCCCTCGCGGCGGGAGCAGCGCTGTTCTGCACCCGGGGACGGGGCACCGGTACGGAATCGGTCGCCCGGATGCGCCCGCGCGGCCTGCTGGGCGTCACCGCGTACGGGTTCCTCTCCGCGGTGTTCCTGCTGCACGCCGCGCTGCCCTACCTGTCGCACCGGCTGGACATCGCGATCGGGGTGGCGCCGCTGATCCTGGCCATGGGCTTCGTCGAGTGGCGGGCCGAACGGTTCCGCTCGCAGGCGGTCGCGCTGACCCGGGTCAGCCGCCGGCCCGGCGATTTCGAGCGGCGGATCGGCACGCTCGTCGGCCGCGAGATCGGCGTGTGCATGGCCGTGCCCGCGGCGCTGGGCATGGTCCTGCAGGCGGCGCTCGGGTTCCCCGGGCCGGCGAGCGCCGTCATGGTCGCGGCGCACGTCGTCCTGGCCGGCGCGTACTACCTCGCCTTCCTGCTGGCCGGCTTCGAACGCTTCGGTCTGCTCTGCGGCACGATCGGCGCCGCCCTCGTGCTGCACCTGGGTGTCGTCCAGCTGGTGGGCCGACCGGTGGCCCCGCTGGCCGACACGACGCTCTACCTCGGCAGCGTGCTCGCGCTGCTGGCCCAGTTCCTGTTCGGCCTGGCTCCGTCCGTCCGCCAGGTACGCCATTTCCGGTGATTCACTCGGGGGTGAGATCTGCATGCACGCGGTGATTCTCGCAGGCGGCAAGGGCGTGCGGCTGCGGCCGTACACCACCACGCTGCCCAAGCCATTGATGCCGATCGGTGACAAGCACGCGATCCTGGAGATCGTCCTGGAACAGCTCGCCGGGTGCGGGTTCACCTCGGTGACCCTGGCGATCAACCATCTCGGTCCCTTGATCCGCGCGTTCGTCGGTGACGGCGCCCGCTGGGGCCTGCGCGTCGACTACATCGAGGAGGACCGGCCACTCTCGACCGTCGGACCGCTCTTCGGTCTCAAGGAGGCGCTGCCCGAGCACTTCCTCGTGATGAACGGCGACGTGCTCACCGACCTGGACTACGCCGATCTGCTCCACCAGCACACGGTCTCGGGCAGCGGCCTGACCGTGGCGATCGCCGAGCGTACGCACAAGGTGGAGTTCGGCGTGCTCGACGTCGAGGCCTCGCAGATCATCGGTTTCCGGGAGAAGCCCAGCCTGCGCTACCAGGTCAGCATGGGCGTGTACGGGATGAGCCGCCGCACCCTCGCCCCGTACCCGGCCGGCCGGCCGTTCGGCTTCGACGAGCTCGTGCTGGACCTGCTGGCCCGCCACGAGCACCCGGCCACCTATCCGTTCACCGGGTTCTGGCTCGACATCGGCCGCCCGGAGGACTACGACGAGGCCAACCGCAGCTTCGAGCAGCTGCGCCCGGTCCTGCTGCGCGACCGTGCCGGAGAGCCGGTATGAGGATCGTGCTGTTCGGCTCCTCCGGCTTCATCGGGCGGCACGTGCGAGCCGCGTTGCGCGACGTGGGCGAGGTGGTGTGCCCGGGGCGCGACCGTCACGACCTCGTCCACGGCTCCGCCGCCGAGCTGGCCGCGTTGCTGCGCGCCGAGGCGCCCGACGCCGTGGTCTGCTGCGTCGGCGCGCTCACCGGCTCCGCCGAGGAGCTCGTGCGTGCCAACACGATGGTGGCCGCCAAGCTGGTCGAGGCCGCTGCGCACGCCCGGCTCGTGCGGCTGGGTTCGGCGGGGGAGTACGGCGTGGTGCCGCAGGGACGGGCCGTCGCCGAGGACGGCCGCGCCGAGCCCGTCGGGGCGTACGGCGTCAGCCACCTCGCGGGCACCCGCCTGTTCGAGCTGGCCGAGGCGGGCGCCGTCTCGGTACGGGTGTTCAACCCCATCGGTGCGGGACAACCGGCCGAGACCGTGCTCGGCCGCGCAGCCGCCCAGATGCGCGCCGGGCGCCCGGAGATCACCCTCGGGCCGCTCGGCGCGTACCGGGACTTCGTCGACGTGCGCGACGTCGCCTCGCTCGTGCAACGGGTGGTCGTGGCACCGGCGCTGGCACACCGGGTCTACAACGCGGGCAGCGGACGGGCGGTCACCGTCCGCGAGGCCGTGGAGACGCTCGCCCGCCATGCGGGGTACACCGGCGGGGTCCGCGAGGTGGGCGCCGGGCCGCCGCGGTCGGCGACGGTGAGCTGGATCCGGGCCGACATCGGCCGCGCCCGCGCCGATCTGGGCTGGGCGCCCGCGTACGACCTCGACGCGTCGATCAAGAGCGTCTGGGACGAGTCGTGAGGGGGGCGGTGGCGGTCCTGGCGGCGGTGCTGACCGTCGCCGCCTGCACCGCCGCGCCCCGGCCGCCGGCTCCCCACCCGTCCGTGGGCCCGTCCTGGGCCTACCAGCTGCAGGACTACCGGGACGGGCGCCTCGACCAGCTGGCCGCCGGCCCGTACCGGACGGTCGTGATCGATCTGGCCCGCGACGCGCACGCCGACTGGTTCACCGCCGGCGAGGTCGCCCGGGTGCGGGCGACCGGCAAGCGGGTCCTCGCGTACTTCGAGGTCGGCAGCATCGAGGACTTCCGGCCCGAATACCCGCTGCTGCGGCGCGACGCCCCCGACCTGATCGCCAACGAGTGGGCGGAGTGGCCGGGGGAGTTCTTCGTGCGCTACTACGACGAACGCTGGTGGCGCCTCGTCGTGCAACCGCGCGTCGACCAGGCGCTCCGTGCGGATTTCGACGGGGTCTATCTCGACACCCCGCTCGCGTACGAGAACATCCGGCTCGCCGCCGCGCAGGGCCGTGACCGTACGGCACTCGCCCGCGAGATGGCCGCCCTCATCGCGCGGATCAGCGCGTACGGGAAGGCCCGCCGCCCCGGCTTCCTGATCGTGCCGCAGAATTCGCCGGAACTACGGCACCAGCCCGGATACACCGCGGCGATCGACGGTATCGGCATGGAGGAGCTGTTCTTCCGCGCCACGGACCGGCGGTGCGCCGACGACTGGTGTGCCGAGAACCTCGCCGAGACCCGGGCGCTGCGCGACGCGGGCAAGTTCGTGCTCAGCGTCGACTACGCCACCAGGCCCGCCGATGTGCGCGCCGCCTGCAAGCACTACGCCGCCGAAGGCTTCACCGGCACCGTCACCGTGCTCGACCTGGACCGGCCCGCTCCGCCGTGTCCCCGCGTGTAAGGAGAACCGCATGCCCCAGACGATCGGAGTCGTCGGCCTCGGCTACGTCGGCCTGACGCTGACCGCCGCGCTCGCCGACAAGGGATACGTCGTGCACGGCGCCGACGTGTCACCGGCCGTGATCGAGACCCTGTCGCAGGGCCGCTCGCACATCTTCGAGCCGGGCGTCGAAGAGATCTTCCGTGAGCGGGCCGGCGCCGGCGTCCACGTCGCCGCCGATCTGCCCCGCGACACCGTGGACGTGGCCGTGATCAGCGTGTCCACCCCGGTCGACGAGTCCACCCGCCGCCCCAATCTGGCCAACCTCGCGGCTGCCGCGCGCAGCGTCGCGGCGACCTGCCGGCCGGGCACCCTGGTCGTGGTGCGCAGCACTGTGCCGATCGGCACGAGCCGCCGCGTCGTGCTGCCCGAGCTGCGCGCGGCCTGGGGCGACGAGGTGCGGCTTGTGATGGCGCCCGAACGCACCATCCAGGGCCAGGCGCTGCGGGAGCTGGTCGAGCTGCCGCAGGTCGTCGGCGGGCTGGACGAGGAGAGCCTGCGGGCCGGCGTCGAGTTCTTCTCCGGGCTGGCGCACACGGTGGTGCCGGTCTCCAGCCTGGAGACGGCCGAGATGGTGAAGCTCTCGAACAACTGCCACACCGACCTCATCTACTCGTTCGGCAACGAGATCGCGTTGATCGCCGAGCAGCACGGCCTCGACCCGCTCGAGGTCATCCGGGCGGCCAACGTGGACTATCCGCGGCCGGACCTGGCCAAGCCGGGGTACGTGGGCGGCGGCTGCCTCTCCAAGGACCCGTACATCATGCTCGACAGCGCGGGGGAGCACCGCCCGTTCCTGGTCGGGCCGGCCCGGGCGCTCAACGAGTACCTGCCCGTGCACGTGGCCGAGACCGTCGTCCGGCTCGTCCGCGAGATCCGCGGCCGGACCGGAGGACTGCGGCTGGGCGTGCTCGGGTGGGCGTACAAGGGGTGGCCGCCCACCGACGACATGCGCGGTACACCGATCGCCGCCATGATGCCGATCTTCTCGGCCGCCGGCATCACGGTCACCGGCCACGACCCGATGGTCGGCGACGACGTGGTGCGCCGCTACGGCGGCGAGCCGGTCAGCCTCGACAAGGCGTTCACCGACAGCGACGCCATTCTCGTGATCAACGACCACCCCGACTACCGCGCGATGGACGTCATGTCGTTGCTCGGCGCGGCCCGGCCGGCGCTGATCTTCGACTCCTGGCGCATCCTCGACGGCGCCGCCGTCCGGGCTGCGGGCATCCGGTACGCGGGCCTGGGCTACCTGCCGGAGGTGACCGCATGAGGGCCCTGCTGCTCGGCGGCGCCGGCTTCATCGGCCTGCACCTCGCCCGGCGTCTCGTCGCCGACGGCCACGACGTGACGATCGTCGACGACTTCTCCCGCGGGCGCTCCGACGCCGACCTGCTCGCCGTACGCTCGTCCCCCTCGGTCCGGGTGATCTCGGCGGACCTCACCGATCCCGGCGCCTACGCCGGCCTGCGGCCCGACTGGGACCAGATCTACCTTCTGGCGGCCGTCGTCGGCGTGCGCAACGTCGAGACGGACCCGGCCCGGGTGGTACGCGTCAACACCCTCACGGCGATGCACCTGCTCGACTGGGTGGCGCCGGGCTCCCGGGTCTTCTTCGCCTCCACGAGCGAGGTGTACGCGGGCGGCGTCGACGCCGGCGTCGTGGCGGTGCCCACCGCCGAGGACGTGCCGACGATGATCTCCGACATCACGGCGCCGCGGTTCGCGTACGCGGCCAGCAAGCTCCTCGGCGAGGCCGCCTTCCTGCACACCGCGCGGACCAGAGGCTTCGACGCCGTGGTGGGCCGCTTCCACAACGTGTACGGCCCGCGGATGGGCGCCGACCACGTCATCCCCGAGATGGCGCTGCGCGCGTACGCCGGCGAGGACCCGTTCCGCGTGCCCGGCGCCGACCAGTTCCGCGCGTTCTGCCACGTCGACGACGCCGTCGAGGCGATGATCCGCCTCATGGCGGCACCCGGCGCGGCCGGTCAGATCGTGCACATCGGCAACGACCGCGAGGAGACCAACATCGGTGACCTGGCCAAACTGGTGCTGCGCGTGGCCGGCGTCAGCCCCGCCCTCGCCGGCGCCGCCGCGCCGCCCGGATCGGTCCGCCGCCGCTGCCCCGACCTGTCGAAGCTGCGCGAGCTGACCGGCTACGAGCCCGCGGTACCCCTGGAGGAGGGCGTGCGCACGACGTTCGCCTGGTACGCCGAGCACGGGAGGCCCGCATGACCACCGATCGCGCGCCGATCTGTTTCTACTACGGCAACGGCAAGCTCCTGGACCTCGCCGAATACCCCCGGGTCGTGCTGCAACCGGCCTTCTACAACGCCGAGGAGCTGGCCTTCCTGAAGGGCCGCGGCGTGCAGTGCCTGGGTTACCTGTCACTGTCGGAGGACACCGGCCCGCCCGCCGACTGGCAGCGCGCCGAACGCAACCCCGACTGGGGTGGCACCTTCGTGCACGTCAGCCACCCCGGGTGGGTGTCGTACGTGGTCGGACAGGCTCGCGACGCGCTGGCCGCCGGCTTCGACGGGCTGTTCCTCGACACGCTCAACGTGGAGCTGACCTTCCCCGAGGACGTGCCGCATCTGCTCACGCTGGTGGCCGCGATCCGGGCCGAGGCCGGGCCGGCGTACGTGCTCGCGAACCGTGGCTTCGGCATGCTGCCGCGGCTGGCCGAACTGGTCGACGGTGTGGTGTTCGAGTCCTTCTCGGCCCGCTGGACCGAGGACGGGTACGCGCCGTGGCCGCCCGACGTGCTCGAGTTCCACGCTCAGATCGCGGAGCAGCTGCTGCGCCTGGAGGTCGACCTCTATGCGCTCGACTACGCCGACGACCCCGGCCTGACCGACTTCGCGATGCGCCGCGCCCGCCAGTTCGGCATGCAGTGCATCGTCAGCGATCGGGCCCTGTCCCGCGTCTGAGGGCCCGGCCGGCATGCCTCGCTCGCGTCTGAGGGCCCGGCCGGCATGCCTCGCTCGCGTCTGGGAGCCCGGCCGGCATGCCCCGCTCGCGTCTGGGCTCCCGGCCGGAATCCCCGCCCGCGGCCTCAGCGGGCGGGGTCCACGACCGTGATGCCGGCGACCGCGGCCCGGTCGAAGCCGGGAAGCATCGCCGCCGCCTCGTCGAGTCCGATGGTGCGTTCGATCAGCCGCTGGGGTTGCAGTAGTCCCCGCTCGATGAGCGCCATCATGGCCGGGTAGTCGGCCGCCGCCATCCCGTGGCTGCCCAGCACGTCGAGCTCCCAGCCGATGACCCGCGCCATCGGCACCCGCGGGTGACCGCCGGCCGGCGGCAGGAGCCCCACCTGCACGTGGCGGCCGCGCCGGCGCAGGCTGAGGATCGCGTCGGCGCAGGTCTGCTCGCTGCCGACCGCATCGACCGCGACATGGCTGCCGCCGCCGGTGAGGTCGGCGACGGCGGCCGGGATGTCCGTCCCGTCGGCGAGCACGGTGTGGTCCGCGCCGAGCCCGGCGGCGACCGTGAGGGCTTGCGGGTTCCGGTCCACCGCGACCACCCGGGCTCCCAGGGCGCGAGCGATCATGACCGTGCTGAGCCCCACCCCGCCGGCGCCCACGACGGTCACCCACTCGCCTGCGCCGGCCCGTGCGCGCCCGGACAGCGCACGGTAGGCCGTGGCGAACCGGCACCCGAGGCTCGCGGCGGTGGGGAAGTCCACCTCCGGCGGCAGCGCCACCAGGTTGGTGTCAGCGGCGTGCAGGGCGACGTACCCGGCGAACGAGCCCCAGTGCGTGAAACCCGGTTGCTGCTGCTCGGGGCACACCTGGGCGTCCCCGCCACGGCACCACTCGCACCGGCCGCAGCCACACACGAACGGCACGGTCACCCGGTCACCGGCCCGCCACCGCCTGACCTCGGGCCCGGCCTCGACCACCACCCCGGCCAGCTCGTGGCCGGGCACGTGCGGGAAGACGATGTCCTCGTCATGACCGGCCCAGCCGTGCCAGTCGCTGCGGCACATCCCGGTGGCCATCACCTTCACCACGACGCCGTGAGGCGGTGGCGCGGGCTCGGCGACCTGCCGGACCTCCGGCACGGCCCGGACGGCATCGATGACCACGGCACGCACGGCACCATCCTCTCAGGCACTGACGGCCGGTGTCGGATTGCCGCCTCATCGGAACAACTTCCGATGCGGCTCTCGCCGCCCGGCTGGCACGCTGGGCGAAATCCGGTCAGGGGAGTCCGCTGTATGTCGTTTCCATCGAACTTCTCGGAGTGCGGCCGTCCCAGCTTCATGGTGGCCGCCGTGTCGGCGGCGCCGGGCATCGTCGAGCTGAGCCTGTGCGGGGAGCTGGACAGCGTCGTCGCATCGGGCCTGGTGTCGCAGGTGAAGGCCGTGCTGCCCGAGGGCGAGGGTTTCCGGGTGAATCTGGACCTCGGCGCGCTCACGTTCGTCGACGTGGCGGGCGCCCGGGCGTTGGCGACGTTGCACCGGGCTTGTGAAGCCCGCGGCTGCGTCGTCGTTCTCGTCGCCGAGAGCGCCGCGCTGATCAATCTGCTCTCGCTGCTGGGCTGCCCGGCTGACTGGCTCATGCTCACCACGGACGTGAGGGCGTTGCATGCCCTGCTTCCTGAGTCCGATCCGTACACCGGCTGAGGCCACCCGTACGGGTGACCTCAGCCGGTCTTCCGGCGCCGACCCCCTAGGCTAGGGACTACTCAACCGCCTTGTCGTCGGCCGCATCCGCTCGGTGATGCGGCTTACGGGACGGTGATGATCCGTGACACCGGTCGATCCGGAAGACCTCGTCGTGCGCATCGCCGCCGTGGCGGCCTCCCCGGCCGGGGTCGACGAGCGGGCCAAGGCGTTCCTGCAGCCGTTGTCGGCCGTGTATCCCTTCGATGCGGCCCTCATCACCCTGTTCGATGCCCAGCAGCGGCTACAGGTGCCGTTGGTGCGTCGCGGCTACGAGGCGATCCACGACTACCTCGACAGTCGCGTGTTCGTCGACCAGCTGGACCGTGCCTCCTTGATGCGCGTCTCGCGCGTCATGCGGGTGAAGGACCTACCGGTGGCGCCGATGGAGCTGCCCACGTGGGCGGAGCATCTGCGGCCGGCAGGGTTCCGCGAGGGTCTCGGCACGGGGCTCCTGACCCCCGACGGCCGCTACCTGGGCCTGCTGTGGTTGAACAGCGGCGATGCCGCCCCGGCCAGCGACGAGGCGCGTGGGCTGCTTCAGCGGGTGGTGCCGTTGATCGCCTCCGCCCTGGATCCGCTGCGGACCGTCGCCGCGCTGGCGGACGTCGTCGCCCACGCCGGGGCCGGGGGCATCCTGACCCGCTCCGGTGACATCGCGGCCCTGCCCGGCCGGGCCGGTCATCCGGTGCTGCGCCGGGATTCGGCGTTGGTGACCGTGGCCGCGTCCCGGCTGCACCGCGACGGCGCCTGCATCTCCTTCCTGTGCCCGGTGGATCCCGGCGTCCGCACCAGCGAGCTCGTCCGGGTCACCGCCCTGTCGTGCGCCGCGATCCCGCCCGGCGATCTGCGTGCCGTGATCCTGGTGGGCGCTTCGCCGCCGCTGCAGGGGCTGACCCGCCGCGAGCTGGAAGTGCTGGGGGGACTGGTGGAGGGCTGGTCCAATGCCCGCATCGCCGCGGCCCTTGCCGTCGGTCCCCGGACGGTGGTCTCCCATGTGGAGCATCTGATGGCCAAGCTCGGCGCCGAGTCCCGCACGATGGCCGCGACACGCGCCGGTCGGCAGAGTCTCTACATTCCCGTGGAGTTCTCCGGGGGCGGGTGCGCCTGATTCCACAGGGCGGCCGGCGATTCCGCGTCCGGGATCAGCATGGTCGCCGGGCCCGTGCCGTCCGCCGGCACCGACCACACGTCGGCGGCGCGGCCGCGGCGCAGGGCGTACATGACGGTGGTGTCGTCGTACCAGGCCGCCTGGTCGTCGACGCTGCGGGTCTCGGCCAGCCGGGTGCGCCGCATGGTGGCGAGGTCCAGCACGGACAGGCGCCAGCCGCGTGCCGGGTCGCCACCGATCGCCTCCTTGTACGCGATCCGCCGTCGGTCGGGCGACAGCGAGGGACATTCCACGTTCGCCGCCAGAGTGCGTATCGTCTGCGCCCCCACGTCTCCGGCGACGAGGTAGCGGCGGCCGGCGGTCGACATGGTGGCGTAGAAGTGCTGGGCGTCGGCGAACGTCACGCCCCAGAAGTTGAGGTCGGCCGCCCGGTACGGCTTGCCGTCGCGCGTCACCGCGTACGTCTCCAGGGTGTCCACCGTCTCGCCGGTGGCGGTGTTCAGCATGCCGGCCCGGGTGGAGAACCTGCCGCCGTTGTAGCTGTCGCCGGCGACGAAGACGGTCCAGGTCAGCACGTGCCCGCTGGGCGAGACGCGGGCCCGGTCGGGCACGCCGACCAGGGGATAGGTGTCGCGCACCGCCAGGCGCCCGTCGAGCAGCGCGAGCTGGTAGGTCGCCAGCAGCCCGTCGGGGCGCAAGCAGATCGCGGCGCCCGCGGCCGCGTAGAGCCGAGCACAATCCAACCCCGACACGGTACGCGGACCAGCGGGGTTCTCCCGGCTGACGGTGGCGGCCCGTCCGTAGCTGCCCGCGGCGGTGCTCCGGAACAACAGCCGGTTGCCGGGGCTCGCGTCCACGCCGGCTCCTGCCACCGCGGGCGCGCCCCGGCGGCCGGCCATGACGACGTACGCCGCCGCCGCGGCCAGCAGGACGAGGGACAACCCCGCGGCGAGCAGCGCCCTGCCCCGCGCCGTCACGTCGTTCTCCCGGCGCGGAGCAGCAGCACGGCCGAGCCGCCCAGGGTGAGCGCGGCGGCGACCGCGGCGGCCCGGATCGCACCGGCGGCGTCCCACCGCTGCCAGGCCGCCCCGAACAGCACCGAGGACACCAGGTACGCGAGCGCCTGACCGCTCTAGATCAGCGCGATCCCGGTGGTGCGCAGCTCCGCCGGCAGTACCGGCCCGGCCACGGCCATCAGCACGCCGTCGGTGGCCGCATAGAAGACGCCGTACAGCAGAAGAACCGTGACCAGCGCGGCGAGGCCGCCCCGCGACGTCGCGAGGAGCACGTAGACGACGAGCAGGGCGGCATAGCCGCCGAGGAAGACCCGGGTCCGGCCGAGGCGGTCCGCGAGGACGCCGAGGGGCACCGCGAGCAGCAGGTACGCGAGGCTCGTGCCGACCGCCAGCAGCGGGAACCACCCGGCGGCCAGGTTCTCCCGGCGTTGCAGGAGCAGGTAGACGAAGCCGTCGCCGATCGTGCTGAGCCCGAGCAGCACCGCGCCGAGGAGCAGGAACCGCACCGGGCGACGCCGCAGCAGTGCGGCGGCCTGGCCCAGGCTGACCGCGGTGCGCAACCCCTTGCCGGCCCGGTCGGCCACGATCGCCGCGCCGATGCCGGCCAGGGAGCCGCCGGCCAGCAGCAGGCCGGCCTTGGCCACGGCGGAGACCGCATAGCCGAGACCGGCGACGAGCTTGCGCCGCCGTACCCGGTCGGCGACGTAGCCGCCGGCCAGGCGCAGCAGCGCGGTCGCCCCGGTGTAGAGGCCGTCGACCAGGCCGTACACCGCCGGGCCGAGACCGAGCCCGGCCACCAGGTACAGCGGCAGGACCGCCGTCACCATCTCGCTGGAGACATCGGTGACCAGGCTGACGGCGCCCAGCGCGAGCACGTTGCCGGCGACCTTCGTGGTCCGAGACCGGGCCGGCGTGGCCCGGCGGTCCACGGAGGCGAGATACACGGTGTGATCAGTTCCAGACGTCGGTGATGGGGGAGACGCCGGCGGCGCCGCCGAGCGCGCTCAGGCCGTACGCGGCCTCGATGGTCCGCAGCACCGTGTAGTGCGTGATCTTGGTGGAGTACGTGCCCGGCTGGACGTGCGCGCCCACGAACGTCGTGTAGATGTGGTTGAGCGAGAGCGAGTTGTCCTCGTCGAAGGTCTCGATCAGCAGGCTGTTGTGCGTCTTCGCCCACTGCGCGTACGCGTCGAGGTTGTTCTGCAGCCACGTGTTCCCGGTGCCGATCGAGCAATCGTGCATGTCGTTGCACATGTTCGGGGTCACGAACGCGACCGTGGGCAGCGACGCGTAGTCTGCGCTGCCCGGGAAGGCGGCGTACGTGAGGTTGCCGGCCGCCGGGACGTTGCTGAAGTCCACCCAGCTGTTGTGCTTGCGGCGGTACGTGCCGCTGGAGCAGCCGGTGTAGCCGTTCGACGGCATCGACTCCGAGTAGCCGGTGAAGGTGAGCCCCGCGCCGATCAGCTGGGCGCCGAGGTTGTTGCCGCTGAACGTCTTCGGACAGTCGTCGTTGGTGACGCCCTGGGTCGAGCCCGAGAACAGGGCGATGTAGTTGGGCTGGCTGGGATGGGTGATCGCATAGGACTGCGAGAAGCTCGCGCCCTGCGTGGCCAGGGACCGGAAGTAGGGGGCGCTGGAGGCGGTGATCTGCGAGCTCGCTTTGTTCTCGAACATCACCAGGACGATGTGGTCGAAGCGGGGCACGCTCGTGGCGGCCTGGGCCGTCGGGGCCGCGGCGGTGAGCCCGGCACCGACCAGAGCGAGGGTCGCGGCAGCGACCGTGAGACGCCGAAATGCCATGGCAGCATCCTCACGCGGGCGGGGCAAGCGGGTACGCACACGACGTTGCCGCCCGGTTAAGAATCGGCGTACGTCGATATGGTGGCGACCTTACCGCAGCCCGAGCGTGTGCCAGTCGACAATCTTGAAGTCGGTGCCGGCCCGGCCCGGATCCGGCGTGTTCTCGCCGTCGTGCAGCACGAGAATCCCGCGCGGGTGGCCGGGCAGGGCGGCCGCGGTGGCGGCGGCGCCGTCGGAGTGCTGCACGCCGTCGGCGTACGGGCCGTCGACCACCCGGAAGCTGCGCACCGGGCGGTTGGTGCGCCGGTCGTACACGAAGAAGCGGCTGTCGCCCTGGCTCGAGACGATCAGGTAGCCCGACCGGCGGCCGGTCGGATAGATCGTCACTCCCTCGGCGTCGGCGCGGATGCGGCCGCCGAAGCCGCGGTCGGTGACGACGGCCAGATCCTGCCCGCCGAGACCGGAGACCAGGTCCACGTTGTTGAAACGGCCGCCGGCCGGCGGGGTGATCGACTGCACCTCCCGCCCGGACAGGTCGTAGACGCGCAGCCCGCCGTTCTTCGCGGTGCCGATGATCCGGCTCCGGGCGCGGTCGGCCCGGTCGACCCGGATCGCCGGGTCGTCGGCGTCCGCGTCGCCGCCGGCGTCGTCGAAGAGGGCGGGCGTCTCGGCGGCGGCGATGACCTCACGGGTGTCCTCGGCCGGTCGCCCCGCTTGCGCGGGGGCGGCGACGGTGGTGCTGAGGGTGGCGAGCGCGGCGATGCCTGCGGTACGGCGCATGCCGCGAGGCTGCCCGACGCACGTGGCCGCGGGGTTGCCGCCGGGTGACCGGGGGCCGGCGACGATTCTGGAAGTTTCAGTCCAGCCTGCTCCTGTGCTATCTGGGCGAAACAAAGCGGTGGATCATGCGCTTCGCCAGAGGCTTCGAAAACCCGGCTTGAGCTGCTCTGATGGCGAGTTCGCCGCCCGACGATCGAGATCTTCGTTTCCGGAACATTTCCGAAAGTAATTGACAAGGCGGCGCGCGACGGGCCACGATCCGCAATGACGCACTTGAATGTCGTCACCCCCGCCACGAGGCACGACGCCGCTGTCCCGGCGGCGTCCGGCGTGCCCGTGGGGGCTGTCCCCCCGCGGCCCTTCATGAGGAGGAAGCACTCACATGACCGCAGATCTCGCTCCCCCGCGTCGCCGACGCGGCCGCATCCGATTGCTCGCCGCCGCCGCGTGCACCGTGGCGATGGCGGTCTCGGGAGTCACGATGGCCGGCGTCGCGCACGCCGAGGCCGACCGGACCGTCAGCTCGAACACCACCGGCACCCACAACGGGTATTACTTCTCGTTCTGGAAGGACAGCGGCAACGCGAGCATGACGCTGCGCGCCGACGGCCGGTACTCCAGCAGCTGGGACCGCAGCACGAACAACTGGGTCGGCGGCAAGGGCTGGGCCACCGGCTCGCGCCGGACGGTCACCTACTCGGGCAGCTACAACCCGGGGAACAACAACACCTACCTCGCCCTGTACGGCTGGACGCGCAACCCGCTCATCGAGTACTACGTCGTGGAGAACTTCGGCAGCTACAACCCGAGCAGCGGCGCCCAGCACCTGGGCACGGTCACCACCGACGGCGGCACGTACGACATCCTGCGCACCCAGCGGGTCAACCAGCCGTCGATCGACGGCACCCAGACGTTCTACCAGTACTGGAGCGTCCGCCAGCAGAAGCGCAGCAGCGGCACCATCACCACCGCCAACCACTTCGACGCGTGGGCGCGGGCCGGCCTGAACCTCGGCACCAGCTGGGCGTACCAGATCATGGCCACCGAGGGTTACCAGAGCCAGGGCAGCTCGGACATCACCGTCCGGGAGGGCACCGGCGGCGGCACGACCCCCACCGACCCGACCACCCCGCCGCCGGGCGGCGGCAGCAACTGCAACGCGACCCTGTCCGCCGGCCAGCAGTTCGGCGACCGGTTCAACCTCAACGTCGCGGTCAGCGGCACGAACAACTGGACCGTCCAGCTCAACCTCAACGGCGGCCAGAGCCTGCAGAACAGCTGGAACGCCTCGGTCAGCGGCACGACGGGGACCGTCACCGCCCGGCCGAACGGCTCGGGCAACAACTTCGGCGTAACGATCATGGCCAACGGCAACTGGACGTGGCCGACGATCACCTGCCGCGCCGGCTGACCCGGCACCTCTTCCGACACCCGTAGCTGTGGCGCGGCGGTCCCGGCCGCCGCGCCACCTTCAGCAGAAGGACCTCCATGACGATCGCCAAGCCCGCGGTCTCCACCGCCGGTGACGGTGGGACCGGCCACCGGATGATCCGCAACCCGGTGCTGCCGGGATTTCATCCGGACCCCTCGATAGTGCGGGCCGGTTCCGACTACTACATCGCCACGTCGACCTTCGAGTGGTACCCGGGCGTACGGGTGCACCACTCGACCGACCTGGTGGACTGGCAGCCGCTCGGCGGCGTGCTCACCGAGCGGCGGCTGCTCGACCTCGCCGGAACCGCGGACTCGTGCGGGATCTGGGCCCCCAGCCTCTCCTACGCCGACGGGCTGTTCCATCTGCTCTACACCGACGTCGCCACGTTCGCCTCCGGTTACTGGGACCCGCAGAACTACCTGGTCACCGCGCCCGGCATCGACGGACCCTGGTCCGACCCGGTGGTCCTGCACGGCCGCGGCTTCGACGCGTCGCTGTTCCACGACGAGGACGGCACGACCTGGATGCTGTCGATGCGCGCCGACTGGCGGCCCGGCCGGAACCGGTTCGCGGGCATCTCGATCCAGCAGTACGACCGTCGCGAACGCCGCCTGGTCGGTCCGGACCATCTGATCTTCGAGGGCACCGAGGCCGGGCTGACCGAGGCGCCCAACGTGTACCGCAAGGACGGCTGGTACTACCTCGTCACGGCGGAGGGCGGCACGAGCCTGACGCATCAGGTCACCGTCGCCCGGTCCCGGAGCCTGCTCGGGCCGTACGAGGTGGATCCGGCCGGCCCGTTGCTGACCTCGGCCGGGCGCCCGGACCTGGAGCTGCAGAAGGCCGGGCACGGCAGCCTGGTGCAGACGCCGGCCGGCGAGTGGTACCTGGCGCACCTGGTCGCCCGGCCGTACCCGGCGTCGGGCCGGTGCGTCCTCGGCCGCGAGGCCGCCCTGCAGCGGGTGGACTGGCCGGCCGGCGGATGGCCGTGCATCCCCGACGGCGTACCGGCGGTGCAGGTCCCGGCGCCCACCGGCGTCACGCCCGTGAGCCCGGCGCCGCCCTCGTCCGAACAGTGCGAGGACGACCACTTCGACGCCCCCGTGCTCGGCGTGAACTGGTCGACGCTGCGCCGCCCGGCGACCCCCGACTGGATCGACCTGTCCACCCGCGCGTCACACCTGCGGATACAGGGCGGCCAGTCGCCGATGGCCCGGCACCGCCCGAGCCTCGTCGCCCGCCGGGTGACGGCCGAGCGGTGCACGTTCGAGGCGACATGTGAGTTCGAGCCCGCCACCTTCCGCCAGCTGGCCGGGATCACCGCGTACTACAACTGCCGCAACTGGTACTACCTGCACGTGACCGCCGACGACGACGGCGCGCGGGTCCTCGACGTGCTCTGCTGCGACAGCGGGCGCGTCACCGTCGCGCCGGGCACGCGGGTCGCGCTCGGTGACGTACGGCGGCTGGGCCTGCGCCTGCGGCTGGACGGTCCGGCCTTGACGTTCGCGTACACCACGGACCCGGGCGCCGGGACCGGGTGGCACGAGCTCGGCCGGACCTTCGACGCCACCACGCTGTCCGACGAGTACGCCGTGACGATGGTGCCGGGCGAACCGGAGGCTTGGGGCTTCACCGGCGCGTTCGTCGGGCTCTGGGTGCAGGATCTCGGCGCCGACGGCGGCTACGCCGACTTCGACCGGGCCGTCTACCGCGCGGACTGACGCTCGAGCCGCACGGAGGTCTCCGCCTCGCCGGGCACGGCGATCGTGAAGGACGCCGTGCGGCCCGCGCAGTCCACCCGATAGTCGCCGGGGAAGCCGCGTACCGTGACCCGCCCGGCCTCGTCGGTCCGCAGGTTCGTCGGAGGGAGCCACCACCGTTCCCTCACGAGCTCCCGCAGCGCCTCGTACGCCGGCTTCGGCGTGCCGTCGGCCCGCACGAGGCCGCATGGTGCGCCGAGCCAGGCGTCGGCGTCCGTCAATCCCCAATAGGTGATCGCCTGAACCGAGGAATGCGACAGCAGCGTGCGGTAATGCCGCACGATCTCGTCGGCCTGCCGTTCCTCGCCCGCAGGCGTGGAGGGCCACGACGGGATCTGATAATCGTTCAGATCCTCGATGTCGGCGGGCATCAGGTGGCCGGACACCAGCGTCGTCTCGGTCATGTGAATCGGCAGCCCGTAGCGGGAGAACCGGTCCAGCACCGCGAGCGTTCTCTCCTCACCCCAATAGCCCTGATGCATGTGACTCTGCAGCCCGAGAGCGTCGATGCGGATGCCGGCCTCGAGAACACCCTCGACAAGACATTCGTACGCCGAGGACATGTCGAAGTCGTTGAGCACGAGAGTCGCCGCGGGATTCGCCGCGCGGGCCTCCTCGAATGCGAGGCGTACGGTCGCGATCCGGCCCCGCTCCCAGGCCAGCCGGGTGATCGCGTTGCGGTGCGGCTCGTTGCGGAACACCGGCATGATCACCGCTTCGTTGATCGCGTCCCAGGTCCGTACGACGTCCGCGAGGCCGGCCACCTCCCGCCTGATCCGGGCGCGGACCTCCGCCTCGACGTCGTCGGTCGGCAGATCCCGCAACCAGTCGGGGGCCAGCGTGTGCCACAGCAGCGGATGCCCCTTGACCCGGCAGCCGTGGTCGGTGAACCACTGAGCGGCTCGACGCAGCCGGTTCGTGTCGGGACGGCCGCGCTCGGGTTCGAAAAGTCCCCAGTAGAACGGCAGCGTCGCCGTGTTGAAGATGCCGAACCACAGGTCGGCGAGCCCCGGCGATGCCGCTTCCCCGTTCGCCACGGCGACCAGGTCGAAGCCGATGTTGCCGAACGCGAAGGCGTGAGCGCGCTGCTCGACGACGACGTCGCGGTCATCGAGCGGTCGGCCCTCGCCGTCCAGCACGGTGAGCACCACATCGCCGAAACGGTGGCCGAACTCGGCTGAGGTCAATGCCGTCCTCCTAAACTTCCGTGAAAGTTCCGACCATCGGTAGCACTTTTGGTCACTATAGGGCAGCCCGCCGTTACGCACGTGTTACCAATGATCACGGCCAATGCCTTGACATCCTCGTGAATTGCTCCTTAGTTTGAGCGCCATCTATCGGAACTATTCCGAAACTTCCGGTATCGAGAGGTGGGCTCATGGCACCTATCAGGACCCTCGCAGTGACCGCCGTGGTGGCGTTGAGCGCCATGGGCCTGTCCGCCTGCAGCGGCGACGACGACGGCTCCGGCTCGGGCGGCACCGTCACGATGCAGTTCTGGCACAACGCCACGACCGGGCCCGGCAAGGCCTTCTGGGACAAGACGGTCGCCGACTTCCAGACCGCCCACCCGAAGGTGAAGATCAAGATTCAGCAGGTCCAGAACGAGGACCTGGACGGCAAGCTGCAGACCGCGCTGAACTCGGGCTCCGCGCCCGACATCTTCCTGCAGCGCGGCGGCGGCAAGATGGCCGCGATGGTCGAGGCGGGCCAGCTCAAGGACATCACCGACGACATCAGCGCCGAGACCAAGCAGGCGGTGGGGGAGGCGGCCCTGCAGACCGGCCAGGTCGGCGGCAAGGCGTACGCCGTGCCGGTCGCGATCCTGCCCGGCGGCTTCTGGTACAGCAAGGACATCTTCCGCAAGGCCGGCGTCACGGCGCCACCGGCCACGCTGGACGAGCTCAACCAGGCCGTGACGAAGCTCAAGGCCAACGGCACGCCGATCGCGCTCGGCGCCAAGGACGCCTGGCCGGCCGCGCACTGGTACTACTTCTTCGCGCTGCGGGCGTGCAGCAAGGCGACGCTCGACGCCGCCGCCAAGGACAAGACCTTCACCGACCCGTGCTGGACCAAGGCCGGCGAGGACCTCCAGGCCTTCGCCGCCACGAAGCCCTTCGCCGAGGGCTTCCTGACCACCTCCGCGCAGCAGGGCGCGGGGAGCTCGGCGGGCCTGGTGGCCAACCACAAGGCGAGCATGGAGCTGATGGGCGCCTGGGACCCGGGTGTCATCGCCTCGCTGACCAAGGACGCGAAGCCGCTGCCGGACCTCGGCTACTTCCCCTTCCCCGCGGTTCCGGGCGGACAGGGCGACCCCGCCGCGATCATGGGCGGCGCGGACGGCTACTCCTGCTCGGCCCAGGCGCCGAAGGAGTGCACCGACTTCCTCAACTACATCCTCACCAAGGACGTGCAGGAGGCGTACTACAAGGCCTTCAACGCCATCCCGGTCAGCAAGCAGGCGCAGGGTGCGGTCACCGAGGACTACCTCAAGGCGGTGCTCGACGCGTACAACAAGGCGCCGTACGTCTCGCAGTGGCTCGACACGGTGTACGGCCAGAGCGTGGGCAACGCGCTCAACGTCGGGGTCGTCAATCTGCTCGCCGGCAAGGGTGACGTCGCCGGGATCATCAAGGCCGTGAACGACGCAGCCAAGAAGGGCTGAGGGTAGCCGAGCCATGATCAGCGACATCGGTGGCGAGAGCACAGCGGTCACCGAGAACGCGTCCGGCAACCGGGTACGCGACGGGGGAAGCGGGCAGGCGCCCCCTCCGTTGCGTCCCCGCCGGCGTGGAATCGGCTGGGCCCAGCGTCTGGAGATCGCGGCGCTGTCCGGACCCGCGCTCCTGATGTTCGTCGGCTTCGTGATCTTCCCGGTGGTGATGGCCGCGTACTACGGCTTCTACCGGTGGAAGGGCTACGGGGTGCCGACCGACTTCGTCGGCCTCGACAACTACCGCACCATCCTGCAGGACAGCTCGTTCCACCAGGCGCTGTGGCACAACGGTCAGATCGTGGTGCTGTCGCTGGTCCTGCAGGGCCCGATCGCCGTCTGCCTCGCGCTGCTGCTCAACCGCAAGGTCCGCGGTCAGTCGGTCATCCGGGTGCTCATCTTCGTCCCGTACGTGATCGCCGAGGTCATCGTCGGCACGGCCTGGGCCCTCATGCTGCAGGCGGGCGGCGCGGTCAACGACGTGCTGCGGTCCATCGGCCTCGGCGGCCTGGCCGAGGACTGGCTCGCCGACCGCAGCCTCGCCATCTGGACCCTGATGTTCATCCTCACCTGGAAGTACGTCGGGTTCGCGGTGATCCTTTTCCTGGCGGGCATGCAGAACATCCCGGAGGAGCTGTCCGAGGCGGCGGCCGTCGACGGGGCCTCGTACTGGCAGATCCAGCGGCGGATCACCCTGCCGCTGCTCGGGCCGACGATCCGGATCTGGGCCTTCCTGTCGATCATCGGCGCGCTGCAGCTGTTCGACCTCGTCTACATCATCTGGGGTCAGTACGTCGCGTCGACCGCGGGCACCTCCACCATGGCGACGTACATGGTCGTCGAGGGACGCAACGCGGCCAACTACGGGTACGGCAACGCGGTGGCCGTCGTGCTCTTCGTCATCTCACTGGTCATCGCCCTCGTGTACCAGCGCTTCGTCCTGCGCCGGGACACCGAAGGCGCGCTCACTGAAGGGCAGTAGCCATGGCCCGCAACGACACTCGCTGGGGCAGCCCGGTCGTCTACGCCGCCGCGCTCATGCTGATCGGTGTCATGCTCGGACCCGTCCTCTACATCATCGTCGGCGGCTTCCGCACCAACTCGCAGATCATCACCGACCCCGCGGGCCTGCCGCGCCCGTGGGTGACCGCCAACTACACCGATGTGCTGACGAGCGACACGTTCTGGCGCCAGGTCGGCAACTCGACCATCGTGGCCCTGGTCACGACGGTCGCCGTCGTCGTGCTGGGCGTCATGGCGAGCTACGTCCTGGCGCGCTACCGATTCCGCGGCCGCGGAGCGATGTACGCGCTGTTCGCCTCGGGCCTGATGTTCCCCGTGACGGTCGCCATCACGCCGCTGTTCATCCTGGTGAAGAATCTCGGGCTGGTGAACACGCTGCCCGGCGTGATCCTGCCGCAGATCGCCTTCGCCCTGCCGACCACGATCATCATCCTGGTCCCGTTCCTGCGGGCCATTCCCAAGGAGATCGAGGAGGCCGCGGCCATCGACCGCTGCAGCCGGCTCGGCTTCTTCTGGCGGATGGTGCTCCCGCTGTCGGTGCCCGGCCTGATCACCACCGGCATCCTCGCCTTCATCGGCAGCTGGAACAGCTACCTGCTACCGCTGTTCATCCTGAACGACCAGGACACCTTCACCCTGCCGCTGGGCGTCCAGGCCTTCTCGTCCCAGTACTCGGTGGACACGGCCAAGGTCCTGGCCTTCACCTCGCTGTCGATGATCCCGGCGCTGGTCTTCTTCAGCCTCTTCGAACGCCGCATCGTCGGCGGCCTCACCGGAGCGGTCAAGGGATGAGGGCGCGGCTCCCGCTCGTGTCCGATCGGGGGATGTGCCGGCGCGGCTCCGCGGACGAGGGTCGGTCCGAGGGACATCAGCGGATTTCAATCCGGGAGCGTGCCGATGGAACGTCACGTCCGGCGGAGCCTCGCCGCGGCCGTTGTGGCCGGCACTGTCATCGGTCTGGCGGGGTACGCGCCGGCGGCTTCCGCCGATGCGACCCGGGCCGGACCGGCGGAGACCACCCGGCTGGGTGACCGCCGCTTCGTGGTCACCGGGAGCCGGATGTACGAAGTGGGCGCCGCCGACGCGACCTATCCCGCCACCGGCTGGCACATCCGCGGCGAGATGGGCGGCTTCTGGACGCCGCCGATCAAGGTGCTGGACGGCATCTGGTTCGGTGTGAACGGGACGTGGCTGAAGGCCCGCCGGTTCACCACGGGCGCCGGGTACACGACCATGAGCCTGGCCGGGCCGGGTGGGCTGACCGTCCAGCGCGTCGACGTCGTGCCGGACGGCGGGCGGGCCGCGCTCATCGGGCTGCGGTTCCCGGCCGGAGCCGGCACCGTGCGGTTGACCGTGGACGCGCACTCCGAGCTGCTGTCCGCGTACCCGTGGGGTTTCACGACCCCCGGTCAGGCCGCCGCCAACCTGCCCGACACCGGCTCCTTCGACGGCCGCAACCTGGTCTTCCGGGACCGGGGCACGCCACCGGTCGCGAACGCGCGGCCGCACGACTGGGCCGCGCTGGTGGGCAGCAGCCTGACCCCGGCCGGGCACGCGCTCGGCCCCGGCCTGCGCGGACCGCAGGCCGGCGTCATCTGCGGCGATCCGGCGCCGGCGGTCTGCGACGACGGACCTGACGGCCGGGGTACGGGCGGCCGGCTCGCCTACGACGTCACGGCCGGCGGCTCCGCGCGTACGGTCTGGTTCGCGGTCGCGGGCTCCGACCAGGGCCTCGCACCCGCGCGGGCGGAACTGGCCCGGGCGCTGCGGGACCCGGACGGCGCGCTGGCCGCGAAGACGGCCGCGCGGGCGGCGGTCGCCCGGCACAGCCGGGTGGACCTGCCCGGCGACCGGCTCCTGCAGCAGAGCGTCGAGTGGTCGAAGCAGAACCTCGCCGACTCCGTCCAGGAATCGCGGGACCTGCACGTCTTCGCCAGCAACCAGGGCACCGCCCACCCGCCGCCGGCCGGCGTGGTGGGCCGGGCCCGCTGGATCGGCGCCGGCTGGCCCGACTACCCGTGGATCTTCGCCACCGACGGCGAGTACACGGCGTTCGCCGCCGTGGCCGCGGGACAGTTCGCGGCCGTCGAGGACCACCTGCGGACACTGCGCGACCTCAGCGAGATCGCCAACGACCGCTCCGGCAAGGTCGTGCACGAGGTCACCCCGGACGGGCAGGTCTATTACGGCGTCAACGCCGACGCCGGCAACACCGACGAGACGGTGAAGTTCCCCAGCGCGGTCGCGCTGACCCAGCGGGAACGGGACTGCTTCACCGGCGACTCCGGCCTCTTCCACACCGGAACCGGGCCGACCAGCGATCCCGCCGGCAACCCGGGGCCCTCGTGCGACAGCGTGCTCTCCGCCGTACCGTCCGAGCGGAGCGTCTTCTCGCTCGGCAACGCCATCATGGCGGTGGCCGAGGGCAACTACGGCCGCATGGCCCAGCAGCAGCGCTACACCACCGCGAACGCGCGCAGCCAGCTCGACCCGGGCATGTGGGAGATGCCCGGGGCGATGCCGGAGATCCTGCCGTCGCCGGACTTCGGCTCGAACCTGAGCAAGGACTTCCTGAGCCGCTCCAGCGTGCTGCAGGCCTGGGGTGCGTACGGCGTGCTGTGGCCGGTGGTCCACCAGCAGCTCGGCGTCGCGCCGGACCTGGGCAACGGGCGGCTGTCCGTGGTGCCGCTGATCCCGGCCGGTCGGCGGATCGCCGGGTCGGACATCCGGGTCGGCTCCGGGCACCTCGACGTGCGGGCGGCGAGCCGCGGGAAGGTCCTGTCGGTCTCCGTCGACGCGGCGGTACCCGCGCGACTGACCCTCGGCACCGTCCTGCCGGACGGCGCGACCGTGGCGACGGTGACCCTGGACGGACGCCCGGTTCCGGTGCGGCGGGTGCCCACCGCGCGCGGCGACGAGCTGACCACCTCGACCGGGCCGGGGCGGCACACGCTCGTGGTGACGCTGAAGCCCTGACCGGTCAGGGCTCGATGAGGCCGGTTCGGATGGCGTACCGGGTCAGCTCGAGCCGGTCCCGCAGGCCCAGCTTCTGCAGGATGTTGGACCGGTGCCGCTCCACCGTCTTGACGCTGATGAACAGCATCTCGGCGATCTCCTTGGTGGAGTGGCCCTCCGCGACGAGCTTGAGGACCTCCTCCCGCTCGGTGACGGCCCGCGGGGGCAGCGGGTCGCCCTGCCTGACCCGCTGCAGGTACGTGCGCATCAGGGCGGTCTCGGCCCCGGGGTGGAGGAACTACTCGTCGCGCATCGCCGCCCGGCACGCCTCCACCAGGTCGCGGTCGGCCACCGACTTGAGGACGTACCCGGCCGCGCCCACCCGCAGGGCCTCGAAGAAGTACTGCTCGTTGTCGTACATGGTGAGGAAGAGGATGCGCAGGCCGGGCAGGGTCCGGGTGAGCTCTCGCGCGGCTTGCAGGCCGGTGAGGCGGGGCATGGCGATGTCGAGGACGGCCAGGTCGGGGCCGGTGGCGCGGGCGCGATCGACGGCCTCGGCGCCGTCGGCCGCCTCGGCGACCACGGTCAGATCGGGTTCGCCGTCGAGGATGAGCCGGACGCCACGACGGATCAGGGCGTGGTCGTCGGCGAGCAGAATGCGGGTCGGCTGCGGCATGATCACCTGTCCTCGTCGGATGCCGGTACGCGCAGGTGGACTTCGGTGCCGGTGCCGGTGCCGTCCGCCGGGCCGACCGACAACTCGGCGCCGATGAGCAGGGCCCGTTCGCGCATGCCCTGGATGCCGGCGCCCTCGGCCGCGCCGCGCAGGCCGGTGCCGTCGTCGCGGATGCGCAGGTCGACCCCGTCCGGGGTCCAGCTGAGCCGCAGGTCGGCCGCCCGGGCCCGGGCATGCCGGGCGACGTTGGTCAGCCCTTCCTGGGCCACCCGGTAGAGCACGAGCTCCACGTCCCGGCCGAGGCCGGTCAGGTCGCCGTCGAGGGCGTGGCGCACCGTCAGCCCGGCCGTGGAGAACTCCGCCGCGAGCGCCTTGAGAGCGCTGACGAGCCCCAGTTCCTCCAGCACGCCGGGGCGCAGCCGGCGGGCGATGCGACGGATCTCGTCCAGGCTGGTACGGATCGTCTCCTGCACCTCGTGCAGCTCGTCACGGGCCGGCGGCGGTGCGTGATCGGCCACCCGCTTGAGCTCGAGCAGCACCGCCGTGAGCGTCTGGCCGATCTCGTCGTGCAGCTCAGCCGCGATGCGCTGGCGTTCCGCCTCCTGCGCCGACAGCGCCCGCGCCGCGCTGGTGGCCCGCTCGCGCTCCAGCCGGTCGAGCATGGCGTTGAACGTACGGATCAGGTCCGCGATCCCGGCCCGGCCGGTGACGGGCAGACGATGGCCGGGCCGCAGCAGGTCGATGGTGTTCATGGTGCCGCTGAGCCGGTCGAGGGGGGCGCAGGCCGACGCGGAGCAGGAGCGCGTTGGCGATCAGCATCGCGGCCAAGCCCACGGCCAGGACGGCCGCCTCGGTCAGCAGCACCGGGGTGGAGACGGTGAGCGGGCCCAGCAGGAGCACGCCGGCGGCGGCGACCAGGACGGCGGCGTTGAGCGTGAAGATCCGCCAGAACAGGGACACGCGCGGAGACCTCCGGTATCTGGTGGCGGACCTCCATGCTGGGCCGCCCGGTGCCGGGCGGTCCATCCGGGCCGGCCCTCATGCGCTCGACGATATGGGGGTCAGCACCGATGATGCGGGCGCCGGGCCCACGCCAGGATGAGCAGACTGCGGCACCCGTCTGCATCGGCCGACCGGTATCGCCGCGAGTGACCCGAAGGAGGCTTCGACGGGCATGCGAGCCCGCACCGCGTCGTCGGTGCACCGCACGGAGCGGCAGTGTTCAGGGGCGGCGCCGCCGGGGACGATGCGGTGAGCCTGACCCAGCTGTACCTGGTGCTGCTGGTCGCCGGCGCGGCGTTGCTGGCCAGCATCGCGGGGGCGCGCTTCGCCAACCGGCTCGGACTGCCCAGCCTGCTGCTGCCGGCCGGGCTGCTGGCCACCGCCGGGGTCGCCATCTCGGTGATCGTCACGGCCGCCGGCGCGCACCTGCTGCTGGGCGTCGACTGGCATCTGGCGCTGCTGCTGGGCGCGATCGTGTCCTCCACCGACGCGGCGGCGGTGTTCGCGGTGCTGCGGGCGCTGCCGCTGCCCAAGCGGGTCACCGGCATGGTGGAAGCGGAATCCGGCTTCAACGACGCCCCGACGATCATCCTGGTGCTCGTCTTCAGCACCGCCGTCACCGACCTGCCGGGGCCGGGCGCGATCCTCGGCGACGTCGCCTACCAGCTGATCGTCGGCGCGGGGGCGGGTCTGATGCTGGGCCGGCTCGGATCGATGACGCTGCGGCGCATCGCGCTGCCCGCTACGGGCCTGTACCCGCTGGTCACCTTCGCGTGGGGCATCCTCGCGTTCGCCGCCGCGGGTGCGGTCAACGCCAGCGGCATCATCGCGGCGTACCTGGCGGGAATCGTCCTGGGCAACGCCGGCCTGCCGCACCGCAACGCGATCAACTCGTTCGCCGAGGGCTGCGGCTGGCTCGCCCAGATCGGACTGTTCGTCATGCTCGGCCTGCTCGTCGGCCCCGGCGAGCTGCCCGCCGCGGTGCTCCCGGCGCTGGTGATCGGCTCGGTGCTGCTGTTCCTGGCCCGGCCGGTATCGGTCGTGCTGTGCCTGCTGCCGTTCCGGATGCCCTGGCGCGAGCAGGGATTCGTCTCCTGGGCCGGACTGCGCGGCGCCGTGCCGATCGTGCTGGCCACGTTCCCGATCGTGGCCGGCGTACCGGGCAGCCGCGAGCTGATGAACGTCGTGTTCGTCCTCGTCGTCATCTTCACCCGGTCCAGGGGCCGACCCTGCCGTGGCTGGCCCGGCGGCTGGGCCTCGTCCGCTCGAACGAGCCGCGGGAGCTGCACGTCGAGACCGCACCGCTGGAGGTGCTCGGCGCGGCGTTGCTCACCATCACCATCCCGCGCGGCTCCCGGCTGCACCGCGTGGCGATCTTCGAACTGCGGCTCCCGCCGCCGTCCGCGATCACGCTGATCGTCCGCGAGGGCGCCAGCTTCGTACCCGACCGGGACACCTATCTGCGGGCCGGCGACCAGCTGCTGCTGATCGCCACGCACCACACGCGGCAGGCCGTGGAACAACGCCTTCGCGCGGTCGGCCGCGCGGGACGCCTGGCCCGCTGGCACGGCGAGACCGGCGACCCCCGATGCGCCACCACGTTCCACGCGCCGGTCGGCTGCCGTCACGCCGGCCTTGCCCCGCCTCGGACCCGCCGATGCGCTGCCGTCGCCTGATCACCGGCCGGACGACCGGCCGCATCGCTCACCCGACACCAACGCTCAACCGATCGGAGGGCGGACATGAACATCGAACGCACCGCGTTGCCGGGCGTGGGCGTACGGCACACCGCGGACACGACGGCCGGACAGCGCTTCGGCGTCATCACGCATCTCGACGGGTGCCGCGACGTCGTCGTGTACGACCCCGGCGATCCGGACGACGTCGCGTACACGCTGCACCTGGACCCCGCCGAGGCGCACAGCGTCGCGGACCTGCTCGACGCCACCGTGACCATCGACCACATCCGCGAGCTGGAACAGCGCATCGACGGCGTCACCGCGGCGCGGATCCGGGTGCCGGTCGGCTCACCGTACGACGGCTGCCCGCTCGCCGACGCCCGGGCCGGGACGCCGGCCGGGACCGCGATCGTCGCGGTGATCCGGGGCTCCCGGGTGACCGCCGCACCCGGGCCGGAGTTCCTGCTGCGCCACGACGACACGGTGGTCGCCGTGGGGGACCACCGTGGGATCGCCGTGCTCACCGCCGGCCTGAGCGGCGGAGAATCCGTTGGGCCATGACGGCTGGGCCGAGGTGCTGCCGAGAGGCCTGACGGCGTCCGGTCGTCAGGGCCCGTCCGGGCTTCCGGCGTGCAGCTCCCGGGCCGGTTCCGGTGCGAGGAGGCCCTTGGTGCTGCCGTCGCCGGAGACCTGAGCCTCAGCGACCCGGACCTGCTCGTTGACCGCTTCGGCCTCCGCGGCAGCCGCCTGCGCCGCCGCCTGGGCCTCACGCTCGACCGCACCGGCATCCACTGCCGCCGACGGCTGATCCCCCGCCATGTTCGCCAGCCCGCCCAGCGCACCACCCAGACCCTCCAGGGCCTTGGTCAACTCGGTCGGCACGATCCACACCTTGTTCGCCGAGCCGTTCGCGATCTGCGGCAACGACTGCAAATACTGATACGCCAGGACCTTCTGCGACGGATTCGACGTATGAATCGCGTCGAACACCGTACGAATCGCCTTCGCCTGGCCTTCGGCCTGCAAAATCCGGGCCTGGCGGTCACCATCAGCACGCAACACCGCCGCCTGCTTCTCACCCTCCGCGGTCAGGATCTGCGCCTGCTTGTGCCCCTCCGCATTCAGGATCGCCGCCCGCCGATCCCGCTCGGCACGCATCTGCTTCTCCATCGAATCGCGGATACTCGGCGGCGGCTCGATCGCCTTGATCTCCACCCGGGTCACCTTGATCCCCCACCGGCCCGTCGTCTCGTCCAGCACCCCCGACAAGTGACGGTTGATCTCCTCCCGGCTCGTCAACGCCCGCTCCAGATCCAACGACCCGATCACGTTACGCAGCGTGGTCACGGTCAGCTGCTCGATCGCCTGCAGGAAGTTGGAGATCTCGTACGTGGCCCGGACCGGATCCACCACCTTGAAGTACAACACCGTGTCGATGCTGACCACGAGGTTGTCGGAGGTGATGACCGGCTGCGGCGGGAAACTGACGACCTGCTCACGCATATCGACCTTGGTCCGCACCGCATCCACGAACGGCACCAGCAGATTCAAACCCGGCGACAACGTGCGCTTGTACTTCCCCAGCCGTTCCACCACATCCATCCGCTGCTGGGGCACTATTCGGACGGCCTTGGCCAAAGTGACGACGGTGAACAGAATGATGACGGCGATGATGATGCCCAGGGCAGCGTCCATGTGCGTGATTCACCTTCGTTCGGGTACGGGAAGAAGCGGCTCAGGGATGCACGTCGGCGATGCCGAGCAGATCGTCACGCCAGACCACGACGGTGCCGTCGCCGATGTCGACGACTCTGACCCGTTCGCCGGGCGGGTAGGAGCCGGCGCTTTCCAGGGACCGCGCCTGCCACAACTCGCCGTCGATTCTCACCATGCCGTTCTCGGCGTCCACCCGTTCGACGACGACGGCGACGGCGCCCCGCATGGCCTCCACGCCCATGGGCGCCGGCTCGGTGGTGCCCAGGCGGCGGCGCAGCGCCGGGCGGACGACCACGAGCGTCAGCGCCGAGACCACGACGAACGCGGCGGCCTGGACCGCCACGGGCGCGCCCAGCCCGGCCGCCGCGGCGGCGGCCAGCGCGCCCGCCGAGAACATGCTGAGAAATAGCGTGGCCGTGAAGATTTCCGCGACGGCGAACGCCGCGGCGGCAATAATCCACAACAACACGTCCACGCTCCGATGGTGACACGGGAATGCGAATTCAGCCACCGGCGCCGAGGCGTGATCGAGCCGGTTCGCCATTGTCATGGAACTGTCATTCAGCGAGCGGGGTTCGTTATCGAAGTTTCATGGCATCGCAGAGTCGCCGCCGCTCGGGTCTGCGATTGTGAAAGCCGGGTGAGTGTGCTCGTGCGGAAGGGGTTTCGCCATGATGACCTGGCCGTGGCCGGACGACCCGGCCTCTCCTCGGCAGGGCCGGACACCACCGGCGACTCTCGACAAACGGCTGACCCAGCGGGTCGCCGAACGCTTGCGTGCCCATCCATCGACCCGGCGCGCTCGCCTGACGGTGGAGGTGCAGAACGGTGTCGCCCTGTTGACCGGCACCGCCGACTCGCCCGAAGTGGAGCGCGTCGCCGCGGAGATCGCCTGGGACACCGAGGGCATCCGCGACGTCTGCAGCATGCTGCGCTGCGCCGAGGTGCCGCGTGGGTCCACAGCGGAGGGAGACGTGGAGCGGGCATCCCCCGAGCGGAAGACGGGTCCCGCCGCCATGGTGGCCGGCATCGCGACCGCCTGGTGGCTGACGTTCCTGCTGATCGCGGCGCTGGGCTGGGCCGGGGTGGTGATCGCGTGCGTGGGCGCCACGGTGGCGCTCGAGGTGCTGCGGGGCCGCCGATCCGCACGCGTCTGAGGCGGCCGGGTCAGCCTGCCCGTGGCCGGGACACCGCGGCCGCGCGGTGACCGGGCTCCGGGCCCGAGGTGACGCTGTGGCCGCCGTTCGGGTGACAGGTCGGCCGGGCCTGCACCTCGATGGGCCCGACCGGCCGTTACGGTCCCGCAATGGACCTCCGGACGTGCCTTCCACGCCTGCCTGGCCGTCGTCCTCGCCGTGGTCCTGACAGGTCGCGGGACCGGTGAGCCGGAGGACCGGCGCGCGCAGGTCGCCGCCGACGCGCGTCGCCGGGCCGGCGCCGCCGACGTCCGCTGCGGGGCCGGCGCCGCCGACGCCCGCTGCCGGGCCCACGCCGTCGGCGCCGTGATGACGGCGGCGCTGCCGCGGCTGACCACGTTCGCCGCGACCCACGCCGAGGCGCTGAACGAGGTGAGCGCCGGCCGGGCACGCATCGAGATCGAGGCTCGCGTCTTCCGGCCGAGGACTGACGACTCAGAGAAAGGACGACAGCCCGTCGAGGAACCTGTCCACCTCCTCGGCGGTGTTGTACGGGGCCAGCCCCACCCGCAGCGCGGGATCCTCCAGCTTCAGCGCGGTGAACGGCTCGTACGCGTAGAAGGACCCCGCCGGGGCCAGCACGTCCCGGGCCGCCAGATGGCGCTGGGCCTCGCGGGCGTCGCGCCCCTCGAGGGTCATCAGCAGCGTCGGGGTGCGGTCGGCCGCCTTCGAGTGCAGGGTGACGGCGTCGCCCAGCCCGCGCAGCCCCTCTTCGAGCCTGGTCCGCAGCGCCTGCTCGGCTTCGTGCAGCGAGCCGAAGGAACGCGCGAGCCGATCCCTGCGCGTGGTGCCCGTGCCCGGGTCCATCGCGGCGAGGAAGTCCACGGCGGCCGTGACGCCCGCCAGCATCTCGTACGGCAGCGTGCCGAACTCGAAGCGCTCCGGCACGGCGTTGGAGGACGGCAGCAGCTTGTCCGGGCGCAGCGTCTCGAGCAACTCCGGCGCACCCGCGAGCACACCGCAGTGCGGCCCGAGGAACTTGTACGGCGAACAGACGAACAAGTCCGCACCCAATGCCGGCACGTCGACCAGGTGGTGAGCCGCGTAGTGGACCCCGTCCACGTACACCAGCGCACCGGCCTCGTGCGCCAGGTCGGCGATCCGGCGCACGGGCGGTTTCGTGCCCAGCACGTTGGAGGCGGCGGTGACCGCCACCAGCCGCGTCCGGGGCGACAGCACCCGCTCGTACGCCTCGAGGTCGAGCTCCGTGGTCTCCGGGTCGATCTCGATCCAGCGGACGGTCACCCCGGCGCGCCCGGCGGCCTGGACCCAGGGCCGGACGTTGCAGTCGTGGTCGAGGCGGCTGAGGACGATCTCGTCACCGGCGCGCCACTCCTTGACCAGGTGCCGGGAGAAGTCGTACGTGAGCTGGGTGGCGCTGCGACCGTGCACGACCCCGCCGGCGGGCACGTTGAGCAGGTCGGCACACGCCGCTCGGAACTCCGCGACGGCCCGTTCGGCGTTGAGCTCGGACACGCTGACGACGCCGCGATTCGACAGGGGGCCGGTCAGTGTCGCGGCGATGGCGTCGGCGACCGGGCGCGGCGTCTGCGTCCCACCCGGGCCGTCGAAGAAGGCGAGGCCGTGGCCGAGCGAGGGGAAGTGCGCCCGGAGGGCGGTCAGGTCGATGGCCATGGGCTCACTTTCGGCAGCGGTCCGAGCGGTCAGGCCGACCCTATGCCGCCGGGCCGGCACCCGGCGATCGCCCTGTGGACAACCGCGAAGTCGCGCGACCCGGCCGCGACAGGGCATAGTGTCCGGCGGTGTCATCGACCCTGGTCGCTTGCGGAGAGAAGACCCGGGTCGCTTGCGGTGAGGAAGGTGGTTGGACGTGACGAGGCGTATCCGGTGGGCCCGAGCCGCCGCGCTGATCGCCCTGCTTGGGGGCGCGCTCGCGGTGCCCGCGGCGCCCGCGGCGGCTGCCCCGCCCGCGATCCGCATCGAGAGTGTGTCGTCGGACACCGTGAAGTCCGGTGAGCCGGTGCGCGTGCGGTTCCGGGCCACGAACAACGAGCGCGGGGCCGCGCGGGTCTTCGTGGCCGTCTCCGGCGGCCTTCGGTGCACCGACGGATGTGCCGCGGTCCGGGACCTCGGGCCCGGCCGGAGCGAGACGTTCAAGGCCACGGTTGTCGCGCCCCAGGTGCGCGCCGGTGAGGAGACCGGCCTCAACCTCGCGGTCTCCGTTCGGGTCGGCGTGCAGACCGCGTTCGACCACAAGCAGATCCTCGTCCGCGGCGGGGACACCCCGTCGTCGGCGGTGAGCCGGGTCTCCGGCCGGGTCCGCGACGCCGCCGGCAAGGCGGTCCGCAACGCGGATGTGACCGTACGGGACAGCGCCGGGCACAGCTACCGGACGACCAGCGGCAAGGACGGCAAGTTCTCGGTCAGGTCGAGCGACAGCAGGCCCATCGCCGCCGGCCTCATCACCGTCGGCGCGGGCAAGGACGGCTACCGCACCGCTCGCGCGACCGTGCAGGCCACCGCCGGCGGCACCGCGACCGTGCGCCTGGTCCTGGCCGCCGTGGCCGTCCCGTCGAAGACACCGCCGACTCCCACCGCCGTGACGAGCTCTCCCGAGGTGGCGGAGGAGCCGGCGGCGCAGGAGAGTCCGGCGGAGGCGACGCCGCCCGCGAGCACGGCTACCGGGGGCGACGAGGGCGGCAGTGTGCTGCCGTACACGATTCTGGGCGTGTTGCTGGTCGCCGCGGGTGTCGGTGCGCTGGTGCTGATGCTGATCCGCCGGAGGAAGAGCGCGGACGAGCCGGACACGCTGGTCGAGCCGGTCGGTGGCGGCATGGCCGATGCCCCGACCGCGGTGCTGCACACCGTCCCGCCGTACGGCGGAACGGGGCGGCGGTAGGCGACGCGGGCCCACGGCGTGCTCACCCCGGACGGCCCGGGTAGGACTGGCGGACCTGGTCAGCACCGGCCCAGGTAGGGACGCCCACCAGGGCTTCCCCGGCGGTTCCATGGGGTGCAGACGGAGACACCGTCGCACTGTTCGAGGAGAACACCATGACTGCTCCCGCCAACCTGCCGCTCGCCGGTCGCGTCGCGTTCGTCACCGGCGCCTCCAGTGGGATCGGCGCGGCCACAGCGGTGTTGCTGGCCGCCCGGGGCGCGAAGGTGACGCTGCTGGCCCGGCGCAAGGACCGCCTGGACGAGTTGGTCGCCCAGATCACCGCAGCGGGCGGCAGCGCGCTGGGCGTGGCGGCCGACGTCACCGACAGCGCCGCCGTCCGAACCGCGGTGGCCGAGGCCGAGGCGGCGTTCGGGACCGTGGACCTGGTCGTCAACAACGCCGGCATCATGCTGCCGGCGCCGATCGAGGAGCTGCGCACCGACCAGTGGCAGCACCAGATCGATCTGAACGTCACCTCCGCCATGCACACCATCGGCGCAGTCACCCCGCAGCTGGTCGCCGCGGCCGGCGAGGGCCGTACGGCCGACCTGTTCAACACCTCGTCGATCGCCGCGCAGAACATCTTCCCGAACTTCGCCGTCTATTCGGCGACCAAGGCGTACATCACCCACCTCTCCCGGCACCTGCGCGTCGAGCTGGGCGCCAAGGACGTGCGGGTCTCGGCGGTCGAGCCGGGCATCGTGGGCACCGAGCTCCAGGGCCACGTCACCGACCAGGGCGCCCTCGACTGGCTGGACGGCTCGAAGGAGACCGTCCAGTGGCTCACGCCGGAGGACGTCGCCGAGGTCGTCGCGTTCACCGCCGGCCTGCCCAAGCACGTCAACCTGCAGCAGATCACCATCATGCCGACCCGGCAGGCTGCGTAGGACCGGCGATACCAGGTAGGGCGTTCGGCCGGGCCGGCGCCGGGAGGAGACTGGGACCGTGGACAAGAACGTCGACCTCAAGGACTTCCTCCGCACCCGCCGGGCCCGGCTGACCCCGGCCGCTGCCGGCATCACCGACGACTTCCCGGACCGCCGGGTGCCCGGGCTGCGCCGCGAGGAGCTCGCCGCCCTCGCCGGGGTGAGCGTCGACTACTACGTGCGGTTGGAGCAGGGCCGCAACCTCAACCCGTCGGCCACGGTGATCGACGCGATCGCCCGGGCTCTGCAGCTCGACGACACCGAACGGGCCCACCTGTTCGACCTCGCCCAGCCCCGCCGGGCCCGGCGCGCGCCCGCGCCGCGGGCCCAGCGGGTGCGCCCGACCATGTACCAGTTGCTCGAGACCCTCGACGACGCCGCCTCGCCGGCGTTCATTCTGGGCCGGCGCATGGACGTGCTCGCCGCCAACCGGATGGCCCGCGCGCTGATCTGCGATTTCAACGCCCTGCCGGCCGGGCAGCGCAACAAAGCCCGGTTCATGTTCCTCGACCCGACCGCGCGCGCCCTGTACGCCCAGTGGGAGAAGGTCGCCGCCGAGACCGTCGCCGTCCTGCGCCTAGACGCCGGCCGGCACCCCGGCGACCCGCACCTGGCGGCCCTGGTCGGGGAGCTGTCCGTCAAGAGCGAAGAGTTCCGGCAATGGTGGTCCGACCATCAGGTCCTCACCCGGACGTCCGGGGCGAAGCACTATCGTCACCCGATCGTCGGTGACGTGACGATCGACTTCCAGGCACTGCAACTGCCCGAGGACCCGGAACAGACCCTGTTCGTCTACACCGCCAAGACGGGATCGCCGTCTCAGCAGGCGCTGCGGCTGCTGGCCAGCTGGAGCGCCACCGCCCCGGCCGAGCGTACGGCGGAAGCCACCACCGACCGGGAGTGACGTGCCGCGCCCGGTTGCCGGGCATGGAGCCGATCCTCGGCATGGCCGGCGGCCGGTACGCCGTCGGCTAGCATCGGCTGATGTCCCAGCCACGGCGGGTCGCGTTGGCGCTGGGGTCCGGCGGCGCCCGCGGTTTCGCCCACATCGGCGTCGTCCAGGTCCTGCAGGAACGCGGGTTCGAGATCGTCGCGGTCGCCGGCTCCTCCATGGGCGCCCTCGTGGGTGGCGTCCTGGCCGCCGGGCGGCTCGAGGAGTTCACGAAGTGGGCCGTCACCCTCAAGCAGCGCGACGTCCTGCGCCTCATCGACCCGAAATGGGCCTCGCCCGGCGCGATGGCCGCCGACCGCCTCATCAACCACCTGAACGAGTTCCTCGCCGGGGCGGAGATCGAGGATCTGCCGATTCCCTATACGGCGGTCGCCACCGATCTCATGGCTCGCCGCGAGGTGTGGTTCCAGAAGGGTTCGCTGCGCTCGGCCATCCGGGCCTCCATCGCCATCCCGGGGCTGATCACGCCGGTGGTGGTGGACGGCCGGCTGCTGGCCGACGGCGGTCTGCTCAATCCCGTACCGATCGAGCCCACCGCCGCGGCCGCTGCCGACCTGACGGTCGCCGTCTCGCTGCAGGCGCCGCGTCCGGTGCAGGAGTCCTCCGGCCCGGTGCACGCCACCGCGGAGCCCCAGCGGGCCGGTGACTGGTACGAGCGCCTGCGCCAGGTGTTCGCCCGGTCCGGCAATTCCGGGGAGGTCGTGACGGGGGAGCTCGGCGCCGACGTCGCGCTGCCGAGCGACCTGCGGATCGCCGACGTGATCACGTTCTCGCTGGACGCCATGCAGGACATGATCGCCCGGTACCGGATGGCCGGTCTGCCGCCGGACGTCCGCATCGCGGTGCCGGTCAACGCCTGCCGGGTGATGGATTTCCACCGGGCCGCGGAGATGGTGGCCCTCGGGCGTGAGCTGGCCACTGACGCGCTGGATAGCGCCGGCCGCTGACGTGCGGGCTGTCGCACGTTAGGGCGTACGTTCCCCGTTCGCCGGATATGTACCTCTTTGGCACCTAGCGTCGCGTTCATGCCATTAGCTTTGATTGCGCGGAAAGCTCTGCCGCGGCGGCGCCACCTCGGACTGGTGCTCGCCGGCCTGCTCGTCACGACGGCGACACCCACGGCCGCCGTCGCGGCCACCCCGCTGGTGTCGGCCAAGCCGTCGGCCTCGGTCGGTTTCGACGGCCTGGTGTACGCCACCGCGTACGCCGGATCAACGGTCTATGTGGCGGGCAGTTTCCGCAACGCCATCGTCGACGGGCGGTCGGTGCCCCGCAAACGGCTCGCCGCCCTGAACGCGCGCACGGGGGAGCTGCTGCCCTGGGCGCCGGCCACCAACGGCACGGTGTGGGCGCTGACCGCGTTCGGGCAGTCGCTGTACATCACCGGCAAGTTCACCACCGTGGGCGGCCAGCCGCGCGGCGGGCTGGCCGACATCAACCTGAGGACCGGCGCCGTCGGCACCCTGAAGCACACCGTCAAGGGGGAGGGGCACGCGCTCGCGGTGGGTGGTGGCCGGCTCTTCCTCGGCGGAACCATCAGCTCCGTCGACAACCGCGCGCGGCGCAACCTCGCCGCGTTCAGCCTGACCACCGGCGCGCTGGACACCTCGTTCGTCGGCAGCGCCGACGGCGGCGTCAAGGCGCTGACCGTCGCCGGCTCCCGGCTGTACGTCGGCGGCGGCTTCAAGCGCCTCAACGGGGCCACAGGCACGGCCCGGCTCGGCGCCCTCCGGCTCGCCGACGGCCAGGTCGACCCGACCTTCCGCCCGGCTGCGCCGTACGCCGTCGGTGCGCTCACCGTCGCACCGGACAAGGTGTACGCGGGACTGGCCGGACCCGGTGGGCGGGTGGCCGCGTACCGGCCGGACGGTCAGCTCGTCTGGAGCACGGTCACGGACGGGGACATCCAGGCGATCACCTATCTGGACGGAACCGTGTACGCCGGCGGGCACTTCACCGTGGCTTGCCCCGTACCGTCGCGCACCGCGACCTCCTGGTGCCCGGCCACGTTGCGCAGCCAGCCGAAGCTGGAGGCGTTGAACGCCGGCAACGGCTCGCTGCTGGCCTGGAACCCGAAGAGCAACGGCAAGTGGGGGGTGCTCAGCATGGACGTCCACCCGGCGCTCGGCAGGATCGCGGTGGGCGGCGAGTTCACCGCCTTCGCCGGTGTGAGCCGTCCGCACTTCGCGCAGTTCGCCACGCCCTGCTCGTACGGCTGCCCCGGCCGCAGCACTCGATGACCGTCACGGGGCGGTGCCGGAGTTCCGGCACCGCCCCGGTGTGCGTTCATGGGCCCCGGGCGAACGGCGGCTGAACGGCGGGTGAAACTCGTCGCCGGGCACGGCACCTGTCGATGCCCGGCGTTAGCGTCCATGTCATGCGGCTCGGCGTGCTGGATGTCGGCTCGAACACCGTGCATCTCCTCGTTGTGGACGCTCATCGCGGCGGCCACCCCGATCCCATGTACTCGGAGAAGACCGATCTGCGGCTCGCCGAGCACCTCGAGGCCGGCCGGCTCAGCGAAGCGGCGGTCGGCCGCCTCGCGAATGCCGTACGGCGGGCGAAGGCAGCCGCGGCCGCAGCGGGCTGCGATGAATTCCTCGCCTTCGCGACGTCGGCGCTGCGCGATGCCGGCAACTCCGGCGCGGTTCTGTCCCGGGTCTGCGCCGAGACCGGAGTCGGGCTGCAGACACTGTCCGGCGAGGACGAAGCCCGCTACACCTTCCTCGCCGTCCGCCGCTGGTACGGCTGGTCCGCCGGGCGGATGCTGGTGCTCGACATCGGCGGCGGGTCCCTCGAGCTGGCCGCGGGCCGCGACGAGGACCCCGACGTGGCGCTCTCCTTGCCGCTCGGCGCGGGCCGGCTGACCCGTGAACGCCTGACCAGCGACCCACCCGCCCGGGGCGAGCTCAAGGCCCTCACCGAACACCTCGATGCGGCGCTCGCGCCGATCGCCCGGCAGATGCGGCAGGCCGGCCCGTTCGACGTGGCCGTCGCCACCTCGAAGACGTTCCGCTCCCTGGCCCGGCTCGCCGGGGCCGCCCCGTCGAGCGCCGGGCCGCGAGCGCCGCGCCTGCTCACCGACATCGGGCTGCGCCAGGTGTACGGCTTCATCACCCGGATGGCGTCGGCCGACCTGGCCGCGCTGGAGGGCGTCAGCCCCGGCCGCGCCCACCAGCTCGTGGCGGGGGCGCTGGTGGCCCGGGCCGCGATGCGGGCGCTGGACGTCCGCGAGCTGCAGATCTGCCCGTGGGCGCTGCGCGAGGGAGTGATCCTGCGCAGGCTGGACACTCTCGGCGTACCCACCGCGTCACACCGGCCCTGGCCGCTCACCGACCGGCAGGACCGGCGGGCCGTCGGCCGCGCCCCCAGCGACCGGCCGTGACGTCACCGTGATGTGGTGAACTTTTTGCCGAGAGGTCGACTGGCCTTCGGGTGACGCCTACCCTTGACCGCTCGGAACCCATCCCGGCAGCGGAAGGTGACACGGATGGCCGGCACGACGGTCGACGTAGAAACCAGTCCCGACGGCAGTCTCGTGATCCACCCGCACGGCGTCCTGAGCGCCGACGATGCGGTCGACCTGCGCCACACCCTGGTCCACGCCGTGCGCCGGGTGCGACCCCTGCGGCTCGTCTTCGACCTGGGCGACGTGCGCGGCATCGACCCCATCAACCTCGGCACGCTCGTGGCGGCCTGCCACCTCGGCGACGACGAGAAGGTCGCCGTGTTCCTCGACAACTCCTCGACGGAGCTCGCCGGACAGCTGAGCGCTGCCGGCGTCGCCCGTCACCGCATCCGCAACGTCCGGCACGACGTCACGGTCTAGGGTCAGTCGCTCTCGGCCGGGGGGATGGCCGCCCCCGGAACGGTGTCCGGGCCGTGGATGGCGCTCTCACCCGGGTACGGCTTCGTCCAGTCGTGCGCCTGGTACCACGTGAAGTGGTTCATCTGCGCGGGGTTCGCGACGTCGGGCCGGGCGGTGGGTCCCGTCAGCCGCTGCCTCGCCTTCCACGCATCCCACTGCGCGGCGACCTGCTGCTTGTCCGCCGGCACCGTGGCCGTGGGCGCGGCCGCCGCGGCGGGGTCCTGCGGCGCCGGCACGTCCTCGCCGCACGGCGGAGGCGTGGGGAGTCCCAGCGTCAGCGAGGTCCGGTTCGGCACGGACGTGAACGGTGTGCGGTCCGGCCGCTGGGTGAACGCCGCCCGCATGGGGCTGGCCGCGCTGTCCTTCTGATTCATCGGGTGGATGCCGAGAATCTGCTCGATGGTCCGGATCATCGTGATCTGGGAGTAGTAGCGGTGGTCGACGGTCCCGCGCCGGGCGTACGGGCTGATGATCTGGATCGGCGCGCGATGGCCGTCGACGTGGTCGAGCCCGGCCTGCGAGTCGTCCTCGGCCACGAAGATCGCCGAGTCCTTCCAGTACCGGCTGTGCGAGATCCGGTCGACCATCCTGCCGACCGCGAGGTCGTTGTCGGCCACCTGGGCCGTCGCGTTCGGCGGACCGCCGGTGTGGTCGCTGGAGAGCCAGAACATGTTCAGGTTCGCCGGCCCGTTCTCGTCGAAGTCGCGCTTCCAGATCTCGTAGCGGTAGATGTCCGGGACGTCGGTGTCGAACTTCGGGAAGGCGTGCACCGACACCTCGTTGAGCGACGGGATCGGCGAGGAGGACACCATCGGGTACGCGGTGTCCTGCCCGGTCGCGGCCATGTTCCTGGTGTCGCAGTACAGGTTCTGCCACGTGGCCCCGGCGGGCTTGGTGAGGAACTGATGGAACTCGCCGAAGTCCCGTACGGTCTTGCCGGCCGCCTGGGCGCCGGTCCAGAGGAAGCCGGTGCGCTGGTGGCCGAGCGCGTCGTCCTCGGTGTCGTAGCTGCGGATGTACTCGCCGGCCGAGGACTCGGTGTACTCGGGATCGTCGGCCTGCATCAGCCAGTTGTGGCCCTCGGCCGAGTTGGTGCCGATGTCGTACGTGTTGTCGTACAGGCCGAACTGCCGGGTCATCGCGTGCTGGTTCGGGGTCACGTTCTCGCCGAACTCGGCCAGCGCGGCGTCGCCGTCGCCACGCAGGTCGTCGCCGAACAGCTGGTCGTACGTCCGGTTCTCCTTGACGATGAGGAAGACGTGCTTGATCGTCGACGGGTCGCCGAGCCGCTCCGGTACGGGCACCGGCCGCGCCGTGCCCTTGCCGGCGAGCCTGACCGACCCGGGCGTCCAGCCGTTCTGGCGGAACACCGTGGCGGTCGCTGCCCGGACGGCGCGGTCGGTGGGCAGGGCGAAGCGCTGCAGGCTGGACGTGGTGTCGTGGGTGTTGTGCCCGGCGCTGGTGGTCGGGCGCCGTGCGTCGATGCCGCGGGTGTTGGAGACGAGGACGGCATCGCCGACGGTGGTGATCTCCGCGGGGAAGTAGTCGGTGGGCAGCAGCCCCACATAGCTGACCGGTTCGAGCGGTGTGGTGTACCGGTAGACGGCGACCGCGTTGGCGCGCCCGAGCGTGACGAGCAGGTGGCCGTCGCCGGTGAGCGTCACCGCGTCGGGCTCGTAGCCGACCGACGCCTCCGGCCACGGCTGGGTGGCGATGGTCTGCACGACGGTGTCGGTGGTGGTGTCGACGACCGACACGTCGTTGGTGGCGGTGTTCGTGACGAACAGCGCTCCGCGCGCGGCGTACAGGGCGGTCGGGTGCAGGCCCACATCGATGGTCCGGGCGGCGGCGCCCGCGTTCGCCAGGTCGATGACGCTGACCGTGCCGGTGGTGGTCGCGGCGGTCACCGGGTCGGCCGGCACCGGGGTGTGGTACGAGTTGATCGTGGTGTCGCCGGGGCGCGCCGGGCGGCCGCCCTCGTTGCTGACGTAGAGCTTCGAGCCGGCGAGGGCCAGGTCGCGCGGGGCGTTGCCCACCGCCCAGCTCTGCCGGACGGCGCCGGTGGCGGAGTCGATGGCGATCACCCGGTTCTGGCCGTTGACCGCGGCGTACACGGTGGAGCCGTCGGCGGAGAACACCGCCCGGCTCGCCAGCGCCCGTTTCGATCCGTCCTTCGGGATCGGGACGAACGTGGGATTCGCGAGTGTCCCGTCCGCATTCACCGCGAACCTGCGGTAGCCGTCGGCCTGGCCGAGCCACAGCTGTGAACCGTCGGGGGAGTACGCCGGGCCTTCCTGGCCGACGTCGTTGCCGCTGATGCGCAGGTCGGCCGCCGCGTTGTTGCCGATCAGCTGCTGCACCGTCCAGTTGCGCAGGTCCACGATGGCCAGCGCCAGGCCGCCGTCGGCCAGCGAGGCCGCGAGATGGGTGCCGTCCGGGCTGGGCGTGGACGACATGATCTTGCCGTTGGGGATCACCAGCCGGTTGCCGGCCGGGTCGACGTACTGATCGGCGGAGACGACGAGGCCCCGGCGGGTGGTCTGGCCGACCTGGTCGGTGCCGAACTGGTACGTCGTGCCGAACGCGATGCCGGCGCTCGCGGTGACGACGACCGTGGCGCCCGCGGTGACCAGCAGCAGCCGCCGGCCGAAGCGCCGCGGGCCGGGTGCCGCCGGCCGGCGGCGACGGGTGACCTGCATGTCCTATCCCTTCGACGGGGTGGGCAGCAGCGCGACGGTGCCGTCGAACTGCCACAGCGGGTTGGGCGCATCCCCGGCCGCGGTGCTGACCAGGAAGTAGCCGTTCACTTCCTTGGGTCCGTCGCCGTCGGCGGTGAACCGCCCGTCCGGGGTGATGTCGAGCTGGTAGACGGCCGTGCCGACGGCCTCGATCCCCGGCAGGTGCCAGGAGACGACGCACCGCCAGTCGTTGCCCGGTCCCTGCGGGTCGAGCCGGCCGCCGCCCCTGGTGCAGGCCGCGGTGCTGCCGAGCTGCGCCTCGGTGACGTCGGGACGGTTGAGCTGCTTGCTCTGCAGCCGGTAGAGGTGGGCGAAGGCTGTCGCGACGGACCGCTGCACCTTGTCCTGACCGATCCCGGATCCCGGGCCACCGGTGGTCGCGGCGACGACCAGGATCGTCACCGTGATCAGCGCGGCGAACGCAAGGCCGGCCGGGATCGCCCGGCGCCCGGACCCGTCGTACGCCTGATCGGTGAAGTCACGCCGGACGAACACCAGGTACGCCAGCGCGGTTGCGACGCCGGCCCAGACCAGGCTCACGGTGATGCCGGCGTACAGCGGTCCGAGTTGTGCCGGAGTCGTGAACAGCCCGTTCCAGGCGATGAACGCGTAGCCCGGCAGGGCCAGGCGTACGGCGACGGGGATCGGCAGCATCTGGGCGAGCTGCAGGCCGAGCGCGAGGAGAGCGGGCACCAGCAGTCCCATCGGCGACCTGCCCAGGACGACCGACCCCAGCAGCCCGACGGCGGCGAGCGCGAGGGTCGGTGCGAGCGCGCAGGACCAGGCGAGCAGGACCCGTACGGCCGCGTCGCCGGGCCCCAGGAGGTGGCCGTCCAGGCCGGTCAGCGGCTCGTTGCCGGCCGTCAGGATGCCGCCGGCCGTGCCGGACGCGGCGAGTCCCGTCACGAGCAGCAGGATCACGGTGAGGCTCGCCAGCGCTTTCGCCGCGAACATCCGGCGCGGCGATCGGACCGCGACGAGGAGATGACGCCAGGTGCCGAGCCGGTCCTCGGCCGCGAACGCGTCGCCCGCGACCACCGACGTCAGCAACGGCAGCGCCCAGCTGCCCGCGAACCCGAGCATCACCAGCGGCCCGGCCCATCCCGTGGCGTGCATCCACCGGCCGAAGAGCGTGTCGACCGGCAGTGTGCCCTGCCGGCCGACGGCGGCGACGAAGACCGCCGGCCCTGCCCAGCAGGCGAGCAGCAGCAGCCGGATGCGCCATTGCGAGAACAGCTTGACCAGTTCGAATCGGTACGCGCGGGCCACGGGTACGCGCTGCGCCACGGCGGCGTGGTCGCGGGCGGCGGTGGTGGTGGTCATCGCGGTGGCGCCGGCTGCTCGGTGAGCTCGAGGAAGGCCGCCTCCAGCGGTGAGATCACCGGCGCCAGCTCGCGGATCGCGACGCCGGCGCGGACGAGCCGCGCCACCAGCTCGTCGAGGGCGGGTACGACCGTACGGACGACCAGCATCTCGTCCCGGGGCCCGGCGTCGTCGACGAGGACCACTCCGGCCGTCCCACCGGCCACGCGCCGGGCTTCCTGGCGATCCGAGACGATCAGCCGGTAGCCGAGCTCGCGGTGCCCGGCGGCGAGCTTGCTCAGCGGCCCGGAGAACACCACGCGTCCGGTGGTGAGGATCGTGACCTCGCAGCACAGCGCCTCGACGTCGTCCATGCGGTGGCTGGACAGCACGACGCAGGTGCCCTGCTCCGCGAGCCGGGTCAGGACGTCGTGGACGTGCCTCGTGCCGGCCGGGTCCAGACCGTTGGACGGCTCGTCGAGCACCAGCAGCCGGGGCCGGGTGAGCAGCGCCGCGGCGAGCCCGAGCCGCTGACGCATGCCCAGGGAGAAGCCGCCGGCCCGGTCGTCGGCGACATCGGTGAGCCCGACCCGGTCCAGGACGTCGCCGATGGCGGCGGTGCCGGCGCCGAGGCCACGCAGGGCGGCCAGGGCGGCGAGGTTCTGCCGGGCGGTGAGCGACGGATAGAGCCCCGGTCCGTCCACGAAGCCGGCGACCCCGGCGGGCGTGTCCAGGGCGCGGCCGATCGGCGTGCCCAGGATCTCCAGCCGGCCGCTGTCGGCGACCGCCAGGCCGAGCAGGAGCCCGAGCAAGGTGGTCTTGCCGGCGCCGTTGGGCCCGACCACGCCGTGGATCCGGCCGGCGGCCACCTCCAGATCGACGGCGTCCAGGGCGACGACGTCGCGGAACGACTTGCTGATCCCACGAGCCCGGATGGCGGGACTTTCGTTCATGCGACCTTCTTCCGCGGCCTGTCACAGGGAAGGTAGGAAAGCTGCATGACGCAGGCATGCGCCGGCGGTTGAACGCTCGTGGAACGGCAGGGAACACAAATTCGCCACCATCGATCCGATGATGCGGATCGGACCGCCGGCTCCCGGTGCCGCTGGGCTCATCGGCGCGGATGCCGCGCTGGTCGGCTACGCTGACGCCCGGTCCGGCGGCGAGCTGATCGGGCCGTCCCCCGCGTTCCTGCACAAGAAGGGCGACCATCTCATGACGGCGGTGCCAGACGGGCGGACCGCTCCTGTGGATCCGGCGGGCGCCGGACAGGCGGCGGACGGCGATCTGCGCGCGTTGTTCGGGCAGTCCATCGCGGTGTTCGCCTCGCTGACCGGGCCGGCGCACGTGGTGGAGACAGCGAACCCGGCGTTCTTCGCCACCATCGGGGAGGAGCGGGCCCGCACCGGCGTGCCGGTCGCCGAGCTGATGCCCGAACTGGCCGGTCAGGGCTTCGTCGACCTGCTGGACCGGGTCTACCGCACCGGTGAGCCCTACACCGGCCGGGACGCCCGCGTCGTGCTGGGCGCCGGGGCCCAGGCGCGAGAGGTGTTCTTCGACTTCACCTACGAGCCTCGCCGCGCCGCCGACGGCACCGTGACCGGCATCCGGGTGATCGGCGTGGAGACCACCCAGGTCAAGCACGCGCAGCGGCTGACGGCCGAGCATCGCGCGCTGCTGGAGCAGATCGCCCGCCAGGCGCCCCTGAGTGAGGTGCTGGACGGGATGGCGCGCTGCATCGAGGACCTCGCCCCTGGGGAGGTGCTCGTCTCCGTGCTGCTCGCCGACCCCGACGGGCGGCACCTGCGCCACGGCGCCGCGCCCAGCCTGCCGGACTTCTACAACCAGGCCATCGACGGCATCGCCACCGGTGAAGGCGTCGGCTCCTGCGGCACCGCCGCGCACCGGCGCCGGCCGGTCATCGTCACCGACATCGCCACCGACCCGTTCTGGGCCGACTTCCGCGGGCTCGCCGGGTCGGCGGGGCTGGCCGCCTGCTGGTCGATGCCGATCCTGGCCCGCGACGGGGGCCTGCTGGGCACCTTCGCCATGTACCACCGCACCCCCCGCGCCCCTCAGGACGCCGACCTGGCCCTCGCCCGCCTCTTCGCCGACACCGCCGCCCTGGCGATCGAACGACACCACATCGAGCAGGCGAAACTGGCCGCCGAGGCCAAGGCCGCGTCAGCCCTCGAGGAACTGGCCAAGGCGGTCCGCTCGGAGCGGGAGCTGCGCGCTGCGGCCGAAGAGCGGGCCACCGCCGCCGCCGAGCTGAACGCGCGGATGCGCGCCGCGGCGGCCACGCAGACCGCGCATCCCCGTCCCGAGCACTGTCAGCTCGGTGGCCGTGCCGGATGCACCGCGCCCGCCGAGCTCAAGATCGCCGACTCGTGGGGCGACTCGGCGTGGGGTTGCCCGGCTCACGTCGAGGAAGCCATCGTCAACGTCCGATCGGTCTTCATCGCCGACGAGGCACTCGGCGGCCTGGCCGCCTATCTGAACCGCTGACCGGCGGAGCCTCACCCCACGGCGGACGGTACGCGCGTCGCTGACCGGCTCGGTCGTCGCGCCTGCCACCATCCGTCGAGCGGATGCGCTCGCCGGGCCGGCGTGTCGGCACCGGCCGGGACGGTGGCCCGGGGCGCGGCAGTCTCGCCGGACCGGCCCAGGCCCCGGAGCAGGTCGGCGGCGGCGATGATGCCCAGGAGCCGCCGGCGACGGTCGGTGACCAGCAGCCGCTTCACCCCGGCGGTGTCCATCAGTCGCGCGGCCTCCGCGGGAGTCGCCTCGGGCCCGATGGACACCGGCGAAGCGGTCATCATCTCGCGGGCGGTCGCTCGGCTCCAGCCGAGGCCGGGCCGTTCGCGGCGCCGCCACGGCAGGCGGCTGCGGGGTCTTTCCCCGTACGGCGTCAGGGCGTTGAGCACGTCGGTGCGCGTGAGGACGCCGATCACCACGTCGAACTCGTCCACGACGGCCAACGCGCTGACATCGTGAGCGGTGATGATCGCGACCACCTCGGCGGGCGTGGCCTCGGCCGGCACGGTGAGCACCTGGTTGGTCATGAGTGTGCGTACGGTCTGCTGCTGCATGGTCCACCTCCACGGAGAGCGTTGCGGCCTTGTCACCACAGTGGCTTGCGGCCGGCGCGGCGGCCAGGGCCGGCGTCGGCCGGTTCCGCGGCCGACCCTTTGCCGGTCGTCGGCAGGATGTGCCGATCGCCGGCCGGTCCCTGCGGGCGGCCGCCGAGGTGGCGCAGCCGGTGCAGCGCGGGCAGGCCGGCGTGCTGCCGACCGTCGGCAATGGGCTGGGGGCCGGTTACGCGCGCTGGCGGGCGTGCAGAACGCTTTCCTTGGGTACCAGGGCGAGCTCGGCGGCGAGGCGCGTCATCAGCTCGCCGAGGAGGCGCCGGTCGTCATCGGACCAGCCGTCGACGGCCCGTTCGAACAGCAGCGCGCCGCTGTCGTCGATCTTCCGCAGCTTGCGCCGGCCGTGCTCGGTGACGGTGAGCAGCGCTGCGCGCCGGTCACCCGGGTCGCCCTCGCGGGCGATCAGCCCGCGGTCCTCGAGGCGCCGTACCTGGGGGGTGATCGTGGATTTGTCGACGCCCTGCCAGGCGGCGAGGTCCGAGCCGCGGACGGGCCCGTGGGTGCCGATCGCCCGCAGCAGCGTGATGTCGTTCATGGACAGCGCCTCCGCGGCGCTGCCCAGCAGGAGCCGGCGTACGTCGCCGCGGTGCGCCCAGCGCATCAGCCGGGTGAAAGCGGCGTGGATCGGCTCGGCGGAGGAAGTGTCGTCATCGTGCACGGCGCATACCTTACGCCTCCTGTTGGTTGGCACCAACCAACTATATGGGGTATGGTTGGGCCATACCAACTATCCGAGGGGAGTGAGCGGACATGAACGCCACGGCGACCCTGCTGCACAGCGTGGATCGCACAGACGTTTACCGGCTGGGCGAGTTCACGACGTACCACGAGGCCGAACGGATGGTGGACCGGTTGTCCGACGCGGGGTTCCCGGTCGAACGGGCCCGCATCGTCGGCACCGGACTGCACAGCGTCGAGCAGGTGGCCGGGCGCCTCACCGGTGGCCGCGCGGCCCTCTTCGGCGCGGCGCTCGGCGCCTGGCTGGGCATGCTGACCGGCCTGGTGCTCGGCCTTTTCCTGCCCGTCGCGTGGCTGCCCACCCTGCTCACCGGCCTGGTGACGGGCGCGGCGGCCGGTGCGGCGCTCGGCTTCGTCACGCACTGGGCCACCGACGGGCGCCGCGACTTCGCGAGCACCACCGCCCTGCGTGCCCGGCGGTACGCCGTCGAGGTCGCCGGCACGCACGCCCCGCAGGCCCTGCGCGCCCTGGAGCGCGGCTGAGCCCGGCCTGCGTGCCCCCGTCCCGGAGGTCGAGCGCACCGCCCTGCCGGGTGTGGGCGTCACGTACGTCCTGACCACCGCCGAGGGCCGGCGGATCGGCGTGGTGACCCACCTCGGCGGCCGCCGTGACCTCGTCGCCTACGACCCCGACGACCCGGACAGCGCGCAGTCCGTCGCAGCGCTGACCGAGACCGAGGCGAGAACCGTCGCAGAACTGCTCGGCGGGCCGGTGTACGTCGACCGCCGCGCGCCACGCTGACCGAGAGGGACTCCGTGTGCTGATCCTGCTGACCGCTCACCTGGCCGCGGCCGTTGCGGCCCCGAGCCTCGTACGCCTGCTGAAGCTGCGGGCCTTCTACGTGCTGGCGACCGTACCGGCCGCCGCGCTGGTATGGGCTCTCACCCACACCCCGGCCGTGACCGAGGGGCGCGCGGTCGCCGAGGCGTACCCGTGGGCCGATCAGCTCGGCCTGGACGTGGCCCTGCGCATGACGTCGTTGTCCTGGCTGATGGTGCTGCTCGTCGGCGGTGTCGGGGCGCTCGCCCTCGTCTACTGTGCCCGGTACTTCACCGCCGGCGAGCCGGGGCTCGCCCGATTCGCCGGGGTCTTCGTCGGCTTCGCCGGTGCCATGCTCGGGCTCGTCGTCTCCGACAACCTCATCGTGCTGTACGTCTTCTGGGAACTGACCACGGTCTTCTCGTACCTGCTCATCGGGCACGACGCGGCCGCCCGGGCCAGCCGGCGCGCCGCCCTGCAGGCCCTCATCGTCACCACGCTGGGCGGGCTGGCGATGCTCGTGGGCATCATCATGCTGGGTGAGCACGCCGGCAGCTACCGCTGGTCGCAGGTGACGTCCGCGCTGCCCAGCGGCGGCTATCTGGCCGTGGCCGCGATCCTGCTGCTGCTCGGCGCGCTGTCCAAGTCGGCGATCTTCCCCTTCAGCTTCTGGCTGCCCGCGGCGATGGCCGCCCCGACGCCGGTCAGCGCGTACCTGCACGCCGCCGCGATGGTCAAAGCCGGCGTGTTCCTCGTCGGACTGCTCGGCCCCGCGCTCGCCGGCGCCGGGCCCTGGCGCCCCCTCGTGCTGGCCACCGGCGCGATCACCATGCTGTTCGGCGGGTGGACCGCGCTGCGCCAGCACGATCTGAAGCTGCTGCTGGCGTACGGGACGGTCAGCCAGCTGGGTCTGCTGGTCATCGCCCTCGGCGCGGGTTTTCGCGACGCGGCGCTCGCCGGCGCCATGATGCTGCTGGCCCATGCCATGTTCAAAGCCGCGCTGTTCTTCGTGGTCGGCATCATCGACCACGCCGCCGGCACCCGCGATCTGCGCGAGCTGAGCGGTCTGCGCCGCGCCGCGCCGGGTGTGTGGGTGGTGGCTGTGCTCGCCGCGCTGTCGATGGCCGGCGTGCCGCCCCTGGCCGGGTTCGTCGGCAAGGAAGCCGTCATCGACGCGTTCCTGTCCGGCGGATGGCCGGAGTGGACGGTCCTGGCCGCCGTGGTCGCCGGCTCGGTGCTCACGGTCGCGTACACGGTGCGGTTCCTGTGGGGGGCGTTCGGCGACAAGACCGCCGTGGAGCCACGTACGGTTCACCGGGTCTCGTGGTCCTTCCTGGCACCGGCGGCGTTGCTGGCCGCGGCCGGTCTCGCGGCCGGGCTGTTCGCACCCGTGCTCGACCCGCTGCTGGCCGGCTACGCCGACACCTATCCCGACGGCGGCCACTACCACCTCGCGCTCTGGCACGGCGTCACGCCCGCGCTCGCCCTGTCCGCGCTGATCCTGGTCTCCGGCGCGGCCCTGTTCGTGCTGACCCGGCGCACGCACGGGTGGCGGCGGTTGCGGCTGCCCGTGGACGGGGCGACCGGGTACGAGCGGGCCACCGACGGGCTGGGCCGGCTCGCGATCGAGGTCACCGGCGCCACCCAGCGCGGATCCCTGCCCCTCTACCTCGGCACGATCCTGATGGTCCTGGTCGTGCTCGGTGGCGGCGCCCTGCTGGCCTCCTGGCCGTTGCCCGGCGGGTTCCGGCTGTGGGACAACGCTGTGCAACTGGTCCCCGCCGCCGTCCTGACCGTCGCGGCCGTCTTCGCGACCCGGGCGCGCCGCCGGCTGGCCGCGGTGGTCCTGGTGGGCGTGACCGGGTACGCCACGGCGATCCTGTTCGTCCTGCACGGCGCCCCCGACCTCGCCCTGACCCAGCTGCTCGTCGAGACGTGCACGATGGTCATGTTCGTGCTGGTGCTGCGCCGGCTGCCCGGGCACTTCACCGTCCGGCCGCTGGTCGCCGGCCGCCGGGCACGCGCCGCCGTCGGGATCGCGGTGGGCGTGGTGGTCTCCGGCCTCGCGTACGTTGCGACCGCGGGCCGGCAGGCCGTCGCGATCTCCACCGGCTTCGCCGAGCCCGCGGTGTCGGACGGCGGCGGCCGCAACGTGGTCAACGTGACCCTGGTCGACATCCGGGCCTGGGACACGATGGGCGAGATCTCGGTGCTGCTGGTGGCCGCCGTCGGCGTCGCCGGCCTCGTGTTCGGCGGATCGGAGCGCCTGCTGCACAGCGGCCGGCGCCCACCGCTGCCGACCCCACCGCGCGGTCAGGTGTGGCTGATGGCCGGGCACACGCTCGACGCCGGGCTGCGCTCACCCATCCTCGAGGTGGTCATCCGGCTGGTGTTCCACACGATCGTGCTGTTCTCGGTCTACCTGCTGTTCGCCGGGCACAACGCGCCCGGTGGCGGCTTCGCCGGCGGGCTCGTCGCCGGGCTGGCCCTGGTGCTGCGCTACCTGGCCGGCGGCCGGCACGAGCTGGCGGTGGCGGCGCCGGTGGACGCCGGCGCGGTGATGGGCTCCGGCCTGTTCCTCGCGCTCGGCACCGGCCTCGCCGGCCTGCTCGGCGGTGGCCAGGTGCTGCAGAGCACCCTGCTGGACTGGCACCTGCCGATGCTGGGCCACGTCCACTTCGTCACGTCGATGATCTTCGACGTCGGCGTCTATCTCGTCGTCATCGGAGCGGTGCTCAACATCCTGCGCAGCCTCGGCGCCGAGGTCGACCGCCACGAGCAGATCCAGCGCGCCGAGAAGCCGGCCCGCCGGGAGAAGGAGCTGGTATGACGCCGAACCTGGTGCTGATCGTCGTCGTCGGGGTGCTGTTCGCCACCGGTGTCACGCTGCTGCTGGAACGCAACCTGACCCGGGTCGTCCTCGGCATCATGCTGCTGGGCAACGGAGTGAACCTGCTCATCCTGCTCGGCGGCGCGTACGGCGGCCCGCCGATCGTCGGCGTCACCCCCGAGCCGGCGATGAGCGACCCGCTGGCCCAGGCCATGATCCTGACCGCCATCGTCATCACGCTGGGCATGACCGCGTTCCTGCTCGCGATGGCGTACCGGAGCCGGCTGCTGACCGGGCACGACAACGTGCAGGACGACGTGGAGGACCGGCGCATCCGGCGGCGCGCGGAGCGCGACGAGGGCCTGGAGGACGAGGACACCCCCGAGACGTCCCCGAACGGGGTGTCGCGATGACGTGGCTCGTCCCGCTCCCGGTGATCATGCCGCTGCTCGGCGCCGCGGTGACGCTGCTGCTGCGCCGGCGCCCCGCCCTGCAACGGACGGTGAGCGTGCTCGTGCTCACCGCCACCCTGGTCGTCGCGCTCCTGCTGCTGGCGTCGACCGTCGCCGGGGACCCGCTGACCGTCGCCGTCGGCGGCTGGGCGGCGCCGCTGGGCATCGTGCTCGTCGCCGACCGGCTCGCCGCGCTCATGCTGGTGGTGTCCGCCGCGGTGACGCTCTGCGTGCTGGTGTACTCCATCGGCCAGGGCATGGCCGACGGCGACGACACCGTACCCGTGGCGGTGTACCACCCGGCGTACCTGATCCTCACCGCCGGCGTGACCAACGCGTTCCTCGCCGGCGACCTGTTCAACCTCTACGTCGGCTTCGAGATCCTGCTCGCCGCCAGCTACGTGCTCATCACGATGGGCGCCACCCGCAGCCGCATCCGTACCGGCACCACGTACGTCGTGGTGAGCCTGCTGTCGTCGCTGATCTTCCTGACCGCCATCGGCCTGACGTACGCCGCGACCGGCACGCTGAACCTGGCCCAGCTCGCCGGCCGGCTCGACGCGCTGCCCGGCGATCTCCAGCTCGGCCTGCAGACCATGCTGCTGCTCGCCTTCGGTATCAAGGCCGCCGTCTTCCCGCTGTCGGCGTGGCTGCCCGACAGCTATCCGACCGCGATCGCGCCCGTCACGGCGGTCTTCGCGGGCCTGCTCACCAAGGTCGGCGTGTACGCGATCATCCGTACCCAGACCCTGCTGTTCCCCGACGGCCCGGCCGGCGACGTCCTGCTGGTCGCCGCGCTGCTGACCATGATCGTGGGGATCCTCGGCGCGGTGGCGCAGTCCGACATCAAACGGCTGCTGTCGTTCACCCTCGTCAGCCACATCGGGTACATGCTGTTCGGCATCGGGCTGGCCTCGACCGCCGGGCTGTCCGGAGCGATCTTCTACGTCGTGCACCACATCGTCGTGCAGACCACGCTCTTCCTCGCCGCGGGACTGATCGAGCGCCGGGGCGGCACCACCACGCTGGACCGCCTCGGCGGGCTCGCCCGGCTGACCCCGGTGCTCGGCGTGCTGTTCTTCCTGCCGGCCCTCAACCTCGCCGGGATACCGCCGTTCTCCGGGTTCCTGGGCAAGCTGGGGCTGCTGCAGGCCGGTGCCGCCGCGGGCGGCGTCCTGGCGTGGATCCTCGTCGCCGGAAGCGTGATCACCAGCCTGCTCACCCTCTACGCCATCGGCCGCGTCTGGAATCTGGCCTTCTGGCGGACCCCGCACACGTCGATGCCCGCGGACGACGGCACCCGGACCGGCCGGGCGCTGCCCCGGCTGATGGTGGGCGCCACCCTCGCCCTCGTCGTCCTGGGGACCGGGCTCACCGTGGTGTCGGGGCCGCTGTTCGACGTCACCAGCCGGGCGGCCACGGAGCTGCGCGAGCGGCAACCGTACGTGGACGCCGTCTTCGCCGAGGAGGTGCCATGACCGAGAGCCGGAGCGCAGTGCCGCGTACCCGATGGCGCGACCGCATCGTCGCGGCCGCCGCGCTCGTCACCGTCTGGACGCTGCTCTGGGGCGTGTTCTCCTGGGCCACCCTGGCCGGCGGGATCGTCGTCTCCGCCGTCGTGCTGAAGGTCTTCCCGCTGCCGCCCGTCACCTTCGCCGGGCGTCCGCACCCGGTGGGGCTGCTGCGCTTCGCCGCACGCTTCGCCGGCGACCTCGTCCGGGCCAGCGTCCAGCTGGCCCTGCTGGCGTTCCGCTTCGGCCACCAGCCGCGCAGCGCCATCATCCGGGTGCCGCTGCGGGTGCCGTCCGACCTGGTGCTGACGCTGACCGGGGAGGCCGTCTCGCTGGTGCCGGGCAGCCTCATCGTCGACACCGACCAGGCGTCCACGACGCTCTACATCCACGTCATCGGGGTGGCCGACCGCGCCGCCGTCGAACGCTTCCGCCGCGACGTGTACGCCACCGAGGCCCGCATCGTGCGCGCCATCGGCTCGGAGGCCGAGATCAGGATGCTCGACCGTCCGCCGCCCGCGGGCAGAAGGGAACTCTCATGATCGTCGCCGGTATCACCGTGTCCGCGCTGCTGTTCGCGGCCGTGTCGCTCGTGCTGGTCCGCATCGTCCGCGGCCCGACCACCCTGGACCGCATCGTCGCCGTCGACGTGCTCCTCGCGGTCGTCGTGTGCGCGATCGCCGCCGAGGCCGCCTACACCCGCGACGCGACGGCACTGCCCGTCCTGGTCGTCCTGTCGATCCTGGGCTTCATCGGCTCGGTCACCGTCGCCCGCTTCTCCCCGAGGAGCCGGCGATGACCGTGCAGACCGTCGCGGACATCGTCGCCGGCGCCTGCCTCGTCTCGGGCGCGCTGCTCAGCCTCGCCGCCGGCGTCGGCCTGCTGCGCTTCCCCGACCTGCTGTCGCGCATGCACGCGGCGACCAAACCCCAGGTCCTGGGACTGCTGCTGATCCTCGCCGGCACGGCGGTGCGCCTGCAGACCACCATCGACGTCACGACGCTGGTGCTGGTCGGCATCTTCCAGCTGGCCACCGCGCCGGTCGCCGCGCACATGGTCGGCCGGGCGGTCTACCGCGCCGGGCAGGCCCGCGCCGACCTGCTCGTGATCGACGAACTGCGCGAGGACCGTACGGACGACGACCACCCGCCGGCCCGCTGAGGCCGCCGCCGGTTCCGGTGGCCGGAGGCGGCCGCCGGTTCCGGGCCGGCGGTCAGCCTTCGCTGGCGACCACCGAGCCGTTCTTGACGGCGACGAACTTCTCCGGGCGGATCGTCATGATGATGCGGACGTCGGCGTCGGGGATCGGATAAACCATGTCGTAGCGCTCCTGCAGGGAGCGGTAGAACGACGCCTGCTCGTCGTCGTCCGTGACGTCCTCGACCACGCCGCGGATCTCCAGGAAACGGTACGGGTCCTGCGGATCGGCGATCGACAGCGCCACCCGTGGCTCGTTCGCCAGATTGCGGAACTTCTGCCGGGTCTTGGTGTGGGTCATGCGGATCCGCTCGCCGTCCCAGGCGAACCACATGACGCTCGACTGCGGCGACCCGTCCGGCCGGACCGTGGCGAGGTGGGCGAAGGTCGGCTTGTCGAGGAGGTCGGCGTGACTCTGCGGTGGTTTCACCCCTCCACCCTTCCACGCCCCGCCCGACGTCGTCGGCGTCTTGCCGGGCAAGGCGGCGGGCTTCGGGCGTACGGTTCGCTCGTGGACGCGATGCCTGTGCCTGACAGCCCCGCGGGAGCCGAGCGATCCGTCAGCGATGTCCGGATCGAGCTGCACACCGGTTCCCGCGACGATCTGCGGCCGTTGTTCGAGCTGGCCGAGGACTCCGCTGCCCAGCTCGACTCCTATCTGCACGAAGGCCGGGTCCTGGTGGCGCTGGCGGGCGACGAGGTGATCGGTCACCTCCAGCTGGTCGGCAGCGACCGTCCCGGCGTGCTCGAGATCAAGAACATGGCGGTGCGGGAGAGCCGTCAAGGGCGAGGGACCGGTCGCCTGCTGGTGCGGGCGGCGATCGCTCTGGCCGGGTCCGAAGGGCGTGCGACCGTGCGGGTCGCCACGGCGGCTGCCGATGTGGGCAATCTGCGCTTCTATCAGCGGCAGGGCTTTCGCATGCGTGCGGTCGACCGGGACGCGTTCACCCCGGCGACCGGCTACCCGGAGCCGATCGTCATAGCCGGCATCCCTCTGCGCGACCGCGTGTGGCTGGACTACGACCTCGGTACGAGTACCGGCCGTGGCGCATCGGGGGCTGACCGGCCGGCTCCCGATGGCTCCGGGTAGGAAGGGCGCGGCGACGGCTTCCCGACCGGGGCGGACGCGGGTACGGTGAGCGTCAGGTGTGCCGGGAAGTCTGGTCGGCGGTCATTGATCGACGCCGACCGGAAGGACTTCCCCCGCGATGACCGATCTTGCGCTGTGCGCTGTCGACCTGACGAAACGGTACGGCCGCCTCACCGCCCTCGACACGTTGAACCTGGACGTCCCGGCGGGCGAGGTGTTCGGATTCCTCGGCCCCAACGGCGCGGGCAAGTCCACCACCATCCGTCTGTTCCTCGGCCTCGCCCGGCCCACCGCCGGGCGCGCCGAGGTGTTCGGCATTGGCGCCGCCGATGTGGGCCACGCGCATCGGCAGCTGGCGTACGTGCCGGCTGATGTGGCGTTGTGGCCGAACCTGACCGGCGCCGAGATCCTGCATCTGCAGGCGCGGACCGGGCCGGGCATCGATGTGGCCTATCGCGATGACCTCGTCGAACGGTTCGCCCTCGATCCGTCGAAGCCGGCGCGGACGTATTCGACGGGCAACCGGCAGAAGGTGGCGCTGATCGCCGCGTTCGCCACCCGGGCCCGGCTCCTGGTGCTGGACGAGCCGACCAGCGGGCTGGATCCGCTGATGGAGCGCGAGTTCCGTACGGCCGTCCGGCATGCCCGCGACCGAGGCCAGACGGTTTTCCTGAGTTCGCATCAGCTCGCCGAGGTGGAGGCCGTGTGCGACCGGGTGGGCATCCTGCGGGCCGGCCGGCTCGCGGAGGTGTCGACGATCGGCGAGCTGCGGGCTCTGCACCGGTCCGAGGTCACGATCTCCTACACCGGGGCGGCACCCGACTTGAGCTCGATCCCGGGCGTCGAGGCGGTGCAGCCGGCCGGTGATCGCCGGTTGCGGTTCACCCTGGCCGGGGAGCCCGGCCCCGCGCTGCGGGCACTGGCCGCGGCGGAGGTCGCCGCCCTGACCGTGCGGGAACCGAGCCTGGAGGAGATCTTCCTCGACTACTACGGGACGGAGGAGGTCCGATGAGTGTCGGCGCGCTCGCTGCCGCACCGCAGACGGAGCTCCTGCCCGATCCGGCTCCCGGGCGGGCCGTCACGTGGCTGGCGATCCGGCAGATCCGGCGCGGCGGCCTGATCGTCGCCGGTCTCGGTGGCGGGATGACCGCGCTGGTCGTCGCCACCTATGCACAGGTCATGGCGGACCCCGCGGCGGCCGGCGGTCTGCAGGCGCTGGCCGGGAACCCCGCGATCCGTACGCTGTTCGGCGCCCCGGTCGGCCTCGACACCGCCGGCGGGTTCACGGTGTGGCGGGTCGGCACCGTCATGGCCGTCCTGCTGGGAGTCTGGTCGATCCTGGCGGTCACCCGGATCACCCGCGGCGAGGAGGACGCCGGACGGTGGGATCTGCTGCTGTCCGGGCGCCCTGCCATGCGTACCGTCCTGATCAGGCACATGGCCGCCGTGATGACGGTTGCGGCCGCCACGGGGGCCGCCATCGCGGCCGCCCTGCTGGCCGCCGGGACGGAACCGGCAGGTGCCCTGCTGCACGGCGCCGGCACCGGCCTGCTGGGCATGTTCTTCGTCGCGGTGGCCGGGTCGACCGCGCAGATCTTCCCCGCCCGGCCGGCGGCGACCGGCTCGGCCGTGGCGGTGCTGGCCGTCGGCCTGCTGGCCCGCATGATCGGCGACGGCGTCGCCGCCCTCGGCTGGCTGCATTGGCTCTCACCCTTCGGCCTGCTCGCGCTCAGCGGGCCGTACGTGCACAACCGGTTCCTGCCGCTCGTGCTGCTGGCCGCCGTCACCGGTCTGATCACCGTCGCGGCGCTGGTCGCGGCGGGCCGCCGTGACGTTCAGGGCGGCCTGATCCCGGCGGCAGCGGGGCGGCCGCCCCGGACGCGTCTGCTGGCGAGCGTGGAGACCTTCGCGATCCGGCGGACGTTGCGGCCGCTGACCGGCTGGATGCTCGGCGTCGGCGCCTACTACCTGCTGATCGGGCTGACGGCGGTGTCGATCACCGATTTCCTGAACGACAACCCGGCGCTGGCCGGTGAGGCCGCCCAGGCCGGCTTCGACGGCCTGGGCAGCATCGCCGGGTTCGCCGCGACGCTGTTCGCGATCCTCGCCCTGCCCGCCGGCGGCTTCACCGCGGTCCGGATGAGCGCGTTCACCGGCGCCGAGACCGACCGCCGGCTGACCCTGCTCGCGAGTCAGCCCGTCACCCGGCTCCGGTTGATCGCCGCCGAGACCGCCGTCACGGCGGCGGCCGCGGCGGTCCTGGTCACCGGCGCCGGCCTGCTCACCTGGGCCGGTGTCACGGCCGCGGGCGGTGAGTTCGGCGTGGCGGCGGCGCTGCGAGGCGTCTGGAACGTCCTGCCGATCGTGCTGCTCAGCCTCGGCGCCGCGGTGTTCGGGGTGGGCTGGGCGCCGCGCTGGACCGGGCTGATCGGCAGCCTCCCCGGCGTGGGCGGGTTCCTGCTGCTGGTCCTCGCCGAGAGCGTCGCCGCACCGGGCTGGGTGCACGACGTCTCGCCGTTCGCCCATCTGGCGCCGGTGCCGCTCACCGGCCCCGATCCGGCTGCCTCGGCGGCCATGCTGGCGGCGGCGGTCGTGCTGGCAGTTGCCGGTGTCGGCGGATATCGCCGTCGCGACCTACGGTCGTGAACGCCGCGGGCCGCGGGCCGATGCGGCCCGCGGCCGTGCGTTCACCGGCCCTCAGCAGACCCGCGCCTTGTTGATGCAAGTGGCGATGCGCTGCATCGTGCGCGCCGAGTTGACGTTCACGAAGTCGTCGTGGTCCGAGAACGGGTTGTGGTCCTCCTCGGGGAAGGAGTCCAGCGCGTACTGACCCTTGAGCTGGACATCGCGGGGGATGGCGTACGAGATGGTGATCCGCAGCTGGGGGATGGCCACGAAGCCCGCGGGGCACGCGCCGGTCGCCCGGTCGGCGAAGGCGACGTGGCTGCGGTGGTTCGCGCTGTCGGTGTTCTTGCCGTCCCAGCAGCCCGGGAAGTCGTGGACGCGTTGTACCTGCCGGCCGGCCGGGCAGATCGGGTACCGGTCGGCGAGCCGGTCGGCGAACCCGGAGCAGGTCCAGGCGGCGCGGGCGTTCGCCGGGCCCCGGCTGGTGGGTTTGGCGTCGCCGGTGAGCGCCCGCAGGAACTTCGGCATGGGTACGACCTTGCTGGTGGCGTTGCCGCGGTACTCGATCAGCACGGAGGCGGGCCGGACGATCCCGCCGGTGTTGTTGGGCAGCTCGAGGTTCGGACCTTGCGGATCGGGCAGGGGCGCGGCGGCGCTGGAGGAGGGCTGCGGGGTGACGGGCGCGCCGCTCTGCCCGCTGACGGTGCACGTGGCGAGGGCGCCCAGGTTCCGCGGCCGGTCGGTGTGGCGGCCGATGGCGGTGGCGATGCGGTCCAGCACGGCGACGCGGCGGGCGTTGAGCGGGCCGACGACGGCGTTGGCGACGAAGTCCGGGCCGCCCTGTCCGCGGGTGGTCACGAGGCGTTCGTCGGCCTCGGCGATCTGCCGGTCCAGCTCGGTCAGGTTCCGGTTCACCTCGTCCAGTGCCGGGGCGGGGACGCCCGGGAGCTTGTCGCGTACGGTCGGGCACTGCACCTGGGGTGAGGCGACCAGGCGGCCCTTGAGCTCGGCGGCGGTGTGCCGCATCGCGGCGTGCATGCCGTCGTAGCTCACGTCGCACTCGACGAGCGAGACGAGCCCGGAGCTGCGGCCGCCGCCGGCCGCGGCGATGCTGTCGCTGATGCCTTTGATGAGGCGGACCCGTTCGGTCCGCAGCGAGGTCAGCAGCGCGTCGTTGGCGCGGGCGTCGATGCGTCCGCGGTTGCTCGCCATGCGGGCGTTCGCCCGGGCCGTCGCCTCGTCGAGGCTGCGCAGCCGCGCCAGGACGGCGTCGCGCGCGCCGGCCGGCACGGCGGGGAGCCGGTTGCGCACACCCGGGCACGTCACCGTCGGCGTGGTCGCGGCCAGCGCCCGGCGGGTGTCCGTGCCCGACCGCACCGATCGGTCGATGCGGACCACGGGCCAGAAGTACGACGACTTGTCGCCGTTCCTGCACGTGGTGCCGGAGGCGTCGAGGTCGGCGTCCGACGAGTTCGCGGTGATGGCGAGGTTGCCCACGAAGTCGTGCACGTGCTCGGCGCCGTTCTTGATGCCCGGCTGCGCCACCGGGTTGTCCGGGCTGAACTTGCCGTTGGCGTTGGTGCCGCAGTCCACCACGAAGCGGCCACGCGAGCCGTTCGCCTGGACCCGGGGAACCGTGACGTTCGGCCGTACGGTCTCGATCGCGGCGTATTGCTGGAGCTCGGTGGCCGCGTCGGCGGTGCCCTTGCCGCCGGCGGACACGAAGGTGACGGTGAGGGCGCCGGTCGCGGCCAGCACGGCGGCGGCGACGCCGATCCGGGCGTGGCGTGATCGCAACAGCGCTCGTCGTGGGGTGGGGGTTCGCACGCTGGTCCTCCTGGGGTCGAGGCGTCGACGGCCCGGCTCGGCCGTCGGGCAGCGGTACGGCGGCCCGCCCGCCGGCGGACGTGCGATCCGGCAAGCGTCAGAAGACGGTAAGGATTGACTGACATGATCGGGTTGACCGCCGCTGACCCGCTCGGGCGGTGGGGTGACCCATCGCCCGAGCGGCGGCGCACAGACCTCGGCTCAGAAGGACACGAAGCGTTTGCTCGGGCTGCCGGCCACGACGGTGAAGTCACCGCCCGCGCTGAGCCGCCCGAGCGCCGGGTCGGCGGCCATGGCGCGTACGCCCACCACGCCGTTCGCCTGCGGCGCCCAGCCGGTCAACGTCCCGTCCGACTTCACAGCGGCGAACTTGACGCGGGGGAGGGATCCGTCGGTGCACACCCCTTGAGCCGCGTTCCGTGCGGTGGTGCAGGCGTTGTCGAAGTGCCCGCCGACGTAGGTGACACCGTCCAGCCGGGTGATCGCCTGGACGTCGCCGTCGAACACGCGGCTCCACTTGGTCACGCCCTTGGGGGTGTAGCGGACGGCGCGTCCGCCCTGGCCGCCGTGCGCCGCGTAGACGCCGGTGGAGTCCGCGGTGAGGGCGTACACGGCCGAGACGGCTGCGGGACGGAAGCCGGTGAGCAGGGCGCCGGTGGAGGTGTCGACGGCGGCCAGGCGCAGGGCCGACCGTACGTCGTTCACCTTGTGGAAACGGCCGCCGACATAAAGGCGGCTGCCCGTGACGGCGAGGGCGTAGACGGTGTCGTCGGTTCTGGCGGCCCCATTCTTCAGCGTTCCCGCCGGCAATGCGAATGTCGCCAGATTGCCCCGGGCTTTGCCGTCGATCGCGGTGATCCGGCCGCCGGCGAACAGGCGTCCGCCGGTGGAGCTCAGCGCGTTGACCTGCCCCGAGACACTGTGCCGGAAGGCGGTCACGGATCCCGACGCGGCGTTGATGCCCGCGAGGGAATCCCGCTTCTTTCCGGAGATCCCGGAGAAGTCTCCGCCGGCGTACACCACGCCACCGGACACCGTGAGGGCCCGCACGGTGCCGTCGGCGGACGGCGCCCAGGGCAGCAGCGCACCGCTGCGTGCGTCCACAGCGGCGAGCCGCTGCCGGGTCACCTTCTTCCCGCCGACGAGCGCCGCGGTGAAGGAGCCGCCCACGAAGACGGTGTTGCCGCTGTAGGCGACGGCGTACACCGACCCGTTGAAGGACGGCATCGCGCGGGGTCTTTCGCCGACCGTCGCCGCGGCGGCGACATCGGCGGCGCCGATGACAGTTCCGAGGGCCCCGGCGCAGAGCAGCGCCGTCCGAGCCAGAATTGTTGTCGAGAAGAATGGCATGACCGACTCTAGGCACTTCGGGGAACTTGGCCGCGCCTGTTACGGCCCACCATTTCGGCCGGAAATGAGAAGCCGAAAAAGCGACCCCGGAAAGGTGGTCACAAGACTGTCATGTTTTCGTGCGCGATTGGACAACCGCGGCGGCGGAAACGATGTCGGACGGGCGGCCGGTCCGGTCCGGAGCCATCGCGTTCACCGCGGACGGCAGGTCGGGGAACGTGCGGAACACACCGTCCAGCCGCATGGTGTGCAGCACCGTACGCACGAACCGCGACGGCGCGACGAGGTCGAACGTCGCGCCGTGCTGCCGGGCCTCCTGCCTCGCGCGCACGAGCAGGCCCAGCGCTGCCGGGTCGATGAAGCGGACGGCGTGCAGATCGACGACCACGTGCCGGTGCCCGGAGGCCGCGCGCATCAGGTCCTCGCGCAGCCGGTCGGCGAGGCCGGCGTCGAGGTCGGCCATGGGCGTGATGGCCGCGACATCGACGTCGTCGTCGGTACGGATCTGGTACGACGCGCTGTGGTAAGCGGGCCGCTCCCCACCGGTCGCCTGCTGCTGCGGGCCGGATTCCTCGCTGCACGGCGGGCATCGGTGCGGCCCGGTCGCGAACGCCGATCCGGTCCAGCCGAGCGCGGTGACGACCGGCCACACCAGGTCACCGTCCCGGGTGGCGTCGACGGCGCTGTCCTCGCCGCGGCACAGGTCGCAGATGAGCAGCGCCGTGCCGTCCCCGGTGGGCACGACCGTCATCGCGGCCGGCCGGCGCCGGGGTACCGGGAGTCCTGCGGCCGGTCCGCCGTGATCGCGACCAGGACCACCCCGGTGGCGGCGAAGATCACCTGGAGCAGCACCTCCGTGGCGGTCACGCCGTCCGTACCGATGCCGGCGAACCTGCCCACGACGGTGCCGGACATCGCGGCGCCGATCGCGACGGCGAGCGGCAGCCAGAAGGGGACGTCGCGCCGCGTCGGCACGATCCATCGGGCGCTGAGGCCGAGGACCAGCCCGATCACGAGGGCGGTCACCAGGCTGCTGGTGGTCATGGGCGTCGTCCTCCGATGCCGCGGCTGCTTCGGTTGCTTATCGAGCCTGCCCACCGGGTTCGGCGGAAAGCGCCCGGCCTTATGACAGTCGGATGACAAACCTGCGGTGGAGGGCACGGCACGTGTGGCCCCCCGGCGTACCGAGGCATCATGCGCGTATGGGTTCCGCACTGCCGGTCGAGGGCGAGACCGATCCGAGCGCCGCGTCCAGACGATGAGAATCGGGCTTCGGACGCGGGTCAGCGCCGCCTTCGCAGTCGGCGCGCTCCTGCTGTCGGCTTGCATCTCGATGGTCTCGTACGAGCTGGCCCGCAGCACACTGATCCACGAACGCGAGCGGACCGCCGTACGCGCGACGTACTTCGACGCCACCGTCGTGGATGCGGGCCTGCCCGGCGGCCGCACCGCCGACGTGGGCGAGGTGCTGCGCTCGCTGGACCCCGGCGCGGACCGGTACGTCTTGCTGCATCGTGACGGCCAGTGGTACTCGCGCAGCGCCGACTCCACCGCCGGTGCGGCCGTTCCCGCGGCGCTGCAGGAGATGACGGGGGACGGCGAAGCGGGGTTGCAGCGCGTCCACGACGAGGGACAGGTCGCTCTGGTCGTCGGGATCCCCCTGTCGTCGGGTGAGTTCTACGAGGTGGTGGCGCTCACAGAGCTGGAACGAACGCTGCAACTGCTCGCGCTCGTGCTCACCGCGGTGGCGATCATGGTGGCGGCCGCCGGCGCCGCGGTCGGCTGGTACGTCACCCGGCACGCGCTGCGTCCCCTGACCGCCGTGGCGGCCGCCGCCCGCGACATCGCCGACGGCGACCTCGACACCCGTCTCGACCCGGACACCGAGCCGGATCTCGCGCAATTGTCGACCTCCTTCAATCACATGGCGGACCAGCTCTCCCGGCGCCTGCAGCGCGACCGCCGGTTCGCGGCGGATGTCAGCCACGAACTGCGATCCCCGCTGCAGACCCTCTCCGCCGCCGCGAGTGTCGTCGACCGGCGCCGTGACGGCCTCGACCCGAAGGCGGCCGCGGCGATCGGCCTCATCACCGACGAGGTGAGCCGCTTCCAGGTCCTCGTCGACGATCTGCTCGAACTGGCCCGCAGCGACCAGCCGGCCGACCGTGAACCCACCGACATGCGACAGCTCGTCGCACGCGTCTGCCAGGGCCGCGGTCTGTCCCCGGAACTGCTGGAGGTGGCCCCCGGAACGCCGGACGAGTGGCCGGTGGACCGGCGCCGGGTCGAGCAGGCGCTCGGCAACCTTCTGGACAACGCGGTGCGGTACGGCGGGGGACCGGTGGCGGTGCGGCTGGGCCGGGCCGGGGACCGCTATCTGGTCGAGGTCGACGATGCGGGGCCCGGCGTGGCGGAGGAGGACCGTACGGTGATCTTCGATCGGTTCGTTCGCGGGCCGGCGGCGAACGCCCGGGGCGGCAGCGACGGAACGGGTCTGGGCCTGTCCATCGTGGCGCAGCACGCCGCCGCCCACGGTGGCACCGTCAGCGTCGGCGACCGCCCCGCCGGCGGCGCCCGATTCCGGATGGAGTTGCCATGACGACCCGAGCCGGCCGGCTTGTCGCCGCACTGCTCAGCTGCCTCCTCGGCGCCGCCTGCGGTCTGCCTGCCGAGGACGAGCCGCGCAAGGCCGAGCTCCCGAGGCGGCCGCTGACGAGCCCGGCGGCCACGACCGCCGGCACGGAGCCGCCGGGCGAGGTCGTGGAGGTGCTCTGCCTCGTCCGGGACGGCCGCATCGTGCAGGCGGTCCGCCGGGTGAGCGCGCCGCCCACCGTGCAGCGTCAGCTCGAGACCCTGGCGGCCGGCCCCACGGAGGCCGAGCGCGCCAACGGCCTCACGACGGCTCTGGCTGCGACGACGTTACGGGTCGACGTGCCGGCCGGAAGTACGGAGGCGCAGGTGGAGGTCGCCGAGACGGACGAGAGCAACGCGCGCAGCGACGAGACCCTGGCCTACGGGCAGATCGTCTGCACCCTGACGTCCCGGGCGGATGTCAACTCGGTGGTCTTCACGCGTGGCGGCGACGTCCTGCAGGTGCCGCGCGCCGACGGTTCCCTGTCCCGCGGGCCGCTGGGCGCCGGTGACTACGCGGATCTCATCGCTCCGGCCTGACCCCGCCGCGGTGGACGCGCTCGACCGGTCCGAGCGGCCCTCCGTCTCGGGATGACGGCTCCGGTAGGGTTGAACGCGGTGCGCCGGGAAGTCTGGTCGGCATGAGCTGAACCGACCCCGGAGATGGAGCACTCGTGTCCCAGAAGTCCCCTCCCGTCCATCCGGTCCTGGGCCGCGGATCGTGGGCCGAGGCCAGCCGGATCGCCGACGTCCTGCGCAAGGAGACGATCGGCGGTGCGCTGCTGCTGGTCGGCGCGCTGATCGCGCTCCTGTGGGCGAACTCGCCCTGGTCGGACCGGTACGAGGACATGTTGGCGTTCACCGTCGGCCCTTCGTCTCTTCACCTGGACCTGTCGCTGGCGAAGTGGGCCGCCGACGGGCTGCTCGCGATCTTCTTCTTCGTCGCCGGGCTGGAGCTCAAACGTGAGTTCGTGGCCGGGGACCTGCGTGATGTCCGTCGTGCGGCGGTGCCGGTGGCTGCGGCCGTCGGTGGTGTGATCGTCCCCGCGCTGGTGTATGTGTCCTTCAATCTCGGCGGAGCGCTGAAGGGCTGGGCCGTTCCCACGGCGACGGACATCGCCTTCGCGCTGGCCGTGCTGGCGGTGATCGGCCGATGGCTGCCGTCGGCGTTGCGGACGTTTCTGCTGACGCTGGCCGTGGTCGACGATCTGCTGGCGATTCTCATCATCGCGGTGTTCTATACCGCGGATCTGTCGGTGCTGCCGCTGCTGGGAGCGCTCGTACCGTTGGGCTTGTTCGCCGTTCTGGTGCAGCGCCGGGTGCGGTCCTGGTGGCTGCTGTTGCCGTTGGCCTTCGTGACGTGGGCTCTGGTGCACGCGTCCGGGGTGCACGCGACCGTCGCGGGTGTCCTGCTGGCTTTCGCCGTACCCGTGATCCGCAGTCCCGGGGCCGGTGGCCCGGAGGCCGGGCCGGGGCTGGCCGAGCACTTCGAGCACCGATTCCGTCCGATCTCGGCCGGCATCGCGGTTCCGATCTTCGCGCTGATGTCCGCCGGCGTGACGATCGGCGGGTTCGGCGGCCTGGCGTCGGCGCTGAGCGACCCTGTGGCGATCGGCATCGTCGCCGGCCTGGTGATCGGCAAACCGGTCGGCATCACCCTCGCCACCTGGCTGACGGCGCGGTTCACCCGCGCGAAGATCGACTCGGGTCTGGCGTGGATCGACGTGGTGGGATTGGCGACGCTGGCCGGGATCGGCTTCACGGTCTCGCTGCTCATCGGCGAGCTGGCCTTCGGCATCGGCACCGAGCGCGACGATCACGTCAAGGTCGCCGTGCTGACCGGCTCGCTGGCTGCCGCCCTGCTGGCGGCGGTCGTCCTGCGCCTGCGCAACCGTGTCTACCGGCGTATCCACGAGGTCGAGCAGATCGACCGTGACAACGACAGCATTCCCGACGTCTACCAGGGCTGAGCCCCGTACCAGGAGATTTCTGTGCTTCTTCTGACCTTCGCGGTCGTGTTGCTGCTGGCCGTGCTGGTGTCGGCGCTGGCGAAGCGGACGATCCTGTCCACCGCGGTGCTGTTCCTGGTCGCCGGCTTCCTGGTGGGGCCGGACACGACCGGGATCGTGGACGTGCACGCCGATGCACCGATCGTGGGCACCCTGGCGGAGCTGGCGCTGTTCGCGGTGCTGTTCACCGACGGCATGCGGGTGGGGTGGGCGGATCTGCGCAGCGCCTGGAAGCTGCCCGGGCGGGCGCTCGGCTGGGGTCTGCCGCTGACGCTGGTGGTGACCGCGGTCGCCGCGCACTACGTGGCCGGGTTGGGGTGGGCGGAGTCGCTGCTGATCGGGGCGATCCTGGCGCCGACCGACCCGGTGTTCGCCTCGGCGCTGGTGGGCAACGACAAGGTGCCGGCGCGGTTGCGGCACCTGCTCAACGTGGAGTCGGGAGTCAACGACGGCTTGGCGCTGCCCTTCGTCATCGTCTTCCTGGCGGTCGCGGCGGGCTCGGAGGATCTGCATCTGGGCGAGCTGGCGGTGGAGGTGTCGCTCGGGATCGTCGTCGGTGTCGTCATCCCCGTTGCGGCGATCCTGTTGGAACGCACTCGTTTCTTCGCTGCGTCGACGGCGTACGAGCCGTTGAACGGGTTGGCGATCGGTCTGCTGGTGCTCGGCGTCTCGCAGGCGACGCATGCGAACCTGTTCCTCGCGGCGTTCTCGGCCGGCATCACGGTGGCGACGTTCGGGCCTCGGCAGCGGGCCGCGTTCGAGCACTTCGGTGAGAACATCGCCGAGCTGTTCAAGCTGGCGGCGTTGCTGGTGTTCGGGGCGTTGATCTCGCTGGAGTTCCTCGGGGAGATCTCCTGGGTGGGGTGGGTGTTCGCGTTCCTGGCGATCTTCGTCGCGCGTCCCGTGGCGTTGTGGGTGTCGTTCCTGGGGTCGGGGCTGGACCTGCGTGAGCAGGCCGCGGCGATGTGGTTCGGGCCGAAGGGTTTCGCCTCGGTCGTGTACGGCTTGCTGGTGCTGGAGTCGGGGATCACGGCGGCGGACGAGATCTTCCATCTGGTGGCGCTGACGATCGTGCTCTCGATCGTGCTGCACTCGTCGACGGACGTCGTGGTGGCCCGCGGCTTCGACGACGAGACCGATACCCCGGCGTGGCACGGCGTGCTGCGCCGCCGGATCGCCGCGGTCCGCGGTCGATGAAGCCGCGTCGTGTGCACCCGGCGAGGCCGCGACTGCGTGCCGGTGACGTGGCAATGGAGACAACCACGGTGCACAGCGGAACGGTCAGGCCCGGGACGAGACGTCGGCGGCCACCAGGACCTTCCGGTTGTCATAGGCCCGGTACGTCGCGGCCGTGGCCAGCTCGAGCCGGGCGGCGAAGCGGCCGTAGTCGAACCGGTCGAGCACCCCGTACACCGTCACCAGCTCGTGCGGCTGCAGATCGGTCCGGGCGTCCGAGAGCACCAGCAGGCCCTGGTCCGGCAGGTCGGTGTCGGCGACCACGAACGACTGCGGTGTCATGACCTCGGTCACGGCAGCTGTGATGATCAGACGTCCTCCCACGCTGGTGGCCTCAATGGTGTTGCGCAGCGCCGTGCGTTTCGGCTCCGGCGCCGGTTCGTCACGGCCGTGTCCGGGCGTGCAGGACGCCGTCAGGACGACGACAAGGACGAGTACGAGTCGCCATGTGAACCTCGTGCGCCACGTGGCGTGTGCATTGCTCGATGGGAGCACCATGATCACCTCGCCGATCCAGTGGGGGTCCCTCTGCGGCGTCGGATCCTTCGACGGTAGTGAGGAGCCGACGCGGTTCCCCGGCGGTCCGATGACGGTTGCGTGACAGGTTCGCGGTCACAGCGGTTGCCGGGATCCACCCGGTCGGTGGCCCGCCGCCGTACGACCGGCCGGGCGTCACGGCCCCCGGCGAGTGCGGGGAGCGGCCAGGGCACCGATGACGACAGCCACGACGAGCAGCGCCGCGCCCACGAGGACCAGGATCCCCACGGAGAACAGCGATCCCGCGGCTGCCACGAGGACGCCCGCGACGGCGAGCGTCAGGAGGAGGATACGCATGACCATGACGGCCTCCGGTCAGGGTTCTGATGGATCGGGGTACCCGGCCGACGCCGGTTCTCACCGGTGCATCCTGTACCTCGGCGCCGGGCCGGCGGACCCTGTCCAGGGCCGTCTCGAGGTCGTCGAAGGTCCGAAGGGGCCATGTCGCGCCTCCCTGATCCGGGGGCCCGCAGGGTAGTCACGCGATTGTCATCGTGCCGCGTGGCACCCGCCATACCGCCCGGGCAACGTGGCGGATGACGGGAAACGGACGGCGGGAGCTGGCCATGTATTACTGGTGGTACACCGATTGGTACAACGGCCCGATGTACGCGCCGCGGCCGGCAAGGGGCGACGATCGCGCCTCGGCGCGCCGGCGCGCCGGTACGTCCATGTCCGACCGTGACGAACGCATCCTGCGGGCGGTGGCCGATGCCCTGTTCGACGACCCGGAGGTGACCGGGGGCCACATCGACCTGAACGTGCAGAACGGTGTGGTGATCATCGACGGTGATGCCGACTCCGAGCCGACCCGATCGGCGGTCGTGGCGGCCGTGTGGCGGATCGAAGGCGTGACCGACGTGTGCAACGCCCTGACTGTCAGGAAGAGACGCCGCCGTTGATCGTGCGCCGCCGCTGAACGGCGCGATGCGACGGAGATCTCTGCCTTTGCGCCGAAGCCCGGCGGACGCTCACGATTGGGAGCAGTCATGAAAATCTTCTCATCCGCATCTCCAAGCGCAGCCCCTGCGCAGCGCGCACCTTCGTCCGCCGGTGCCGGTGACGTGCGCGTCGGCCTGGCGCAGCGGGTCATCGCCGTACACGGCGACCATGCAGCCGCCGAGGCGACAGTGCGCCTGCTCGACGAGGCCGGGTTCCCGGTCCACCGGGCGGCGATCGTCGGGCGCGGCCTGACGACGATGGAGTCCGCCAACGGCTGGATGTCCAGCTCCGAAGTCGCGGGCCGCGGGGCTCTGTCCGGGGTGGCGGTCGGAGCCCTCACCGGGTGGATCCTCGCGATCGTGGACCTGGTCGACCCGACCGTGTCCTCCGCATGGCTGGTCGTCAACGCCGCGATCCTGGGTGCCGTGCTCGGCGCGGCGATCGGTCTGATCGGCTATGCCGCGACCCGTGGCCGCCGTTCCATCACGACCGAGCCGAAGCTCGTCGCCACCCACTACGACGTCCAGGTCGATGCGGAGCTGGCAGACCGGGCGGTGCGGCTTCTGGAGTCGGAGCGGCCCGCGACATAGGCCGGCGGCCACGATGCCCACGCGGGCGAAGCGGCGCTGTGGTCGAAACAGCGGCAGCGTCAGCGGTGTTCGATGCCCCCTCACTTCGAGGGGGAGGGATCGGTCCCCGGGCCGCCCCCGGTGGCCACCAGGAATTCTTCTGCGTCGAAGTCTTCGTACGAGTCCGCGCTGCCGAGGTCGTAGTCGTTGAAGTAGGCGCCGTACGCGAACTTGCCTACCACGCCGGTCACGGTGACTTCCTCGCCGCGCTCTGCCTCGATGCCAGGTGCGGAAAGGACGAGCAGCGAGTCGTCGCCGTACTCCTCGCCGGTCAGCACGAACGACCGATCCGTGATCACCTTGCTCACCTCGGCGGTCACGGTGACGGCCAACCACTCCGTCGCCACGGGTTCCGCGCCGCGCTGCTGCCCGCTGGCCCCGGAGGCAACCTCGTCGCGGTAGCACTGCGGAAGAGTCTTCACCGGACGGGCGAAGACATCCGCTGCCGGCGGCTGCCCGGCCGCGTGGATCCGCTGTTCACCAGGCTCGGGGCCCGGGCGGCTCGCCGGGCCCGGCGCCTCTGCCGGCGGTACTGCTCGGGCCCCCCATCAGGGGCGGACATGGCGGGCCGCGAGGTGCTCGCTGCCGCGCACATCGCTGAGCAGCTCCGGAGCGATCGTCTCGCCGCGCCGGAGCACGCTCACGGAGCCGGTTCGTTCGAGGATGACGGCGGTGACCTCGTCGTACCGGTGAATCCCCGACAGCCGCAGCTGCTGCCGGAGCTCATCCTCCACCATGTGCGTCATCCGGAGGTGGTCGTGCAGCACCTCGCCATCTGCCATGAGCAGTATGGGTTGATTGGTGAGGGCGGAGGCGACACCGCGGTTTCGCCGGAGGACCCCGAAAAGACCCTGCAGGAGCAGAAGGGTGACCATGCCCAGCAGCCCGGCGGCCAGCGTCGGGGTGTAGCCCAGCACGGCCCGGCCCATGACGGCGCCGAATGCGACGGTGGCCGCCAGGTCGAAGCTCGACATGGTGGCGAACGCCCGCTGCCCGACGATGCGCAACATGATCAGAAATGCCACGTACAAGCCGATGGCCGACCCGACCACCGTCACGGCGTCCCACCATCCCAAACCCCACCGCACTGACGTCTCCCTCCGCGATGTCGCGCTCGTACCGCGTCCGGTCCTGGTACTACACCCGACCTCGCGAGGCAGCCTGGCCGGCGTGCGCCTGCGTCACCCGGTGTTCAGGGCTCGGGGCCGTCTCGCTCTCGCCGGGACGGTCGCCCGCCGGGGCATGCTCGTCGTCCGGGCCCCGCGCGTCCGTGTCGTGCGGGGGTTCTTCCTCGAGGCGGTCGCTTCGGTAGCCGAGCGTCGCGTGATAGACCACCGCGCATATCGGGACGGCGATCAAGGCTCCCGCCACGCCCGCGGCCAGCGTGCCGGCGGTGACAGCCAGCAGTGTCACCACGGGATGCAGCCGGATGGCGCGGCGCATCACCAGCGGCTGCAGGAGGTTGCCCTCCAGCTGCTGGACGATCACGACCGCGGCGATCACGATGAGGGCGTCCCGGGGGCCGTTGGTGACCAGGGTGACCAGCGCCGCCGCCGCACCGGCCACGGTCGCGCCGACGATGGGTACGAACGCCGAGACGAACGTGAGCACCGCCAGCGACAGGGCCAGCGGCACCTTCAGGACGAACAGAGCGGCTCCGATGCCGATGGCGTCCACCGCCGCGACGGCTGCCGTCCCGTGGGTGTACGCGCTGAGGGTGTGCCATCCCGACCGTCCGGCCCGGTCCACCCGTTCCGCCCGCGGTGACCGGATGAGCCGCACCAGCCAGCACCACATCTGCTCGCCGTCGCGCAGGAAGAAGAACAACAGGAAAACCGCCAGCAACGCCGACGCCAGGAACTCCGCCGCACTTGTGGCACCCGCGACCGGGCTGGGCAGCGCGCGCCGGGCCGCGTCCGCCGCAGCGGCGGTGATCTCGTCCAAGCGGCGGTCGTCGATGCCGGGGAGGGTGTCCAGGGCACTCTGCCGGAGGCGGTCGAGACCCTCGACCACCTGGGCGCGCAAGTCGTCGAGCTCCGACGTGGCGCGCCTTCCGATCAGGTACGAGACCCCGGCGAGCAATGCCAGGAGTCCGATGACACCGGACAGGGCGGCGACGGTTGCCGGCAGCCCCCAGCGTTTGAACCGCTCGGTGAGCGGACCGATGAGGGCTGCGAGCAGGAGCGCCGCGATGATCGCCATCGTCATCGGCGCCAGCCGCAGCAGCACCCGGACGAGCAGGTACGCGGCCGCGGCGAGCACGAGGACGGCGGCGACAGTCACAGCGGCCCGGACGACCGGCCTCGACCGTTCGGATGCGTCTGTCCGCGGCGGCATGATCCCCCTCCGGCAGCGCCTCCACGAACCGAGTCCGCGGAGATCGTGTGCGCGTCAGCCGCCTCGAATACCCGTTATGACGAATCCGAAGCGGGCTCTGCGGGGTCTTCGCCCGCGGGGGCGCCGTCGGGGAGGGGGCTGATGCGGTGCAGCCCGGCGTGCACGGCGACCACCCGTCCGTCGCCGTCGATCACCGGGTCGGCGAGGATGCGGATCGAGGACACCGCACCGCCGCGGTGCAGCGGCAGCGTCAGGTCGAACGGTTCTCCCGAGCGGATCAGACGCTGGATCGCGGCGGTCAGGGAGGGGGCCTCCTGCGGGGCGACGTAGCGGGGGAGCGCGGAGAGCTTGACCGGGCCCCGGGCCGGATCACGGTGCAGGATCTGATAGGCCTGCGCAGACCAGGTGGTCTCTGCGGTGACGAGATCCCATTCCGACCACCCGGCGTCTGCCGCCCGCTGCAGCCGTTCGAGATGTGCCGCGGTGCGTTGTTCGTCGTCGTGGTAACGCCAGTGCACGAGCAGGCCGTCGCCGAATCGGGTGGCTCGAGTGCTGACCACCACCGGCAGTCTTCCGTGGCTGGTCACGACCGAGGTGGCGGTGGGTGACAGCCGGAACGGCTCGCCGGTCCGCAGAGCGTGCACATATCCCTCGAAGATTCCGTTGGTCGCCGCGTACGGGTGCAGGTCGAGCATCCGCCGGCCGCAGATCTGCTCGGCGGTCCGCCCGGCGGCGTCCACCGCCTCCGGGCTGCACCGGTCGAACCGGAAGTCGACGATCCGGCCGTCGCGGTCGCGCACCGGCGCCAGCAGGGCGGAGGACCCCGGGAGGGTTTCCAGCACCGCCTCCACCCAATGCGCAGCCGGTGAGACGATCGGGACGACGTCACCCTCGCGCAGAAGCTGGGAGAGCCGGCGTCCGCACGCTTCCGCGATCGCGGCTACGTAAGCGCGGAGGCCCGGCTCGGGTGTGTTGCCCTCGGCCCAGACGATCGAAGCCACGCCGAAGGCGCGGCCGCCGTCCCGCAGGGGCAGGCAGGCCCGCAGATCACCGTCGCCCAGAAGGTCGTAGCCGAGCTCTGCGGCCCGTTTGCGGTCGATCCAGAGGGGGCGTCCGTCGCCCACGGCGCGAAGGAAGGCGACGTTCAGGTTGCTCGGAACCCGTTGCCAGGCGCTCGCGAGGGACTTCGGCAATCCGTACGTGCTGACGAGGCGGACGGCGCCGTCCGGCTCGAGGACGCCGAACAGCACCGCCGTCACGCCGAGCTGGCGTAGACCCTCGGACCACGCCACCTCCGCCAGGCCCGTGGGGTCTTCCGAGGACGCCAGCGTGGCGCAGGTCAGGTGGTAGCGGGCGGTGATCTCCTCCGGTAGCAGGGACACGACCGGCGCCGCTTCCACAGGCTCCGGCGCACCGGGGGCGGGATGGCTGACGTACCGATCCGGGAGGAAGGGCTCGTCGGCGTCGGAGGGCCCTGCGGGCTCCGGTATCGGCGCGGCGATGCCGAGCAGACCCGCGGCCACCTCGGCCACCCTCATGTTGCTGCGTTGCGAGATCTCGGAGAGGTGGCTGAACGCCTCCTCCGGCGTGCAGCCCAGCCGGCCCACGAGCAGGCCCTTCGCCTGCTCGATGACGGCTCGGCCGCGTTGGGCGCGGCGCAGGCCGTCCACCTCTGCCTGCAGACGCTGCACGGACGCGGCCAGCCGGGCGACTTCGCCGCCGCTGGTGCCACTCCGTGCCCGGCTACGCAATGACCCTCCAGTGCCGTATGTCCGTGAAAGACCTTGTCGAGCTCTGCGTGCGGATACCGACGAAGCGTACCTTCGGCGGCCGCGAGGTGCTGGCCACACGATCGTCCTCGGAACGCGGGCCCGTATCTCGGTTTCGCGCGACGGAAACGGGAAGGACGTGTCGTGCCCGGCCAGTCCGGGCCTCGCCCCACTCCACGACGGGGGACGACCATGTCATCAGTACGCCTGGTATCCATCGCCTTAGTGGCCGGCGCCGTCGGAGAACGCGACCTGATCGGACGGACGGTCACGGTCTCCGGCAAGGTCACAGAGGTTCTCACGCCCACGTCGTTCGTCATGGCCGCCGACGATTTCGGTGATCTGCCGCTGCTCGTGCTGAGCCGGGGCAGGCCCGGGCCGGCGAAAGGTCAGACCGTGACGGTCGATGCGAACGTGCAGAAATTCTCCTTCGACTTATATCGGGAGCAGTACGACCTGACGGACCGGCAGGCGTATGCGCCGTTCGAGGAGGAGAAGATCCTCGTGATGCTTCCCAGGCAAGCCGTCGGTACCTCTTCGAAGGCGCCGACGTCGTGACCCGGGCCTGACCGGCAGTGCCTTACTGTGCTCAGCCGCGCCGGCGGGGAAGGCCGGGGTAGAGGTAGCCGGTTCCCCAGTACGGCATGTACCCGTAGTAGCCGTACAGCTGGTCGAAGTATTCGTTGCCCTGCACGAGGTCGGGGTCGTAGCGCGGCGCGCCGGCCACCCGATCCCGGGACTCCCCGACGAAGACGGTCTCGTCGGCGATGTCGGTGATCGCGTCGACCGGGACGAACGACGGGGTCGCGCCGAAGCCCAGGATGCCGCCGTGCTCGACGCGCAGGAAGCGAACCTTCCCCTCGTCCTCGTCGATCAGCAGGTCCTCCACCCTGCCCAGCTCTTCACCACCCGGATCGGACACCTTCCGGCCGCGGATGTCGTCGGCCGGGTCGGCCAGGACCCGGTCGCTGTCGCTGAGCTTGACCAGCGAGGTGGCGGATTGCGGTGCCATCGGTCTCTCCCTTCTGCCGTGGGGTACGACCGCCCCGGGTTCCCACACTCCGCCTGTCCCTGACGCGGGGTCCACACGAACCCATGACAGGTTCATGACGAAGAAGGGTTCCGGGTTTCTGCCGGTGCGGGCCGGTTATCCGTGATCCCGAAGCTCCTCGCCGCCGGTGTCAAGCCCCGGCACCCGGGCCGTCCACCGGCCCACTTCGGCGGCCTTTGAGCGCTGAGCGACCGCGCTGCCGGTGCGCCCCGCTCCCGACGGTCCGGCCGGCGGACCGCGCCGGCGCCCGCTCCGCCACTGACATCCGTGTGATCTTCCAGGGAGAGACCATGTCCTCGCTTGCCGTGCCCGTCGCTACGGACGCCGTTGCCGGCGACCGCGCCACCGTGGAGGCCATCAGGTCGATGCGCGAAGCGGGGTGCCACGCCGCCGACCGTCGGCGGCTGCGCGAATCGGTGATCCGTCGCGAGCTGCCGCTGGCGCGGCACCTGGCCCGCGGCTACGCCGACCGGGGCGAGCCGGTCGAGGACCTCATGCAGGTGGCGGCGCTCGCCCTGGTCAAGGCCGTGGACGGCTTCGACCCCGACCGGGGTACGAGTTTCGTGGGGTACGCGTACCCCACGATCCTGGGCGAGCTCAAGCGGCACTTCCGGGACCGGTCCTGGAGCGTGCACATGCCCCGGCAGATGCAGGAGCGCTGCCTCGAGGTGACCCGTACCCGTGCCGAGCTCGTGCAGCGGCTGCACCGTGCGCCGACCACCGCCGAGATCGCCGGAGTCCTCGGGATGCCGGAATCCGACGTTCGCGCGGCGGCCGCGGGCACGTCCGCCTACCGCGCCGACTCCTTGAACCGGCCGGTCGGCTCGGCGGACGACCCGTGTGAGCGCCAGGATCTGCTCGGCGGTCCGGACCGGAACTTCGACATCCTGTACGACCGGGTCACGCTGCAACCCGCGCTGGAGGAACTGCCGGAGCGGGCCAGGTACGCCGTCCGCCGGTACTTCTTCGACAACCGTACGCAGGACGAGATCGCCGCTGAGCTGAACACGTCCCAGATGAGCGTCTCGCGGCTGCTCGCCCAGGCCCTGGCACATCTGAGGTCGTGTCTGGAACCGTCGGCGCCGGCGCGCAAGGAGAACGGCGACGGCGTGCGGATCTACACGTACGAGGCACGCCAGCGGTGCCTGGTCGCCACGGTCAGCGCGCCGGACGCCGTCGCGCCGCTCGGCGAACTGCGGGACGCGCTCGTCCAGATCTTGGTCAACCGCCGTCCGCGTACGCTCGTGGTGGACATGCGGCGGCTGCCACAAGCCAGCCCGGCCATCGCCCGGGCGCTGCTGGACACCTACCGGGCGGCCGGGCACACCGGTGCACGCGTGTGCGTGGTCAACGTCGCCGCGGATTTGCTCGCGCTGCTGCGCCGTACCGGTGTCGCGAGGCTTCTGCCCTGCCGGGGTGTACCTCCGGTGCCGGGCGCAGCTGTCTCCGGTACGCCCGCAAGGGGCGTTCCGCAGGGTTCGGTACCGGCCGCTGTGCCGCCGCGGCATCGAGTCGAAGCACCACGTCAGCGGCCGGCGGCCCCCGCGCTGTCGTGCCGGGGCCGGGCTGCGCGACGGCGGCCCCGTCGGCGGGCGGCCGACCACGCGTTGCGGGCCACGTCCGGCCAGCGCCGGGAGCCTGTGCGCTCGTCGCGGGTGCCCGTTGCGCCGGTCGGGGAGGCTGCCGGCCGCGCCCAGCCGGCGCAGCATCGATCACCTCACCCCACCACACCCGCGAGACCGGTGTCCGGTCGCAGCCGGCCGCCGCCGTCCCGGACTCGAACCGCGGCCCGGCGACGCTCCCCGGGACGCCCGCGGACGGTCGGGGAACCGGTTGCCGAGCCTGCGGGATTCAGTCTCGCCTGCCGTCCTCGGACGGTGTGGCGGACTGCGGTGGGTCGCTCGTGGTTCCACTGATCCGGGTGGAAGGGGTCGCGGTGGCCGAGGTGGAGGGGCCGGCCGGCGGACCGCTGGTCGCGGGCGTGCCGGATTCCGGTACGGAGGTTCGGGTGGGCCGGCTCGGCACCTCGCTGCCGGTCGGCCCGCTGCCGGTCGGCCCGCTGCCGGTCGGCGAGCGGGACGGTTCCGGTGCGGGCGCGGTCGGCGCCGGTGCGCTCAGCGAGGGACGCGTGGTGGCTGACGGGGCGGATCGACTCGTGGAGCGTGCCGGTTGACCTGAGCGGGCGGTGTGCGGCCGGACGGCGTCCGTGGTGCGGGACTCGCGTCGGGGGCGTGTGGGCTGAGCAGGAACAGTGGCCGCCGCCGAGCCGATCCGGGTGATGCTGCGGCCGCACTCCTCGCCGTCGATCGCGAAGCCCGCGGGGCCCTGATCGGTTGCCCGGCCGACGTCTCCCGCAACCGACACGGTCGCCGTGGCGCCGGGCGCCAGCGAGGGCATTCCCGCGATCCTGACGCGGCCGTGCCGCTGCTCCCAGTCGCCGGCCGTGACATCGGTGACCTGTTGGCCGTCGGGGACGTCGAACTGGAGCGTCCAGTCGCGCAGCGTCCGGGCACCGGTGTTGGTCATGGCGAGGCGAGCGGTGAACGAGCCGTCGCCGTCGCGCCGGCTGAGGTACTCGGCGGCGCAGGCCCCGGCCCTCTCCTGCGGCTCCTCGGCGGGAACCTCCGCCTGGGCCACATCCCGGGGTGAGCCCGATCCGGGTAGCTGGACGGCGAGCAGCCCGGCCGCCGCCGCCGAGGCGGTGACCGCCACTACCGCCCGCCGGGTGAACGCGCGGGTTCGGTGCGGCCGGGTCGGTGCGACGGCCTCCGGGACACCGGACGTGTCCGGTACGCCCCGTCGCACCGCCGGCCGTCGCCCCGGGGCACGGTCGAGCACAGCGGCAGCCTCGGCCGCGGACGGCCGGTCTGCGGGGACGGCGGCCAGGCAGCGACGGTAGAGCTGGACGACGCCGGCCGGGAGGTGCGAGGAACGCGGCAGCTCCGGCACGGGATTGCGGCGGCGCCGGGCGAGAATGTCGTCGACGCCGCCCAGCTGCCACGGCGGACTGCCGGCAAGGCATTCGAACAACAGCAGGCCGAGGGCGTACACATCGCCGGCCGGCAGCGCGTCGCCGCGCCGGAGTTGTTCGGGTGGCAGGTAGGCCGGCGTGCCCCAGATGCGGCCCGCCGGGTCGGCCGGCTGCTGCCCGGCGGCGGTGGCGACGCCGAAGTCGACCACCTTGGCGCCGGTCGGCGCCAGCATGACGTTTCCCGGCTTCACGTCACGGTGCACCACACCGGCGCCGTGCGCCGCGTCGAGAGCGCCCGCGACCTGGGCGCACAGTCTCACGGCCGTGCGCCAGTCCAGCGGCCCGTCCTGCCCGATCCGCGCCGCCAGGGTGGGCCCGGCGACGAACTCCATGACGATGAACGGGTGCCGTCCGTCGTCGTCGGAGGCTTCGCCGTAGTCGTACACGGCCGCGATGTGCGGGTGGGAGAGCTGCGCCGCCGACTGAGCCTCCCGGCGGATGGCCTCCGGCGGCACACCGTCGGCGATCACGGCCGGGGACAGCATCTTGACGGCCACCGTCCGGCGCAGGACGAGATCGTCGGCCCGCCAGACCTGTGCCATGCCACCCCTGCCGATCGGCCTGGTCAGCCGGTAGCGGCCTGCCAGGATCCGCAACGAGATCACCTCCTGTCCGGCTCGGCGGTACGCGGTGCCCGTACCCGGACGCCGTATGCGGAAACGGCGGTCGTGTGCGGCGGTGTGCAACGGGGTAGCCGCAGTTCCACGAGCAGCGAGATGGAGGGAGATGTCGTGACAGGACGTCGTATTGCTGTGGTGACCGGCGCAAGCGCGGGTGTCGGGCGGGCGGTCGTCCGTGAGCTCGCGGGACACGGGTGGGACGTGGCGGTGCTGGCCCGGGGTGAGGCCGGCCTGCGCGGTGCCGTCAAGGACGTCGAGGCGGCGGGCGGGCGTGGCCTCGCCGTTGCGGCCGATGTGGCCGACCTCGAGCAGGTCCGGTCGGCGGCGGCCCGGGTGGAGCGGGAGCTCGGCGCGATCGAGCTGTGGGTCAACGACGCGTTCTCGGGCGACCTGCGCTACTTCTGGGACATTCCCGAGGACGAGTACCGGCGGATCACGGAGGTCACGTACCTCGGGCAGGTGCACGGCACCCGGGTGGCGCTCGAGCACATGCGTCCCCGTGACCGGGGTGTCATCGTCCAGGTGGGCAGCGCGCTGGCCTTTCGCGGTATCCCGCTGCAGTCGGCGTACTGCGGTGCGAAGCACGCCGTCAAAGGCTTCACCGAGAGTGTGATCACCGAGTTGAAGCACTGCGGCAGCGCGGTACGAGTCGGCATGGTGCAGCTGCCCGGGGTCAACACGGTCCAGTTCGACTGGAACGCCACCGGCTTCGACGAGCATCCGCAGCCGGTCGCGCCGGTGTTCCAGCCGGAGCTCGCCGCGCGCGCCGTCCGGTTCCTCGCCGAGCATCCCCGGCGCACCATGTGGGTCGGCTTCTCCACGGCGTACACGATTCTGGGCAACCGGGTCGCCCCGTGGTTCCTCGACTGGTACATGGCCCGCAAGACGGTCCAGGGCCAGCTCACCAACGCCGGCGGTCCGCGCTATGGCAGCAACGTCTTCGAGCCGCGCGACGAGGACGCGGACCGTGGTGCGCACGGCATGTTCGATGCGAAGGCGAAGTCCCGGGATGCTTGGTCGTGGGCCTCCATGCATCGGCTGGCCCTCGCCGGTGCGGCCGCCGGAGTCCTGGCCGCCGCCGGCGTGGTCCGCGGCCGGCGAGCGATGACCCACTGAGGCCGGACGGCCCGGTCGCCCGCGTCACCGCAGCCGGTTCGGCCACCCGCTGGCCCGGCCCAGCAACGCCAGCAGGGCCGGGACCAGCAGGGATCTCACCAGCACCGCATCGAGGAGCACACCGAGCGACATGGCGAACGCGATCTCCCGGAACGGTCGCAACGGTACGACGGCCAGCAGGGCGAAGCTCGCCGCCAGGGTGACCGCGGCGGTGGTCACCGTGCGCGACGAGGGTGGGACGACCACCACGAGCGCTTCACGCAGCGGCCGGCGGCGCGCTTCCTGCCACACGTGTCCCACGGTGAAGATCGTGTAGTCCGAGCCGAGGGCGACGAGCAGGACCGCCGCGGCGAACGGTACGTAGAACGTCAGCCCGTCGTGGCCCAGGACCGTGTCGAACAGCCACGTCGTGATGCCCAGGGTCGAGCCGAGGGCGAGCACGTTCAGTCCGAGCAGGAGCACGGGAGCCACCAGCGCCCGGAGGAAGAGCATCACCATCAGCAGGTTGACCAGGAGTGTGGCCACCACGATGCGTTCGAGGTCGTCCAGCGTCTGCCTGACCACCATCTCGCCGATGGCGGTGTCCCCGGCGATGCCGAACGTGACGCCGTCGAGCCCCGCGGAGCGCATCAGCGCGGGCAGATCCGTCCGCAGGGCCGTCAGCGTGTCGATCGCGGTGGCACCCAGGGGCGCGGTGCCGAGCACGATCAGGTACCGGGCCGCGTCGCCGTCGCGGGACAGCACCAGGCCGGCGGCCTGCGGGGCGACCTGGTCGGCAGGACCCACGACGCCCGCCACACCGGGGCGGCCGGCGATCGTCTTCTGCAGTGCCGCCAGGGCGTCACGCCGCTCGACGACGTCCTTGCCCTGCACCAGGAGCACCGTGGGGGAGACGATGCCGTCGGCGAACCCCTGGCGGGCCGCTGATGCCGCCTGGCGGACCTCGTTACCGGCGGGGAGCGAGGGCACGAACGACAGGCCGATGCCCATGTGGCGCACCGGTACGGCCGCCAGGGCGAGCCCGGTGAGGCCGGTCAGCAACACCGCCAGGGCAGTGCCGGGCCGTACGAGCCGGCGCATCCGGCGGTGACGCCGCTCGAGGCCGCGCCGTGCGGCGGCGTCCTGGATCGCCCTGTGCCCTCCCGGCCAGAGCGCCACCGGGCCGAGGATCGCGAGCAGAGCGGGCACCAGCGTCGTGGCGACCACGACCCCGACGAGGACGGCGAGTGCCATGCCCGGTCCGAACGCACGGAACAGGGCCGACTCGGCGACGACCAGTACGCCCGTGCCACAGGCCACCGTGACACCGGCGACGGCGATGATGGGCGTCGTCCGGCGGGTCGCCCGGCGCGCCGCCTCCAACCGGTCGCCGTGACGGCCGAGCTCGGCGCGCATTGCGAACAGGTAGAACACCACGTAGTCGGTGACGACACCCAGTAACAGGGCGACCAGCAGCGGCTCCACCTCGCTCGGGATGTTCACCTTCAGCGCCGCGCCCGCCATCGCGGCCACCTGGAGCGTCACCCGGATGGCCACACCGGCGGTGAACAGGGTGATGAGGGGAGCGACGAGCGAACGGAACGCCACCGTGACGATGAGCAGGACGGCGGCGAGCGTCGCCATCTCCACGGTGGGCAGTGCCCGGCCGACAACTGTGCCCTGCTCCACCCGGGCCGGCACTGTGCCGGTGACCCCTATGACGTCGTCCTCCGGCCCGAAGTGGCGGTCGGCGAAGTCGCGTGCGGCCCGCGCCTGTGCCGAGAAGCCGACGTCCGGCGGGATGAACAGCAGGGTGATGATCGTCGTACCGTTCTCCCGGCTTCCGGGGAACCAGCCGAAGGTGTTCGGCACCGGGATCGCCCCGAGGATCGGGCCGACGTCGTCGTACTGCCGCTGGGTCACGGCGGCCGCCCGGGCCACCGCTTCCGCCTGCGTCAGATTCGACAGCCCGTCCGGGTCGCGCTGCACCACGGCGACGCGGCTGAGCAGCGGGAACCCGAACTGCTGGAAGGACTGCAGCTCGGTCTTGATCGGCGCGCTGTCCGGCGAGACGAACCCGTCGACCCCTCCGCCGGCGGACGGCACACCGTTGGCGGTCAGCGCCAGCAGCACCCAGACGGCGACGACGACCCAGCGGGCGCGCACCAGCCGTCCGGCGTACCCCATCGTCCGGCGACCCGGCGGGTCCGGCTGCTGGCGTCGAGTCATGGCGGTCCTGACGAGGGCGTGACGGGTGGTCTCCGGTCCCGGATCGTCCGGCGCCGGCTGGCGAGCGTCTCTCCCGTGCTGCCCTGTGCCGGGTGCCGGGAAACGTCAGGCAGCGCCCGCAGCGCGTCCCCGGCTGCTTGTCATCCGGGCTCCGTGGGTACGCCCGAGTCCCGGGGAAGGAGAAGACATGGCCAAGATCGGACCTGTGGTGGCGTCGCGACCGCCGTGGCTCATGCCCGTCCTGACGTTCGTCGTCGGCCTGGCACTGGGGGCCGGGCTTCTCGCGCTCCTGCGGCCGGGCTCACCCGGGGACCCGGGATCGGACCGGGGTGGCGGCACGCCGGCCGCCGTCTCGCCCAGCGGCCCCGGGGTTACCGTGCCGGCCAGTTGCGCGCAGGGCCTGGAGCGGGCACGGGCCGCGCTGGACGGCGCCGGCGACGCGGTCGACGCGCTCCGGCGACTGCAGACCTCCCGGCTGCAGCGCATCCTCGACGACCTGCAGAGCGCCCAGGCGGAAGTCGACCGTTTGGGCGAGCAGTGTCGCCGCCAGAGCAGAACAGTCAACTGAGCCGGGCCGGGCGTGGGGTCAGCCGCCCGCCCCGGCCGTCGGTTCTCGCAGCCCTCCGAAGACAGTGCGGGCGGCCCGCTCGGCGTTGCTGTACGCAACCCGGCACACGGCGGGATCGCGGTGGACGGCGGGGGACTCGGCGACCACCGTGCCGTCGGCAGCGTGCAGCACCCAGCGGAAATGCTCGGCGGGCGTGCCGATGATCTCGACCTCGCCACCTCCTCGCCGGAGCCACTCGACGGCTTGTCGCCACGGGAGCCGATCCCGCGCGCCGGCCTCGCGTGCGAGGACATCCGCCCCGGAAGGGGTCCGATTCACCAGCCGCCACCGGCCTGTGCCGTCCTGACGGACCTCGAACCTGATCATGACTGCCTCCTTCGCCCGGTGTGAGAAGCCGCCGTGCGACTACCCGGTACGCCTGGTCCGAAAAGCGGAGTCGCCGGTGAAACGGTCAACGAACTGTCATGAGACAGCCACGCATCTGCGGTGCCGGCGGGTACAGGGAGGGACGTGTGTCGATCGAACGTCCGACAAGAAGGTGATGATCATGAGACTCGATCGGGTCGTTCTCGCCGCGGTTCTCCTGAGTGGCCTCACGGCCTGCTCGGACGGCGACTCCTCCCCGGATGCAGCCGGCGCGCCCGCCACGCCACCCGCCTCAAGTTCGCCGGGGGCACCGCAGACGTCGAATCCGCCCCCGGCGACGGCGTCCGCCGCCACGGCGGCCCCCGCGCCCCGGTGCGTCACCGGACAGTGGCGGGCCACCGGTGTCGCCTCGGCCGGCACCATCGGCGACGCGCGCGGTCGCATCGCCGGCGGTACGGGCACGGCGATGACGGTCGGCCCGGACGGCCGGACGGAGGTGGACTTCCGGGCCGCGAAGCCGCTGACCTTCACGGCGGAGGCCGCCGGTGCGGACATCCGGGGAACGGTCGCGTACCAGGGCTCGTTCCGCGGATCGGTCACCTTCCAGGGCGGGGAGGGCACCGGACGGTGGAACCCGCAGGGCCGCATCAGCTGGAGCGATCTCAACGCGACCGTACGGCTCAGCGAGCCGTTCACCGTCACCCTGCTCGACGGGGCCAACCTGGCCGACATCAGCCGTGACACGTTGCCGGGGGCCGGCGGTGCGGTGGACGTCCAGCCGATTCTGCGTGGTGGAACCTACGAATGCGCGGGGGACACGCTCCGGCTGCGTACCCGTGCCAACGGGCCTGACGTGACCTGGACCTTCACCCGTGCCTGACGCCGACGGGCACAGGCCCCCGGCACAGTGGTGGATCCGGTGTGTGCTGCACCCTGGCCCGGGGTAGGCCCCCTACCGTGGCTGAGAGTACCGAGGGCGGTAGCGGCGGCAGCACCCGGACCGTGATCGTCGCCGTACTGATGAACATGGCGATCGCGGTGGCGAAGACGGTCGCCGCGATCCTGACCGGCTCGGCCTCGCTGTGGGCCGAGGCCGCCCACTCGACCGCGGACACGGGGAACGAGGTGCTGCTGTTCATCGGGCTGCGGCGCTCGGCGAAGGAGCCGGACGCGCGGCATCCCTTCGGTTACGGCCAGGAACGGTACTTCTGGACGTTCCTCGCCGCGCTCGGCATCTTCCTGATCGGCGGGGCGCTGTCGATCGGCGAGGGTGTCCGCAGTCTGCTGGTTCCCGAACCCCTCGAGTCCCTCTGGATCGGGATCGGCGTCCTGGTCGTGGCCTTCGGGTTCGAGAGCTACTCCTGGTACACCGCCCGCAAGCAGTTGCGCGTGGAGTCTCAGCAACGGCAGCGCTCCATGGTGGAGCATCTGCGCCGGGCCTCGGATCCCAGCGCCACGACCGTCTTCCTCGAGGACACCGCCGCGCTCATCGGTCTCGTGCTGGCGCTGGCGGCGCTGGTGCTGCACGCCGGGACCGGCTGGGCGGGCTGGGACGCGGTGGGCAGCATGGGCATCGGCGTCCTGCTGATCGTCGTCGCGTTCCTGCTGGCGCGGCGCTCGAAGACGTTGCTGCTGGACGAGTCGGCGCCGCCCGACGTGCTCGAACCGATCCGCGCCCAGGTCGCCGGCGCCGCGTGGGTCGGCGCGGTCCACGACCTGCACGCCGTCTATGTCGGTCCGGGAAGCCTGCTGGTGAACGCCTGGATCAGCCCCGTCGAGGCGTCCTGTCGTGCCCCGGGCGCGGATCTGGTCCGTCAGGTCGCACAGCTGCGGTCGACGTTGCTGGACAACCCCGCGATCACCCAGGTGACGGTGACGGTCTCCGGCGAGCAGGGAAACGGTACGCCTCCGGCACGTGTCACCGGGTCATGACGCCCGAAACCGCGTCGTACACCGGACCGGCGGCCACGCCGAGGGCGAGCGTCGCGATGGCGGCGACCACGGCGACGGCGGCGGCGGGCCGGTCCCGCTCGTGCTCCCCGGGGAACGCCCCGGCCTGGCCGGTGAACGCGGGCCGCAGCCAGCGCAGGTAGTAGTAGAGGCTGGCGACGGTGTTCGCGGCGGCGACCACGACCAGCCAGCCCAGGCCGCCGTCCCAGGCCGCGGCGAAGACGGTGAGCTTGCCGGCGAACACCGCGGTGGGCGGGGTGCCGACCAGTCCCAGCAGGCACACGACCAGCGACGCGATGACCCAGGGGTGGCGCCGGACGGCCGCCCGGTAGTCCTCGAGGGTGTCGCGACCGGGCAGCGCGGCCACGACCGCGAAGGCGCCGGTGTTGGTCAGCGCGTACGCGGCCAGGTAGAGCAGCAGCGCGGGCAAAGCCCGGCCGGTGGCGCCGGCGACGGCGACCGCCATGAACAGGTAGCCGACCTGGCTGATGGTCGAGTAGCCGAGCAGGCGCCGCACGGCGGTCTGGGAGAAGGCGGCGAGGTTGCCCAGGGTCATGGTCGCCGCGGCGACGACCGCGGCGACCGCCGGCCAGCCGCTGTCCGCCGGGACCGCACTGAGCAGCCGGTACGCCGCGACCAGCGCGCCGACCTTCGGGATGGTGGTGAGTACGGTGGCCGCAGCGGTGGTGGCCCCCTGAACGGCGTCGGGAACCCAGAAGTGGACCGGGACGGCGCCGGCCTTGAACAACAGTCCGGTCAGCGTGGCCACGACACCGGCGGCGACCAGCCCTGCCGCCGCCCCGGGCAGGCGGGTGGACAGTTCGTCGTAGCGCGTGGTGCCGCCCGCGGCGGCGAGCAGGGCGACGCCGGCCAGCAGGAACACGCCGACCAGGGCGCCGAGCAGGTACAGCTTCAGCGCGGCCTCGGCCTGGTGCGCGCGGCGGCCCCAGCCGGTCAGCCCGTAGAGGGGGATGGTCGCCAGCAGGTACGCCACGGCGAGCACCAGCAGGTCGGAGGCGCCGGCGAGCAGCACCGCGCCCAGACCTGCCAGCAGGACGAGCACGTAGAACTCGGTCTGCCGGCGGTCACCGTCGACGCGTCCCTGCGCCAGCACGATGATCAGAAGACCGGCGAGGGGAACGACGACACGAGCCGTGGTGGTTGCGGCGTCGACGGCGTAGGTGTGCGCGTACACCATCTGGTCGGTCCTGCCGACGACCGCGCTGATCGGGGCCGCGATCAGCGCGGCGGCCGCGACCAGCCCGGCGACGCCTTGCCGGCGCCGGGGCAGGAACGATCCGCACAGCAGCGTGGCCACCGCGCCGGCGAGCAGCAGCAGTTCGGGCAGCAGAGCCAGGGGTTTCTCGTTCATCACCCGTCGCCTATCGCGCCACGAGGTCGGCGACGCTGCGGGCGGCCGGTTCGACGAGGTCCAGCAGAGGCCGGGGGAAGACCCCGATGACGAACGCGAGCAGGAGCAGCGGGGCGATCGCGGCCGTCTCGCCCGGCCGGATGTCCGCGGCCGGGGACAGCGCGTGCCGCGACGGACCGAGGAACACGCGGTGCAACGCCCAGAGGAACAGGGCAGCGGTGAGCAGGATGCCCAGCACGGCGAGGCCGGTGGCGACCGGTGCGGAACCGAAGCTACCGGTGAAAATCTGGAATTCGGCGATGAAGCCGCTGAACGCGGGGAGCCCCAGCGAGGCGAACGCGGCCACGGCGGTCAGCGCGGCGAAGCGTGGCGTGTCGGCGGCCAGTCCGCCGTACGCACCCATCTCGTACGTGCCGCCGCGGTCGAACAACACCCCGGCGAGCAGGAACAGCGCCCCGGTGATCAGGCCGTGGCTGACCATCTGGGTGACTGCGCCGGTGACCGCCACCGACCGTGCCTCGACGTCCGTGCCGGAGATCAGGCCGGCGGCGCCCACCGCCAGGACGATGTAGCCCATGTGATTGACCGACGTGTACGCGATCATCCGCTTGAAGTTCGTCTGCGCCAACGCGACCAGGGCGCCATAGAGCGCGCTGATCACGCCGATGACGACGGCGACGAGGGCGTACCGCCGCCACGCCTCCGGCAGCATGGGCATGGCGATGCGGACGAACCCGTACGTGCCCATCTTCAGCAGGACACCGGCGAGCACGGCGGAGCCGGCCGCCGGAGCGTCGGTGTGCGCCGGTGGCAGCCAGGTGTGGAACGGGAACGTCGGCGTCTTGACGGCCAGGCCGGCCCCGATCGCGAGCAGGACGAGCGCACCCGTGGCCCCGCGCCCGGTCAGCGGCGTCTGCGTGGTGAGCTCGACCATGTCGAACGTGTGCGGCACGGCGGCCAGGAACAGGCCGATGAAGCCGACGAGGAGGGCGAGCGAGCCCACGAACGTGTAGAGGAAGAACTTGAGCGCCGAACGGGCTGCCTGCGCGCCGTGGCCCCACCCGGCGATGACGGCGTACATGCCGACGATGGACAGGTCGAAGAAGACGAAGAAGACGATGAGGTCGAGCGCGCTGAACAATCCCAGACACGTCGTCTCGAGCGCCAGGAACAAGGCGGCGAACCGGCGCGGCCGGTCGGTGTGACGCAGCGAGTACACCGCACAAGCGCAGAAGATCACCGTGGTGAGGGCCAGGAGGGGGAGCGACAGCCCGTCGACGCCGAGGTGGTAGCCGGACCGCACGCCGGGGATCCACGGGCGGTTCACCTCGTACCCGATGCCGCCGTCGTAACCGCTCCACAGCGCGACCACGGCGGCGACCTCGGCGGCGCTGACCACCACCCAGGTCCAGCGTACCGCCCGATCCGGCAACCCACGCCATAACAGGATCACCGCGGCGGCGACGGCAGGGGCGAACACCAGCATCGTCAGCATCGTCACCTCACCACGAGGACCAACAGGAGGACGGCGGCCGTCAGTCCCACGACCGCCTGGGCGTAGTACTGGTGAACCTGCCCGGTCTGCGGACGGCGGGCCAGGTCGCCGAGCCGCCGGGTCCCCGCCGCCAGCGCCCGTACCGCGGCGTCCACGCCCGCGTCGTCGGCCCGGGCGGCGGTCCGCGCCAGCCGCAGGGTGCCGGGTGCGGTCGCTTCGACCGCCCGGTCGAGCACCCGGTCGTCGAAGCGGGCCAGCACGCGGGCGAGGCCCAGCACCGGCCGCGCGACGAGGCGGTCCGCGGCAGCGCCGAGGCCGATCCAGGCTCTCGCCCACGCCGGGGCGGGAAGACGCGGCGCCAGCCATCCGGCCGCGATCACCGAGGCCACCGCGAGCACAGCGGACAGGACCATTTCCCAGCCGGTCGCGTGCGGCTCGCCGGAGACGCCGAGCGCCCGGCGGAAGGCGTCGCTCCCCGGTGGCAAGGCCAGGATTCCGAGTACGGCCGCAGCCCCGGCGAGCACGACCAGCGGTGCCCGTTCCCAGCCGTCCACCCGCCGGCTGCCGGGCCGTTCGGTGTCGTAATGCGCCTCCGGGTTCCGGGGCAACGGACGCAGCACCAGCCCGAGGGCTTTACCGGCGTAGGCGGCCGACAGCACCGCTCCGGCCAGACAGGCGATGTACAGCGGCAGCGAGAAGTCCCGCGCGGCGGCTAACACCTCGTCCTTGGTGGCCCACAAGGCCAGCGGCGGCACGCCGGCGAGCCCCAGCGCCCCGACGGCGAAGGTGACGCCGACGAGGCGGTGCCGGCGCCCGGGTCCGCGCAGCGCCGCCAGGTCGCGGGTGCCCAGCGACGACAACCACGCTCCCGCGGCGAGGAACAGCAGGGCCTTCGTGGCGGCGTGCCCGATGAGGTGGGCGGCCCCGCCGGCGACACCACCGGTGGCCGCCGCGACGAACACGAAACCCAGCTGGGCGCTGGTCGACGCGGCGAGCAGCTGCTTGAGATCGTTCTGTCCCACGGCCACGGCGCCCAGCAGCACCGCCGTACCGGCGCCGATCCAGGCCGCGGTGGTCGCCGCCCAGCCGGTGGCGCCCAGCAGCGGGTGCAGCCGCAGCAGCAGGTACCCACCCATGGCGACCATCGCGGCGGAATGCAGCAGAGCGCTGACCGGGCTCGGCCCGAGCATGGCCCGGGACAACCAGAAGGACAGCGGCAGCTGGGCGGCTTTTCCGACCGCTGCCGCCAGCACTCCGGCGGCCACGACGTGGCGCCACGGGGACGGCAGCGCGGCCAGGCCGTCCAGCCCCAGGCCGGCACCGGCGGCGAGGGCCGCGCCGGCGGCGACGTAGAGACCGGCGTCGCCGAGCCGGGTCGTCAGGAACGCGGTCGTACCGGCGGACACCCGGGCGTCGTCGTGGCGGTCGAACGCGATCAGCGCGTACGAGGTGGCACCCATGATCTCCCAGCCGATCAGGAGCGCCGGCAGCGTGGCCGCCGTGACCGTCAGCAGTACGGCGGCCACGAAGATCAGCATCAGGCCGAAGAAGCGGGCCCGCCCACCGGCGACGTCGCCCACCGAGAACACGAGGACCAGCAGGGCGACCGCGGCGACCGCCACGAGCACGACACCGGCGAGGCCGTCGACGGCCAGTCCGAAGGGACCTCCCGCGACGAACGCGACCTCGAGGTGCGGACGCCCCGCCGCGACCAGAACGGCAAGAGCCAGGACCACGACGGCCGCGAGCACCGCGACGGCCGGTGCGGCGCGGGAGAGGCGGCGGCCGCCGGCGGCCAGCACGGCCCCCGCGGCCGCGGGCAGGCCGATGAGGGTCCACAGCGCCGCGGTCATCCGCGCAGCTCCGCGGCCATGTCGGTCATGTCGGCGTCCTTGGCGCGAAACAGCAGCGTGGTCACCGCGAAGCCCATCGCCATCTCCACCGTCATGGCGGCGAGCACCACCAGGACGAAGATCTGCCCGTCGGGAGCGTCCGGGGTGAGGAAGTACCAGAAGGCGGCTCCGGCCACGACCAAGGCGTTGATCATCAGCTCGAGGCCCATCATCACCATGACCACGGCCTGCTGGCTGAGGGCACCGTAGAGGCCGACCGCGAACAGGGCGGCGGCCAGCAGGAGGAACATCTGCAGGTTCACGCGCCGCCCCCGGTGTCGTCGGCGGCCGGTGCCTCGTCCCCGTCGTAGCGACCCCGGCCGGTGGCCAGCACGAGCGCGGACACCATGGTGGCGAACAGCACGGCCGACACGGTCATCATCACCAGCATCTTCGAGCCCATCACGGGCTCGCCCAGCGCACGCGTCACGTCGGCGGGTGGCTCACCCCGGCGCTGCGGCCACGGGGTCAGCAGGGCGCCGGCGGACAGCAGCAGGAAGACGCCCACGGAGATCACCAGGGCGCCGCGCTTGTTGTGCAGCATGGACATCGGCATCAGCCCGCCGGGGTTCATCATGTACATGATCATGAAAACGGCCATGATGCCCATCTCCATGAGCATCATCAGGATCGTGATGACCCCGAGGTAGCCGGCATCGATGAGCAGGAGGGCCGTGCCTACGGCGACGAAGCTGACCGCCAGCGCTGCGGTGGCCCGCGCCATCGAGTTCACCGTGAACACCGCCACCCCGGCCGCCACCGCGACGACCGCCAGCACCCAGAACACCGTCGTCAGCACGTCAACTCCCCCTCACCGCGAGCACGGAGACCACCAGCAGTTGCAGCAGCGTGACCGGCAGGACCACGAGCCAGGCCAGCCGCATCACCCGGTCCGCCCGCAGCACCGGCATGCTCCGGCGCGCCGCCACCAGCGCGCAGAGGACCAGCGCGGTCTTGCCGAGGCTCCACAGCCAGCCCGGCAGGAAGGGTCCGGCGCCGCCACCGAGAAACAACGCGGTGCTCATCCCGGCGCAGACGGTGAGCAGGGCGTACCGGCCGGTCAGCAGCACCAGGCGATCCACGCCGGACGGTTCGGACAGGACGCCTCCCGCGATGTCCCGTCCGGCGGGGTAGGACAGTGGCCCCCAGAGGCTGAACCCGGCCACCGCGACGAGGAAGACCACGAAGGCGGCGGGCATCCGCACCACGAACCACGTCTGCTCCTGCGCGGCGACGATCTCACCGATGCGCAGGCTGCCCGCCGCCACCGCGGGAGCGGTCAGCGCGAACATCAACGGCAACTCGTACGCCAGCGCCTGGCTGAGGAACCGGTAGCCCCCGATGAGCCCGTGCGCGCTGTTGGCGCCCCATCCCGCCGCCCACACGGTGAGCCACAGCGCCACGTCGAGCGCGTTGAACCACACGAGTCCGACCGCGGGATCGGCGACCGCGGTCCCCCCGACCGGGACCAGCACCGCCATGAGGAGCGCGATCACCAGCGGGCTCGCGGTGCCCGTACGCCACAGCAGGGCGTCCGGCGCCACCGTGGTGCGCCGTCGCTGCCGCAGCAGCCGTGCCGTCTCCCACACCGGCCGGCCCAGCCGCCAGGCCACCGGGCGACCGCGTCCTGCCGGATCGAGCAACCCGTCGAGGGCGGCTGCGCCGCCGGCGAGGACGAGCACCAGGGCGGCGGCCGGCACCACCGCCCAGGCGGGGGCAGCCGTCACGAGCGGACCTCCGCCGGCTGCGACGAGGCGGCGAGCTCGTCCGTGTCGGGGTCGAGGCTGGCCAGCACGAGCCGGGCCGCCGCGATGTCCAGGCCCACCACGAGCTCGTCCGCGGCGGCGAGCAGCCCGGCGGAGGCGGGACGCCCGGGCACCGATCGTCCCCGGGGGCCCGGACCGGCCGGTTCGCCGGCGAGGAGCGCGTCCGTCTCCGTCAGCCAACGCCGCCACCTGGCCGTGACATCGCCGCCTTCCGCCGCCGCGCGCGCCGCCGGGCCGCTCACCCCGAGCCGGTCGGCGGTCCCGGCGGTGAGCACGCCGAGTCCGTCGGTCGCCCAGCGCAGCGCAGGCGACCGGTTCAGCCGCCGCGTGATCGCCGCCAGCTGCGCCCGGAGCACCGGCTGCGGCGTGTCCGCCAAAGCGCTGTCGCGCAGCCGCCGTACCCGCCATGCCATGCCGGACCAGCCGACCACGGCCAGGAGCCGCCCCAGGGAGTCGAGGTGCGACGCCGCGTACCGCCGGGAGGCGCCGAGCCCGGTGGCGTCCCAGAACGGCCGGGACTGCGCGGCCGGCGCCGGTACGACCCGCGCCTGCGCCTGCTGAACCAGGTCGCCCTGCACCTTCAGGTCCATGACGAGACCCGCCGGCCAGTCCGCCAGCACCGGTCCGAGGGGAACGGTGAGGACGTCGAGGGTGAGGGCGTCGCGGTCCGGCCCCCGATCGGCCATCATCAGGCCGCCCGGCATCCGCATGCCCCCGTCCTGGCCGCCGTCCATGTCCGGCGCCCGGTCCGCCCACTCGTCGCCGCGGTCGCGGTCGCCGGCGCCGTGCGGGTCCGACAGCGCCAGGACCGCTCGCCCGAGCACCGTGCCGGCCTCGGCGGGATCGGCCAAGCCGGCGCGGGCCCGAGGGCCCGGCAGCTGCGACCACACGAGATCGATCGCCTCCCGTAGCTCATCGCCGGGATTCCCGACGATCAGCAGCACGTCCGCGTCGCTGGGCCCGGTCGCCTCCACCGCCCCGATCCGGGCCGTCTCCGCCTCCACGGCCAGGCGTACGGCCGTCGCGCCGGGCGTCACCACCGGCAGCACGTGGGGACGCCGCCGGGCCCACCGCCCGAGAATTTCCGTCAAGACCATCGCAGCGCGCCCTCCCGCCACGCGTAGACGACACCCGCCATCAGCACGCTGAGAAACCCGAACATCTCCACGACGGCCTTGACACCCACCTGCGGCACGACCAGCGCCCAGGGGTACATGAACAACATCTCCACGTCGAAGGCCAGGAACAGCATCGTCAGGGCGTACCAGCGCACGTGGAACCGCGATACCGCATGGTGTTGCGGTTTGCTACCGGACAGGAACGGTGCGGCACGCAACGGGTCCGCCGCGACGGCGGTCCCGCGGTGCAGCAGATAGAGCAGGGCGACGACCGCCATGGCCAGACCTGCCATGGCGCCCGCGTTCACCAGCGCCTGCACGGCTCCTCCCCGACATCAGCGCGCGGCGGAGCCACGCTCGTTGTGCCCCCCCCTACCCACCGGATCACCGCTCTACTCGGCGGCTGTCCGACTTCGTCATGCCGGTTCCGCGGCAGGACGGTGTCCGCACAACTTCGGATGTCGCGAACGCCGGCCACCCGTGATTCCTCGCGGTGATGCCGGCGCAGCACACACCTTCCTTCGCGCGCCGTTTGACGCCGGGTCGCCGGGGTAGGCGCGGCGTCGGTGCCGCGACGCGACGCCGTGTCCGCATCCGGTTGCGACGGAGGGAACGACCAATGCAGGAGATCGTGGGCGAGAGTCTGGCCAAGCGCTTGATCGCGTGGGGCGTGGACACCGTGTTCGGTCTGCCGGGCGACGGCATCAACGGCCTGATGGAGGGCTTCCGCCGCCATGCCGACCAGTTGAAGTTCATCCTCGTGCACCACGAGGAGGCGGCCGCGTTCATGGCCACCGGCTACGCCAAGGCCACCGGCAGGCTGGGGGTGTGCGCGGCGACCTCCGGTCCCGGTGCCATCCACCTTCTCAACGGCCTCTACGACGCGAAACTCGATCACGTGCCGGTGCTGGCGATCACGGGTATGCAGGAGACCTCCCTGCTGGGCTCGCGATATCAGCAGGAGGTCCATCTGGACCGGCTGTACCAGGACGTGGCCGAGTACAACTTGATGATCACCAACCCCCAGCAGATGCCCGGCGTGGTCGATCTGGCGATCCGCAATGCGCTGATCAAGAAGACGGTGTCGCACCTGACGTTCCCGAACGACATTCAGGTGGCGGCGGTGGACGAGGATCCGTACGCACATCCGGCGCCGGGCAGCAAGCCGGTGAGCCTGCCGAACCTGGACCGGCCGCAGCTGCCGCCGGGTGAGCGCGAGCTGCGGGCGGCCGCCGAGGTGCTCAACGCGGCGAGCAAGCCGGCGATCCTGGTCGGCGCGGGCGCGCTGCATGCCCGCGACGAGGTGATCGCCGTGGCGGAGAAGCTGGGCGCGCCGGTGGTCAAGACGCTGCCCGGCAAGGCGGTGGTGCCCGACGACCATCCGGTCACCACCGGTGGTCTGGGGCTGCTCGGCACCAAGCCGAGCGAGGAGGCCATGGAGGAGTGCGACACCCTGCTGATGGTGGGCACGTCTTTCCCGTACGGAAAGTATCTCCCGGAGCCGGGCAAGGTCCGGGTGGTGCAGATCGACTCGGATGCGACGCTGATCGGGTTGCGGCTCCCGGTGGAGGCGCCGATCGCCGCGGACGCGAAGAAGGGCCTGCAGGGCCTGCTGCCGCTGCTCACCGGCGGCGACGGCGCCTTCCTGGCCAAGTACCGCAAGGAGATGGACTCGTGGCGCGCCGACATGACGGCGCTGCAGGACGAGAGCCGCGAGCCCATCGCCCCGCAGTACGTGATGGGTGTCATCGACGAGCTGGCCGCCGACGACGCCATCCTGACCTGCGACTCGGGCACGATCGCGACGTGGTCGGCGCGGCACTGGACGATCCGCGGCGGCCGGGAGTTCTACCTCTCCGGAAACCTGGCGACGATGGCGCCCGGTCTGCCGTACTCGATCGGGATGCAGCACGCCTTCCCGGGGCGGCAGGTCATCGCGTACGTCGGTGACGGCGGGTTCGCGATGCTCATGGCCGACTTCCTCACCGCCGTGCGCCACGAGCTGCCGATCAAGGTCGTCGTCAACAACAACAACTCGTACGGCCAGATCCTGTGGGAGCAGATCATCCTGGGCTATCCCGAGTACGCCGTGCGGCACCGGCAGCCCGAGGCGGACTTCTCCACGTGGGCGCGCGGCTGCGGGGCGTACGGGGTGAAGGTGAACAAGCCCGGCGACGTGCGCAGCGCCATCGCGGAGGCGCTGGCGCACCCGGGGCCGGCGCTGGTGGACGTGGACGTGAACCCGAACGAGCCCCCGATGCCCGGAAAGATCAAGTACGAGCAGGCCAAGCACTTCACCGAGGCGTTCCTGCGCGGCCAGCCGCACAAGGTGGCGACCGTGGCGACCGTGGTCCGCGACAAGATCAACGAGCTGCGGGCATGACCGTCGTCAAGCTCCCCGAACCGGTTGTGCGCACTCCGGACACCGGCGACATCGACGTCGCCGCGCTGGAACGGGACCTGGCGGCCGAGGTGGACGGCGAGGTCCGCTTCGACGCCGGGTCCCGCGGGGCGTATTCGACCGACGCCTCCAACTACCGGCAGGTGCCGCTCGGCGTCGTCGTGCCCCGCACCGTCGAAGCCGGCGTCGCCGCGGTGGCCGTGTGCCGCCGCTACGGCGCTCCCATCACCTCCCGCGGCGGCGGCACCAGCCTCGCCGGCGAGTGCACCAACGTCGCGGTCATCATCGACTGGTCGAAGTACTGCCACCGGCTGCTCGAGGTGGACCCGCAGAACCGGACCTGTCTCGTCGAGCCGGGCATCGTCCTCGACCTGCTCAACGACCAGCTCAGGGAGACCGGACTGGAATTCGGTCCCGAGCCGGCCACCCACAACCACTGCACGCTGGGCGGGATGATCGGCAACAACTCGTGCGGGGCGACCGCGCAGCGCACGGGCAAGGTCGTCGACAACATCGCCGAGCTGGAGGTGCTGCTCTACGACGGCACCCGCATGTGGGTGGGGGAGACCCCGGACGACGAGTACGAGCGGATCGTCGGCGCGGGCGGCCGGCAGGCGGAGATCTACCGGCACTTGCGGGCCCTGCGTGACCAGTACATGGCGCAGATCCGGACCCGGTATCCGGCGATCCCGCGCCGGGTGTCGGGGTACAACCTCGACAGCCTCCTGCCCGAGAAGAACTTCCACGTGGGCCAGGCGCTGGTCGGCACCGAGGGCACCTGCGTCACCGTGCTGCGGGCCCGGCTGAAGCTGGTGCCCGTCGTCAAGGTCCGCAGCCTCGTGATGATCGGCTTCCCCGACGTCGGCGCCTCCGGTGACGCGGTACCGGCCATCCTGCCGCACCGGCCGATCGCCCTCGAGGGGATCGAACACCACCTCATCCACTTCGAACAGGCCAAGCACCTGCACCCCGACGCCCTGCGGTTGTTGCCGGAGGGACGGGCGTACCTGATGGTCCAGATGGGTGGGGAGACCAAGGACGAGGCCGACGCCGCCGCGGACCGGATGCTGGCCTCCCTGCAGCTCGCCCGCGGCGACGAGCGGGTCGCCTTCTTCGACGACGAGCAGCACGAGAAGCAGCTGTGGCTGGTCCGCGAATCCGGCCTGGGCGCCACCGCGCGCGTACCCGGGTTGCCCGACACCTGGCCCGGCTGGGAGGACTCGGCGGTCGGTCCGGACGACCTCGGGGACTACCTGCGCGACCTCCAAGCGCTGTTCGGCAAGTACGGCTACGACCAGACCTCGCTGTACGGCCACTTCGGTCAGGGCTGCGTCCACTGCCGCATACCGTTCGACATGACCACGAGTGACGGCGTCACCGCCTTCCGATCGTTCATGGAGGAGGCCGCTCATCTGGTGACCCGGTACGGCGGATCCCTGTCCGGCGAGCACGGCGACGGCCAGGCCCGCGCGGAGCTGCTGCCGGTGATGTTCGGCGAGGACCTGGTGGAGGCCTTCGGCCGGTTCAAGGCGATCTTCGACCCTGCGGACCGGATGAACCCCGGCAAGGTGGCCGCCCCCAACCCGCTGGACGGTCAGCTGCGGCTCGGCGTGGACTACAACCACGGCGAGGTCGCCACCCACTTCCAGTACCCGAACGACGACGGAAGCTTCAGCCGGGCGGTGCTGCGCTGCGTCGGCGTCGGCAAGTGCCGCCGGCACGGCGGCGGCGTCATGTGCCCGTCGTACATGGCCACCCACGAGGAGGAACACTCGACCCGCGGGCGCGCGCGGCTGCTGTTCGAGATGCTGGACGGCACATCGCGGGGCGGCGCGATCGGCGACGGATGGCGCTCGGAAGCCGTCAAGGACGCCCTCGACCTGTGCCTGGCTTGCAAGGGGTGCAAGGCCGACTGCCCGGTCAACGTCGACATGGCCACGTACAAGGCGGAGTTCCTGTCGCACCACTACGAGGGCCGGCTGCGTCCCCGGGCGCATTACTCGATGGGCTGGCTGCCGGTCGCCGCGGCGGCCGTGGCCGCGACCGCTCCGCGCCTGGTCAACCTGCTCTCGCACGCTCCCGGCCTGGCCTGGGTCGCGAAGAAGGCCGCCGGGGTGGACACCCGGCGCGAGGTGCCGGTCTTCGCGACCGAGACCTTCCAGCAGTGGTTCGCCCGCCGTACACCCCGCGGCAGCGGCGAGCGCGGCGAGGTGGTGCTCTGGCCGGACACGTTCACCAACCACCTCGACCCCGGCATCGCGCGAGCCGCCGTGCGGGTCGTCGAGGACGCCGGATGGCGGGTCGTCGTACCCGAGCAGAAGGTGTGCTGCGGCCTCACCTGGATCTCCACCGGGCAGCTCGACGTCGCCAAGCGCGTGCTGATGCGTACGGTGGAGATCCTGCGCCCGCACCTGCGGGCCGGGCGTCTGATCCTCGGTCTCGAGCCCAGCTGCACCGCGGTGTTCCGCGGCGACGCCGAGGAGCTGTTCCCGCACGACCAGGATGTCGAACGGCTGCGCCGGCAGACCGTCACCCTCGCGGAACTGCTCACCGCGCACACCCCCGGCTGGCGGCCACCGCGGGTCGAGCGCACGGCGCACATCCAGACGCACTGCCACCACCACGCGATCATGGGGTACGCGGCCGACACGAAGCTGCTGGCCGACGCCGGCGTCGACGCCGACATCCTCGACTCCGGGTGCTGCGGCCTTGCCGGCAACTTCGGGTTCGAGGAGGGCCACTACGAGGTGTCGGAAGCCTGCGCCGAACGGGTGCTGCTGCCCGCCGTCCGCGACGCCGCTCCCGGCGACGTGATCCTCGCCGACGGGTTCAGCTGCCGTACCCAGGTCGAGCAGAGCGACTCCGGCGGCCGCCGCGGCGTCCACCTCGCCGAACTTCTGAACGCCGGTCTCGACGGCGACGACGGGACCGGCGTGCCGGAGAAGCGGTGGGCGGACCGCCCGAAGGCGCCGTCGCGTGCGGCGCGCGTCCTGAGCACCGCGGCCATCGCCGGAACGCTGGTCGCCGCGGCCGGGTACGGGGTGCGGCGATGGTCGCGCTGACGGCCGCCGCGTACACCGTCCCTACCGACGCGCCGGAGGGTGACGGGACCATGGCCTGGACGAGCACCACGCTGGTGCTCGTCCAGGCGAGCGACGGGGAGGCCACCGGGCTCGGGTGGACGTACGGCCCGCCGGAGGCCGCGCGGGTGGTCACCGGCCTGCTCGCCGGCGAGGTCACCGACGTCGACCCGGACGACATCCCGGCGGCGTGGGCGGCGATGCAGCGGCGGCTGCGCAACGCCGGGCGACCGGGGATCGGCGGGCTGGCGCTGTCGGCCGCCGACAACGCGCTGTGGGACCTCAAAGCCCGCCGGCACGGGCTGCCGCTGGCCCGGCTCCTGGGCGCGGCACGGCCGGCGGTCCCGGTCTACGGCAGCGGCGGGTTCACCACATACGACGCCGAGCGGCAGCACGCTCAGCTCTCCCACTGGGTCCACGACCAGGGCATCCCCCGGGTGAAGATCAAGATCGGGGAGTCCTGGGGCACCGACGTCGAGCGCGATCTGGCGCGTATGACAGCGGCGCGGAAGACCATCGGAGACGCCCGGCTGTTCGTCGATGCCAACGGCGGATACCAGCGCAAGCAGGCGATCCGGGTGATGCACGCGGCCGCCGACCTCGACGTGCGCTGGTACGAGGAACCGGTCAGCTCCGACGATCTGCCCGGCCTCGGGCTGGTCCGCGACGCCGTCCATCCGGACGTGGCGGCGGGGGAGTACGGCTGGGACCTCGTCTACTTCGCGCGCATGGTCCCGTACGTGGACTGCCTGCAGATCGACGTCACCCGCTGCGGAGGCATCACGGAGTTCCAGCGCGCCGCGGCCGTGGCCGCAGCTCATGGGCTGGAGGTCTCCGGGCACTGCGCACCGCATCAGCACCTGGCCGTCGCGGCGGCGACACCGAACCTGCGGCACCTGGAGTGGTTCCACGACCACGTCCGCATCGAGCGGATGCTCTTCGACGGCGCAGTCGGCGCCGAGGGCGGCACGGCAGCGGTCAACCGGGATGCGCCCGGCAACGGGCTGACGTTCCGGCACGGCGACGCCGAACGGTGGCGCTCGGCGTAGCGGCCGGCCCGAACGATGCGGGACGGGTGAGCAGCCGGCGGAGCTGACCGTCGCTCCGCGTTTCCCCTTCCCGGCACCGGGTAGGCGCGCGTTGTCGTGACCATGACGCGGGAGAGGGGCATCGGATGGCGCGTGCGCGCATCGTTGTCGTCGGAGCCGGATTCGCCGGGTATCAGGCCGCCAGAACACTGCTGCGGCGGGCCCGCGGCGCCGCCGAGGTGGTGCTGCTGAACCCCACCGACTACTTCCTGTATCTCCCGCTGCTGCCGGAGGTCGCCGGGGGCGTCCTGGACCCACGCCGGATCACCGTGCCGCTGACCGGCACCCTGCCGGGGATCCGGCTGGTCCTCGGGCAGGCGGACGATGTCGACGTCGACGCTCGGACCGTGTCCTGGACCGGCCCGGAGGGAGAACGCGGCACGCTGGGCTATCACCGGCTCGTGCTCGCCGCCGGCAGCGTCAACAAGCTGTTGCCGATACCCGGTGTCGCCGACCACGCGCACGGGTTCCGCGGCATTCCGGAGGCGCTGCACCTGCGCGATCACGTGATCCGGCAGGTCGAGCTCGCCGACGCGGCCACCGATCCGGCCGAGCGCGCCGCCCGGCTGACGTTCGTGATCGTCGGTGCGGGCTACACGGGTACGGAGGTGACCGCGCAGATCGAGCTCCTCACGCGCGACGTGCTGAGCCGTCATCCACGGCTGGCCGGCACCCGCCCCCGGTGGCTCCTGCTGGACACCGCCGACCAGGTCCTGCCCGGGATGGACCAGCGGATGTCCGCCACCGCGGAGCGGGTGCTCCGCGAACGCGGCGTCGACGTGCGGATGGGCACGTCGGTCTCCGTGGCCACGGCCACCGGCGTCAAGCTCACCGACGGGCGCTTCGTGGAGTCGCACACGCTCGTCTGGTGCGTGGGTGTCCGTCCCGACCCCCTGGCACAGAGCACCGGGCTGCCGATGGCCGAGGGGCGGCTGCGGGTCGACGAGTACCTGGCCGTACCCGGGCACCCGGAGATTCTCGCGTGCGGCGATGCCGCCGCCGTGCCGGACCCGGCGCACCCCGGCCGGCTGACCCCGATGACCGCTCAGCACGCCGTCCGCCAGGGCCGGCTGGCCGGCGACAACATCGCCGCCTCGTACGGGGTGGGCCGGCGGCGTCCGTACCGTCACCGTGACCTCGGGTTCGTCGTGGACCTCGGCGGCCGGCACGCCGCGGCCAACCCGCTGCACGTGCCGCTGTCCGGTCTCCCGGCGCGGGTGGTCACCCGCGGCTACCACCTGAGCGCCCTGCCGGCGAACCGGTTCCGCACGGCGGCCGACTGGCTGTTCACGGCCGTCGGGTCCCGGCCGGCCGTGCAGTTGGGCCTGGTGCCGGGCCCGGCCGTCCCGCTCGACACCGACGCCCCCGAACTGGCCCACCCGTCCCACTGAGGAGACACCATGCGAGCGTTGACCGTCCGGCCTCTGGCCGCGAATTCCGCCGAAGTCCGCGACGTCCCCGATCCCGAGGCGGCCCCCGGCGAGATGCTGGTCGAAGGGCTGGCGCTGGGCATCTGTGGCACCGACCGGGAGATCGCCGCCGGCGAGTACGGCTGGGCTCCGCCCGGCCGGGAGCGGCTGGTCCTGGGCCACGAGTCGCTGGGGCGGGTCCGTACCGCTCCCCCCGGCAGCGGCTTCACCCCGGGTGACCTGGTCGTGGGGGTGGTCCGGCGGCCGGACCCGGTGCCGTGCGGGGCGTGCGCCCACGACGAGTTCGACATGTGCCGCAACGGCGAGTACACCGAGCGGGGCATCAAGGAGATCGACGGGTACGGCAGCCAGGCCTGGGCCGTCGAGACCGGGTTCGCGGTGAAGCTCGATCCCCGGCTGGAACAGGTGGGCGTGCTGATGGAGCCCACCACCGTGGTCGCCAAGGCCTGGGAGCAGGTCGACAAGGTGGGGGCCAGAGCATGGTTCGAGCCGCGCAGTGTTCTCGTCACCGGCGCGGGACCCATCGGGCTGCTCGCCGCGCTGCTCGGTGTCCAGCGTGGGCTCGACGTGCACGTGCTGGACCTCGCCACCGGCGGGGCCAAGCCGGACGCCGTCAAGGCGCTGGGGGCGCAGTACCACTCCGCCGGCATCGGAGACGTCACCGAGCGGGTACAGCCTGACGTGATCATCGAGGCCACCGGGGCGTCGAGCCTGGTCTTCGAGGCGATGGCCGGCACCGCCTCCTACGGGATCGTCTGCCTGACCGGCGTGTCGCCGGTCGGCCGGAAGATCGCGGTCGACGTGGGTGCGGCCAACCGAGAGATGGTGCTGGAGAACGACGTGGTCGTGGGTTCCGTCAATGCGAACCTGAGCCACTACGCCGCCGCGGCGGACGCGCTGGCCAAGGCGGACATCGATTGGCTGGCACGGCTGATCACCCGGCGGGTGCCGCTGGAACGCTTCGCCGAGGCTCTCGAGGCTCGACCGGACGACATCAAGGTCGTCCTCGACCTGTCCGCCTGAGGGGGGAGACGCGTCATGCCCGGTCCCATCGAGGACTACGCGCTCATCGGGGATCTGCAGTCGGCCGCCCTGATCGGCCGCGACGGGTCCCTCGACTGGCTGTGCCTGCCCCGCTTCGACTCGGCGGCATGTTTCGCGGCGCTGCTCGGCGAGGAGTCCTGCGGTCAGTGGCGCATCGCGCCGGCCGGTGGCGGGACGGCGACCCGCAGATACCGTGGCGACACCCTCGTCCTGGAGACGGAGTGGCGCACGCCCGGCGGCGTCGTGCGGGTGGTGGACTTCATGCCGCCGCGGGGCGAGGCGGCCGATGTGGTGCGGATCGTGGAGGGCCTGTCCGGCGCGGTGCCGATGCACATGGACCTCGTGCTGCGTTTCGACTACGGCCGCGTGGTGCCGTGGGTGCGCCGCCAGGGGCCGGACCTGGGCGCCACAGCCGGTCCGGACGCGGTGTGGTTGCGCACCGACGCTCCTCTGCACGGGCGCGACCGCGCCACCGTGTCGGATTTCACCGTGCGCGAAGGGCAACGGGTGCCGTTCGTCCTCACGTACCAGGTGTCGCACCTGCCGCGCCCGGAACCGGTCGACCCCGTCAAGGCGCTCGCCGACACGGAACGGTACTGGCACGAGTGGATCGGCCGGTGCGACTACGACGGCCGGTGGCCGGACACGGTCCGGCGTTCGCTGATCCTGCTGAAGGCGCTGACGTACGCCCCGACCGGCGGGATCCTCGCCGCGGCGACCACCTCGCTGCCGGAACAGATCGGCGGGCCGCGCAACTGGGACTACCGGTACTGCTGGCTGCGCGATGCCACGTTCACCTTGCAGGCGTTGCTGGGCACCGGCTACGTCGCCGAGGCGAAGGCCTGGCGCGAGTGGTTGCTGCGGGCGGTCGCGGGCGACCCCGCCGATCTGCAGATCATGTACGGCCTGGACGGCACCCGCCGCCTTCCCGAGTACACCGCCGACTGGCTGAGCGGCTATCGCGGCTCCCGGCCCGTCCGGATCGGCAACGCCGCCGCCGGGCAGTTGCAGCTCGACGTCTGGGGTGAGGTGCTCGACGGCCTGCACACGGCCCGGGAGTCCGGCATCGCCGCCACGGACGCCGGGTGGGACCTGCAACGGGCGCTGCTCGACTTCCTCGAGGGTGAGTGGCGGCAGCCGGACAACGGTCTGTGGGAGGTCCGCGGCGACCGGCGGCAGTTCGTGCACTCCAAGGTCATGGCGTGGGCCGGCTTCGACCGGGCCGTCACCGCGGTGGAACGCCGTGGGCTGGACGGTCCGGTGGACCGCTGGCGGTCGGCCCGGGACGAGATCCACGCCGAGGTGTGCGCGAAGGGCTTCGACGCCGACCGCAACACGTTCACCCAGTCGTACGGCTCACCCGCCGTCGACGCCTCCCTGCTGCTGATCCCGCGGGTGGGGTTCCTGCCGGCGGCTGATCCCCGCGTGGCGGGCACCGTCGACGCGGTGCAGCAGGACCTCTGCCGGGACGGCTTCGTGCTGCGGTACCGCCCGGAGCACGACAACGTCGACGGTCTGCCGGGCACCGAGGGTGCGTTCCTGGCGTGCACGTTCTGGCTCGTGGACGCCTTGCACGCGATCGGTCGCCGCGACGACGCCGAACAGTCGTTCGAGCGGCTGCTGAGCCTGCGCAACGACGTGGGCCTGCTGTCGGAGGAGTACGACCCGGAGTCCGGGCATCACCTCGGCAACACCCCGCAGGCTTTCAGCCTGGTGGGCCTCGTGAACTCCGCCCGGCTGCTCAGCGGCACACCGACGCAGACCTCGGCGGACTCCACCGCCCAGCACACCCGCCGGTCCCGGTGACAGCCCCGGAGCGGGCGCGACGGTGCGCAGGCCTGCGCCGGGCGGCCGCACGCATGTCGTGGCACCGGCTGGTGCACGCCGCGGCGTTGATGTGCCTGGCGCCGCTTCTGACTTCGCGCCACGGGGCGGCCGGTGCCGCCGTGGCCGTGCTCGCGGTCGCATACGCCGTACGCCTGGCTCTGCTCGGCTGTCGAGGTGGGCGCCCGGGCGCAAGGACTCGTCGTCGCCGGAATGTCACCGGACCGTCATAGGACCGGCCGTCCGTCACGGAGCCCCCTGGGCAGGACCGCGGCGGCGATGTGCCGTCCCCGTCACACCGAGGAGGAAATCTGATGCGAACGAGGCGACTGGCGGCCGCAACGATGGTCGCGGCGGTGACCGTAGCGGTGAGCGCGGGCTGCACCGACGACTCTCCTCCCGAAGCGACCCCGGCGGCACCGGCATCGGCGGCCGCCCCCACGGACAACGCCATCGTGCACGTCGTATCCGCGGTGGAGCCTTCGGTGGTGACCATCCACACCGGCGAAGGGCTGGGTAGCGGCGTGATCTACCGGGCCGGCGGAGTGATCGTGACCAACGCTCACGTCGTGGGGTCGGCCACCCGGGTCCAGGTGTCCTTCGCCGACGGCACGCAGGTGCAGGGGCAGGTGACCGGGGCGGACGACATCACCGACCTGGCGGTGGTCAAGGTGCCACGCGACGATCTGCCCGCCGTCACCGTCCGCCAGGACCTGCCCAGCCAGGGCGAGACCGCGCTGGCGCTGGGTAGCCCGCTCGGCTTCGAGAACACGGTCACGATGGGCATCATCTCCGGCATCAGCCGCCAGATCCCCGCCTCCACCACCGGCGGCCGCCCGCTGGTGGACCTCATCCAGACGGACGCGCCGATCTCACCGGGCAACTCCGGCGGAGCGCTTCTCGACGCGCAAGGCCGCCTCGTGGGCATCAACGAGGCGTACATCCCGCCGTCGGCGGGCGCGGTGTCCCTCGGGTTCGCCATCCCGGCCAGCACCGTCGTCGACGTCGCCGACCAGCTGCTGAAGAACGGCAAGGTCGCACATCCGTTCCTGGGCGTCGTGCTGACCACGGTGACCCCGCAAGCCGCCCGGGCCCTGGGGATGGACGTGACGGCCGGAGCCCTGGTCCGGCAGGTCCAGCCCCGCAGCCCGGCGGCGACCGCCGGTGTCCGGGCCGGCGACGTGATCGTCGGTTTCCAGAGCACCGGCATCGAGACGGTCGGGGATGTCTACGCCGCGCTGCGCACGGTCAAGCCGGGTGACCGGGTGAGCGTGAAGGTGAACCGGGACGGCACGGTGACCGACCTGCCCGTGACCCTCGGAACCCTGTCCCGCTGAGCCGCACGCGAAAGATCGATCAGACGCGAGGTTTGGCTCTGGTTCGTACGGGAACTGGGCCCCTGCGAAGCTCGCACCCGCGGCGTCGAAACGACGGCGCCATGCGTCCGCAAGGGCGCGCCTGCCGGACGAGCGTGACAGCCGATGTCGCAGCGGCGGCCGCAGCACGGACCGCTTGTCTCCGTCGGCCGGCCGTTCCCGCCCTGGGCGGCCGATTCCCACCTCCTGCGTCGCCGCGCCGAGTGTCGGCAGCGACGTTTTCTGTCCCGCGGAGGAGATGCATGACGATGCACCGTGTCGCTGCCCGGCGCCCGCCCGTTGACGAGGCGGCGTCGCACTCGGCTGTGGACGAGACGGAGCGGATGACCGAAGCCTTGTTCCGCGACCTGCACGAGACGGCGCTCGGCGACGGTGAACGCCGGCGGATCCGCGCCCGCATCGTCGAGCTGAACCTGCCGCTGGCGACCCGGCTGACCCACCGCTACCGCAACCGTGGGCAGGACGCCGAGGATCTCCGGCAGGTGGCCGCGATCGGGCTGCTCAAGGCGGTCGACGGGTTCGACCCGGGTCGGGGCAAGCCGTTCTTCGGCTACCTGATCCCCACCGTGACGGGCGAGGTGAAGCGGCATTTCCGGGACCACGGCTGGGACGTGCACGTCCCGCGCCGCCTGCAGGAACGGTATCTCGCGGTCACGCAGACCCGGGCGGAGCTGACGCAGTCCCTGGGGCACTCGCCCGGCACGGCCGAGATCGCCGCGGTCCTCGGCCTGGCCGAGCGCGAGGTCCTGGAAGCGCTCGGCGCCGCCGCGGTCTATGACGTGGGGTCGCTGAACAAGCGGGTGTCCGCCGACGACGACGCGGGCGAGCGGCAGGAGTTCGTCGGCGCCGAGGACGACGCCCTGCTCTCCCTCTGCGACCGGCTGGCGCTCCGGGATCTGGTGCGTGACCTGCCGGAACGGGATCGGTACATCCTCACCTACTACTTCTTCGCCGGGGCGACGCAGGAACGGATAGCCACCGATCTGGGCATGTCACAGATGAACGTGTCCCGGTTGCTGCGACGCACGCTGGACCGGCTCCGGCTGCACCTCACCGACGCCGCGGAGGTGGCCGCCGAACCTCCGTACGCCGCCGCCGGCATCACCGTGGCCGACACCCGGCAGGCGACCGTGATCACCGCCGCCGGCGAGACGGACACCGCGCTCCTGCGCAAGGCCGTGGTCGATGCCGCGGTCCGGACGGGCCGCGGACGAGTTGTGGTCGACCTGCGGCAGGCCACCGGGGCGGGAGTGGGGATGGCCCAGGCCCTGGTGGGAGCCTATCGGGCTGCCGGGGCGAGCGGCGCCCGCATCGCGGTCGTCAATGTGCCGCCGGAGCTCTTCGACATCCTGTGCCGGCTCGGGGTGACCCGCCTCCTGCCCTGCCGGCCGCTCACCCCGCCGGCCGTCCGCCCGGTCGCGGTTCCCGGCGGAGGCGCAGCTCCGCAGAGGACTGTGCCCTCGGCGGCGTCCGCGGGGCGCAGGCAGTCCTGGGGCCATGCGGAGACGGTCGTGACGCTCGCTGGAGAGTGGGCGCCGGGCCGGCCACGCGTTGGCGCGCCTGAGGACGTCAGCAGCAGTCCTCTGCCGGTCCGGCACTGCCGGGAAGCCCGCTGGAGGCCGTTGTCGGCACCGCGCCGTGTCCGGGCCCGCGCCCCGTGACCCGGACACGCCGAAATGCCTGCCCGCATCGGAGTGGGTGAGGACCGGCATGGGGTAGGCGGCCCGTACGCGATCCTTCTCCATGGAGGTGAGAAGAATGACCGAAACATCGCGGTACGGCACCACGATGGTCACGCATCCCGACCTCGTCGAGATGCAGGCCCGCTACGAACGGGCGTCCGCCAGCGGCCCCGCCGTGATCACCGACGGGCTCGTCCTGCTCGCCGGCTTGTGGCTGGCGATCTCGCCGTGGGTGATCCACTTCAACGCGACCGCTCCCGATGTGGCCCGGAGCAACCTGATCCTGGGCATCGCCGTCGCCGTGGTGGCGCTGGGGCTGACCCTCATGCCGCAGCGCATGGTGCGGCTCAGCTGGGCGACCGCCGTCATCGGCGGCTGGATCGTGGTCTCGCAGTGGGTGATCCAGCAGTCCGGCAGCTCCACCGGAATCGTGCTGAACAACGTCATCACGGGGGTCGTCGTCCTGCTGCTCGGTGTCGCGGCGGCGATGATCCTGACGAGGGGTTCCCGCTCGTCCGGAGCCCGTCGCGGCGCCTGACGCCGTATCGATCGCGAACAGGTGGAGCCGGTTCTCCGGCTCCACCGCCTGCGCGCCCCGGCCGGCGTCGGTCTCGCGGCCGTCCGTGTGCCGGCCATCCGCTCCGTCTCGTCATCAGCCGAGTGCGACGCCGTCCCGCGCGGGGCGCGGCGGGCCGCTGTGTCAGAGTGAAGCCATGACGGTTTCCGCCGCCGGGCCGCGCGACGAGGCCGAACAGCAGGTCACCGCCGCGTTGCTCGCCCTCAGCCGGGTGTTCGTCGGTCTCGCGGCCCGGTCGCTGTCCGGTCTCGACGAGGACGTCACGCTCGGCCAGTTCCGCACGCTCGTCGTGCTCGTCTCCCGGGGCCCGCAGCGCATCACGGACCTGGCCCAGGAGCTCGCCGTGACGTCGTCGACCGCCACCCGGATGTGTAACCGGCTGGTCCGCAAGGGGCTGGTCGCCCGCCGCAACCGCGACGACGATCGCCGGGCCGCCTGGGTGACGCTGACACCCGCGGGGCGTGACCTGATCGGCGAGGTCATGCGGCGCCGGTCGGCCGAGATCGGCGCCCTGGTGGCGGAGCTGTCGATGACCCGGCCGATCGCCTTCGCCGCGGTGATCGACGCGCTCGTGGAGGCCTCCGGCGAGCTCACCGACGCGCAATGGTGGCGGCGCTGGGCCGAGTCCGTGTGACCGGCACCGAAAAATACGTGCACATGTGAACCAATTCCGGCCCGCGTGCGTATCCCACCCCGAGATCCTCGGAGGTGCTGATGAAACGCCTGTTCGCCGTCCTTGCCGCCGTCGCCGTGCTGGTCGCCGTACCCGCCGGTGCCGCGACGGCCGCGCCCGGCGGCCCGACCCAGTTGAACGCCGCGGACATGCTGCTGCTCAACGGGGTGCGCCAAGCCGGCCTCTGGGAGATCCCGGCCGGTCAGATGGCCGCCACCCGGGGAGGGTCGGCCCAGGTGCGCAAGGTCGGTCAGATGATCGCCGACCAGCACGTCGAACTGGACCGGCTCGTGGTCGACGCGGCGAACAAGCTGGGCGCCACGATCCCGGCCACCCCCACCACCCAGCAGCAGGGGTGGCTCACCGAGATGCAGAACAACCGCGGCCGCCAGTTCGACCAGATCTTCGTGACGCGGCTGCGCAACGCCCACGGCAAGATCTTCCCGGTGATCGGAGCGGTGCGGGCCGCAACCCGTGATCCCATCGTCCGTGAGCTGGCCGACCAGGCGAACACCTTCGTCATGAACCATATGAAGATGCTCGAGAGCACCGGTCTGGTGCGCTACGAGATGCTCGCGCCGGCCGCCCTTCCCGCCGCGCAGGACACCTCCGGGCTGGCACTGGCCCGGGCGAACACCGGCGTCACGCCGCCCGTCGAGCCCGCGATCCTGTGGGTGGTGCTGGCCGCGATGGTCGCCCTGGGGGTGGGCACCGGGATCCGGCTGTACGTCCGTACCCGCTCGTAGGGTTATCATCGGGCCTTTCCGTGCACTCATGCACCTATCCGGGAGGCTCGGTGAGTCCTGCGACGGTCGAGTTCCTCTTGGTCCAGGATGATCCCGCGGAGGAGCTCTATCTCCGCGAGACGTGGGAGACACACAAGGTCCTCAATCGCGTCCACGCCGTGCACGACGCGCGCCGGGCCCTGGCTTTCCTGCGGCGGGAGCCGCCGTACGAGGCCGCGCCGGCCCCGGACGTCGTGCTGCTCGATCTCAGCCTGCCGGGCCACGACGGGCGGTATCTGCTGCGGTGGCTGCGGGATCACCCGCCGACCCGGGAGCTCCCGGTGATCGTTCTCGTCGACTCCCCGGCCGCGGAGCGGATCGTCCGGCGCGAAGCGTTGCCGGTGCAGGGCTATGCGGCCAAGCCGGTCGACTTCACCTGCCTGGCCGGCATCGTCCGGGCCCTGGAATCCACCGCCTTCTGCGTGGTGACCCGGCCGTCATGACGCCACCGAGGACCGTCACACAACTGTCATGCGGGTGCAGGAACCCTGCGATGTGCCGGTGCGAGCCTGTCTCCCTGTGGCCCGGGCGCTGGCCGGCGCGTTCCCGGCCCGCCCGATCGATCGGACCGAGGAGCCTGCCATGACCCCCTGCTCTCCCGGACCCGGGGACGACTTCGACGGAACCGGACGCCGGGACGACGCCGGCGTGCACGACCTCTGGGCCGACTTCGAACGCGGCTATCTCTGGGACGAGTTCAAGGTGCCGGAACCCTGGGAGGAGCCCGATGACCGGCACGCCTGGGACGACTCGGAGGACGAGTGGGACGAGTCGGACCTGCGGTTGGTGCACCGGGTCGCCGACGGGCTGGTGGCCGACACGCAGATCCGCGGCCGTCACGTCCAGGTGACCGTCCAGAACGGCGTCGTGATCCTCGAGGGCGCCGTGGACACCGCGGAGGTCCGCGAGGCCGCCGGTCGCCGCGCCTGGGAGACGCCCGGCGTGCACGACGTCTGCAACATGCTGATGACCGACGACTGGTGAGCCGCCGGGCGCCCCGCTCCGCGACGGCTCAGGACTTGGCCAGCAGCCGGCGGACCTCGGGGACGGCCGGATCGTCCGGCGCCGCCTTCAGGAAACGGCGCAGGGTCGCCGTCGCGTCCGGCGAGCCGGTCGCCCGCTGGGCCAGCCCGAGGATGAGCAGGGCCTCGGTGCTGCCGGGGGAGTCGCGCAGCACCTCCCCGGCCGTGGTGGCTGCCTCGGCCGCCCGGTCGGACCGCAACAGAGTGAACGCCAGCCGCAGCCGCGTACGGTCGTCCGGCTGTTGCGCCACCACGTCGCGGTACACCTCGGCCGCCTCGGCGTACCGGCCCTGATCCTCCAGCGACCGCGCCAGCGTCAGCAGCGACGACGTGGCGTCCGCCGCCCGGGCCGGCCGATCGGTGTTCCCGCGCTCGGGACTGGTGAACGCGACCACGGCGACCAGGGCGATGACGGCGACCGCCACCGCATCCCACGTCCGCGCCCGCCCGGTCCGCGGTGATGGTGCCGTGTCCGGCTCTCCTCGCGCCGGCTCCGCGGGCCGGCGGCGTCGTTGCCGGACGACGAGGAAGGCGACCGCGCCGACGGCGAGCGAAGGCAGCACCCAGAGGAGGATCCCGATGCCGTCGTAGCCGGGCTCGGCGAGGACACCCGTGCCGTATCGGTCCACGAAGAACCGGCGTATCTGGCCGGGACTGCGGCCGGCGGCGAGCTGCTGCTCGATGGTGTCGCGCATGGCGGCTGCCATCGGGGACTGCGACCGGGCCACGGACTCGCCCTGGCACGCGGGGCAGAGCAGCTGGTCGGCGATGCTGTGGGCGGTCTCCGGGCGTGGTGCGGCAGAGCGCCACAGGGCCGCCCCGGCCGCCGCCAGCAACACGGCGGCCACGCCGAGCAGGAGCAGACGGCGCAGCCTCATGAAGCCAGCAGCGGCGGGATCCGCTCCTCCAGCCAGGCGGCGTCCACCGCGCCCTGCGCCCACCATCGCACGTGCCCGGTCCGGTCCACGACGAACGTCTCGGGGACCCCGCGGGCACCCCACGCCACGGCTACGGTACCTCGCGGGTCCGCCACACTGCGTAGGTCCGGGATGCCCAGCTCGCTGAGCAGCCCCAGAGCCGACTCGGCGTTGTCCCGGATGTCGATGCCCACGACCTCGAGCCCCTCGGCCGACCAGCGCCGCTGGGCGCCGGCCAGCACCGGCAGCTCCGCACGGCACGGATCGCACCATGACGCCCACACGTTCACCAGCACCACCTTGCCCCGCAGCGTGGTCAGGTCGAAGGCCGCACCGGTCAGGGTCCGCCCGCTGAGCCCGGGCGCCGTCCCGCTGCGTGCCTGCGTCACCGGGCCCGTCGCCGACGGTTCCGGAGCATCGGACGCCCGGCCCATGCCGGACGCCAGGGTGATGCCCAGCGACACCACCGCGGCCGTCGCCAGCAACGCGCCGACGACCCGCCGCCTGCTCATGCCGTACCCACAGACACGGGAACCTCCGGCGCCGGGGTGGCGGTGCGGCGTCGCGACGGTGTCCGTACGGTGGCCGCCAACGCGCCGAGAGCCGTCATGCCGCCGCCGAGCCAGACCAGCCACACCAGCGGGTTCACGGCCAGCCGTACGGTGGCGCCTGATCCGTCGGGTGCAGCGCCGAGCACGGTGGCGTAGACGTCGCCCGTGACACCGGAGCGGATGGCCGGCACGCTGACGGTCAGATCCCGGGCAGGGTAGTAGCGCAACTGCGGCTCGCTGGTGCCACCGGCCTCACCGCCGAGGGTGAGGCGGACCCGGACCCTCATCCCGCTGTCCGCACCGAGGCGGTCCACGGTGTCCAGCCGGGCCGTCACACCGCCGGCGTTGAGGCTCTCACCGACGCGCAGCTGCCGCTCCGTGCTGACCGTGTAGGCGGACGACGCGGCGACTCCCACGGCGACGATCGCGATCCCGGCGTGCGCCGTCATCCAGCCGTACCGCCGCAGGCCGCCGGGCCGTCGGATCAGCGCCTGGGCGAGTCCGGTGAGGACGTACGCCCCCAGCGCGAAAGCCGCGAGCGCGAGCACTCCGGGGCGGCTGAGGAGGCCGACGACCGCCGCGGCGGCGAGACCGGCCAGCGCTGGTGTCCGCAGGTCCCGCAGGTCGGCGGTGCGGCCGGGGCGGAGCAGCGGCGCGAGCCCCATCAGCAGCAACACGACCAGCGCGACGGGCACCGCGGCCCGGTTGAAGTAGCCCGGCCCGACGGCCGCCTGATGGCCCTGCACCGCCTGGACCAGCAACGGGAACAGCGTGCCGGTGAGCACGATCGCCGCGATCGCCACCATGAGGACCGCGTTCCCCGTCATCACGGACTCGCGGGCCAGCAACGGCGACGGCTGCGTTCCGGCGGCCACGCCCGACCGCCACACGAGCAGACCGAGCACCACCGTGACGCTGAGCAGGACGAAACCCAGCAGCATCGGGCCGAGCGGCGACGCCGTGAAGGTGTGCACGCTGGCCACGGCGCCGGAGCGGGTGAGGAAGGTGCCCACCAGCACCAGCAGGAAGCTCCCGCACGCGAGCGCGATCGTCCAGGAGCGCAGGGCGGGCGTACGGCGCCCCGCCGACAGGGTGTGCAGCAGCGCGGTGGCGGTCAGCCAGGGCAGCAGGGATGCGTTCTCCACCGGGTCCCAGGCCCAGTAGCCGCCCCAGCCCAGGACCGCGTACGACCACCAGGCGCCCAGCGTGATGCCGCCGGTGAGCAGGGCCCAGGAGACGAGGGTCCAGTGGCGGACCACGGCGACGGACAGCCGGTCGGCGCGGCCGGCGAGCAGGGTGGCCATCCCGTACGCGAAAGGCACGACCAGTCCGATGTAGCCGGCGTACAGCAGCGGGGGGTGCACGCCCATGGCGGGGTGTTCCCGCAGCAGCGGGTTGGGCCCGGGACCGTCGGCGGGCACCGGTGAGACGGACGCGAACGGGTTGGCGGCGAAGTACGTCAGCGCGAAGAAGAACACGGCCACCACGCCGATGACGGCCATCGCGTACGGCTGCAGCGGGCCGGCGCGCTCGGGGCGGCGACTGCCCACCAGCACCGCGCAGCCGGCCAGCACGAGCAGCCACAGCAACAGCGAGCCGTCGAGCGCCGCCCACAGGCTCGTGACCGTGTAATACAGCGGAACGTCACGGCCGCCGTTCTCGGCCACGTACCGGACGCTGAAGTCGTGCCCGACGAGTGCCACCTCGAGCACACCGCAGGCCAGAACGGCCATGGCGAGGGTGGCCCACGTCGCGGCGCGTGCCGGGCGGGCGGAGACGCCGAGCAGGGCGACGCGGGCCCAGAGCAGGGCGGTCGCGACCGCCGCGACCAGCCCGGCGCCCAGCGCGAGTTCTCCGAGCCGGCCGGTCACGGGCTGCCCTGCCCGCCCGCCTGGGCGGGGCGGTACTCGTTGCCGTGCTTGGCCATCACCGTGTCGGACCGGAAGACCCCGTGGGCGTCCAGCGTGCCCTCCACCACGGCCTCCTGGCCCTCGCGCAGCGTGCCCGGCAGGTCGGCGACCTGTTCCACCGCGATCTCGGTGGTGCCGTCGCCGATGCGGAACCGGGTCAGCCCGCCGTCGGTACGCAGCGAACCCGGCACGACCTCGCCGCCGAGTCGGACCCGCTCGTGGGTGGAGGTGTGCCCGGCGACCTCGCTGGGAGAGCGGTAGAAGGTCAGCGTGTTCTGCAGGCCCGCGGCGACCAGCAGGGCGACGCCCGCCACCACGATCAGGAGCAGCAGCGCACGGCTGCGCCGCGGTGTCACGGACGCCCCGCCGGGACGGTTCGCCTCGCCGGCGTCCGTACGCCCGCACGCAGCTCGAGGACGGCCAGCCGGCGCAGGAACAACCAGGCCGCGGTGACCGTGCACGCGGCAACGCAGAGCAGCAGGGTGGCCAGCATGACGGTGTCGATCGGCGGGCTCGCGCTCGGCGCCAGCACGGTGGCCTGCTGGTGCAGGGAGCGCCACCACACGACGGAGAAGTGCACCACCGGGATCATCACGAAGCCCGCCGCGCCCAGCCAGGCGGCCCGCCGGGCGCCGCGGTGCGGATCCCCCTCGGCGCCCCGCACGGTCACCTGGGCGGCGTAGATCAGGAACAGGACGATCGTGCTGACGATCCGGGGATCCCAGGCCCACCAGACGCCCCAGGTCGCCCGGCCCCAGACCGTGCCCACGGCGAAGGTGACGACGGTGGCGCCCAGCCCGATCTCCGCGGCGGCTCGCGCCGCCCGGTCCCACCGGGGGTCGGACCAGATCAGGTAGGCGCCGCTGCTGACGAGCACCGCGAAGAACGCGAGGTACGCCGTCCAGGCGGTGGGCACGTGCAGGTACATCAGACGTTGCGCCTGGCCCTGAACGGCGTCGGCGGGTGCGACGGTCAACGCGGCGACCACGCCCGCCACGCCCAGTCCCGCCGCTCCCCAGCCGAGGTTGCGCCGGTCCCGGGTCGCACGGCGGCCGTCGAGCAGGGGCGTCGGCAGATTGTTCGGCATGTGTGCTCCTCCGCAGGAAACGGTGGCGCGCGCTTGCCCGGAGGACGGGCCGTCAAACCATCAGCAAGCTGAGATCTTGCGGCGAATTTCGCCCGCGCGGCGTTTGACGCCCACGGTTGAGGGCAAGCGCGCCCCGCTGACGAAGGGAGATCGGATGGGGCAGAGCCACCCACGACAGCGCCCGTGGCGGCTGTCGATCGTGCTCTTGTCGCTGTTGCTCGCGGGGTGCGCCCGGCAGCAACAGTCGACCCTGCACGCGTCCGGCGCCGGGGCGCAGCGCATCGAAGGACTCTGGTGGCTGCTCTTCTGGATCTCGATGGCCGTCTTCGCCGAGGTCATGCTGATCCTGGGCTGGGCGCTGTGGCGGCGCCGCCGGGCCACCGCCAGGATCAAGGGCGGGGATGCGATCGGCGCGATCACGGTGCTCGGCGTCGCCGTCCCGCTCGTCATCCTTGTCGCCGCGTACGGGCTCGGCCTGCGCGACCTGAACGCGCTCGCCGCTCCCGGCCAGAAGCCGGACGTGACCGTGGAGGTCATCGGGCACCAATGGTGGTGGGAGATTCACTACCCGGACAGCGCCGGAGCGGTGACCGCCAACGAGATGCACATCCCGGTCGGGGAACCGGTCAGGGTGCGGTTGCGGACCGCGGACGTGCAGCACAGCTTCTGGGTGCCGCAGTTGATGCCCAAGACGGACCTCATCGCCGGCAAGGTGAACGAGACGTGGTTGCAGACCGACCGCGCCGGCACCTACCGGGCCCAGTGCGCGGAGTACTGCGGCAAGCAGCACGCGTTCATGGCCCTGCGGGTCGTCGCTGAGCCCCGTACCGCCTTCGACGCCTGGGTGGCCTCCACCGCTCAGCCCGCCACCGGCACGCTGACCGCGGCGCAGCAGCGGGGCCGTCAGGTGTTCGAGCAGAGCTCGTGCGCCTCCTGTCACACGATCCGTGGCACCTCCGCGGTGGGCGAGGTCGGACCGGACCTCACCACGATCGGCTCGCGGTGGAGCATCGGCGCGGGGGCGGCGCCCAACGACGCGGGCCACCTGGGCGGCTGGATCGTCAACTCGCAGACCATCAAGCCGGGCAACGCGATGCCGCCGCAGCCCGTCGCCGCGCAGGATCTGCAGGACCTGCTGTCGTACCTGCAATCGCTGAAGTAGGGAGCGCATGAGCGTCGAGACCGAGGAACAGGCGCGCTCCATCTCCCGCGGCGAGGCCGAGGCCGAGCTGGAGAAGGAGTGGGGTGAGCGGCCGTCGCTGCGCAGCTGGTTCAGCACTGTGGACCACAAGCGCATCGGCCGCCGGTACATGGTGACCGCCGGGATCTTCTTCATCCTGGCCGGCACCGATGCGATGATCCTGCGTACGCAGCTGGCCAGGCCGAACGCCACGGTGCTGTCGCCGGAGGCGTACGACCAGCTGTTCACCATGCACGGCACGGCGATGATCTTCCTGTTCTCGACGCCGATGTTCTTCGGCTTCGGCAACTTCCTCGTGCCGCTGCTCATCGGCGCCCGGGACATGGCGTTCCCCCGGCTCAACGCTTTCGGCTACTGGGTCTTCGCCTTCTCCGGCATCGTGATGTTCGCCAGCCAGATGGTCGGGCGGGCCCCGGACGGTGGCTGGTTCGGGTACGTGCCGCTGACCGACACGCCGTACTCCTCGGGCATCAACCTCGACGTCTATTCGCTGGGACTGCTGTTCCTGGGCGTCTCGACGACGGCCGGCGCCATCAACTTCATCGTCACCACCGTGAAGATGCGGGCCCCCGGCATGTCGCTCAACCGGGTGCCGCTGTTCGTCTGGGCGATCGTCGGCACCTCGTTCATGGTGATCTTCGCGCTGCCCGCGCTGAACGTCGCCAACGTGATGCTCTTCCTGGACCGCCGCTTCGGCGCCCACTTCTTCGACCCCGCGCACGGCGGCAGCACCCTGCTGTGGCAGCACCTCTTCTGGATCTTCGGGCATCCGGACGTGTACATCATCGTGATGCCGGCGCTGGGCATCGTCTCGGCGGTGCTGCCCGCGTTCTGCCGGCGTGGCGTCGTCGCGTACCCGCTGATGGTCCTGGCGATCGTCACCATCTCGATCATCAGCTTCGGCGTGTGGGTGCACCACATGTTCGCCACCGGGCTGCCGCAGCTGTCCTACAGTTTCTTCAGCGCGGCGAGCACGCTGATCACCATCCCGTCGGGCATCCAGATCTTCGCCTGGCTCTTCACGATGCTGCGCGGACGGATCGTCGTGCGTACGCCGTTCCTGTTCGTCGTCGGTTTCATCGTGACGTTCGTGCTGGGCGGCTTCACCGGCGTCATGTTCGCCATCACGGCCTTCGACCAGCAGGTGACCGACTCCTACTTCGTGGTGGCGCACTTCCACTACGTGCTCTTCGGCGGTGCCGTCTTCCCGATGATCGCCGGGATCTACTACTGGCTGCCGAAGTTCACCGGCAGGATGTACGCCGAGAAGCTCAGCCGCTGGGCCTTCTGGCTGGTCTTCATCGGCTTCAACACCACCTTCATGCCCATGCACGTGTCGGGTCTGCTCGGCATGCCGCGGCGCATCTACACGTACCCCGGTGATCTGGGCTGGGACCTGTGGAACTTCATCTCCACCGTCGGCGCGTACATCCTCGCCGTGGGCCTCCTCCTGGTGCTCATCGGCGTGCTGCACGCCATCCGGCGGGGGCGGCCGGCACCCGATGACCCCTGGGGCGGGGACACCCTGGAATGGGCCACGACCTCGCCGCCCCGGCCGTACAACTTCGTCACGGTGCCGAAGGTGCACAGTGTCCATCCGATGTGGGACGAGCGGACCACCGCCGCGCTCGCCACGGACCCGCCCCTGCCGGATCACCAGGCCATGACCACCAGCGAGCTGGACGGCCGTGAGGAGGGGGCGGTCGAGATGCCTGAGGAGTCGCTGTTGCCGCTGGTCACCGCGCTGGGCATCCTCGTCGTCGTGCTCGGCGTGCTGTGGGGTTGGTACTGGTTCGCCGGCGCCGGAGCACTGCTGATCTTCGGCACGGTCGCCCGCTGGATGTGGCCACCGGAACGGTCGCCCGAGGAAGCAGGGGTGGCGTCATGACGGCGGTGACCGAGAAGGCGACCTCGCCGCGGCTGTTGTCGGCCGAGATGCCGTCCGGGCGTACCACCGGCTGGTGGGGCATGATCCTGTTCGTCACGACCGAGGCGACCGTGTTCGCCGCCATGCTGGGAAGCTACTTCTACGTCCGCTTCCAGTCGGGTCCGCAGTGGCCGCCGCCACCGCTGGAGGACCCGAAGCTGATGAAGGTCATCATCATGACGGCTGTGCTGCTGCCCAGCAGCGTCCCGGTCATGTGGGCCGAGCGCGGCATCCGGAAGGGACAGCGGTGGCGGCTGCGCGCCGGCCTGGCGATCACGCTCGTGCTCGGGCTGTCCTTCCTCGGCCTGCAGGCGTGGGAGTACTCCGAGGACCTCAAGAAGCACACCTTGACCACCGACGCGTACAGCTCGCTGTTCTACTCCATCACGAGCCTGCACGGGTTCCACGTCGCCGTCGGACTGCTCATGGTCGGATGGTTGCTGGCGGCATCCCTGCGCGGCAGTTTCGGCTACCGCCGTCATGAGCGCGTGCGGCTCACCGCCATCTACTGGCACTTCGTGGATGTCGTGTGGGTGGCCATCTTCATCAGCCTCTACCTGTCGCCGAGGTTGTGATGCCGACACAAACCCGCCGGGCCAGCGGTTTCCTGCTCTGGTTCGCCGTGCTGGGCGGCGCGCTCGCCTGGGCGCTGCACCTCTTCGTCGCCTGGGGCGTCGACGAGCTCACCTGCCGCTCCGGCAACACCAGCGTGGGGGGCATCCCGATACGCGGCATCGTGGGCGCCGGCGTGGTGGTGCCGGGCCTGATCACCCTCGCCGCACTGCTGCTCGCCTGGCGGGGCTGGCGGCGTGCGACTGCGGCGCGGGACGACGACGACCCGCGGATGGAGCGCACCGGCATGATGCTGCTCATCGGGCTGTGCGCCAACGCCCTCTTCCTGTCGATCATCGCCGCCGGCGGCGCTGCGGTGCTGGTGTTGTCGCCATGTCAGTGACCGCGGCGGCCGTCGTCCTCGCCCACGCCGACCCGGGTGGTGCCGACCGGTGGGTCGAAGTGTCGGGCCTGCTGGCAGTGACCGGCCTCGGAGCGGCGTACGGCCGAGGTGTGCACGAGCTGTGGGCGCGGCGTGGCGCGGGCGCGGTGGTGTCGCGCTGGCGCGCCGCGGCGTTCCCCGCCGGGCTCGTCGTCATCCTGCTCGCCCAGCGCGGCCCGGTGCACGAGGCGGCCGAACGGTCCCTGGCCGGGCACATGACCCAGCACATGATCCTGCTGCTGGTGGCCGGGCCCTTGCTCGCCGCCGGCGGCGCCGGCCTGCCGCTCACCCTCGCCGCCCCGCGCCGCGTGCGCACGGTGATCGCCCGGTTCCGCGCCGGTGCGGCCGGCCGCTGGCTGCGCCGGCCGCTGAACCTCGCCCTGGTCGCCGCCGGTGTGCACACGGTCGTGCTGTGGCTGTGGCACCTTCCGAAGCCGTACATGTGGGCCGAGGAAGACGCCTGGATTCACGGCGTGGAGCATCTGTCCTTCACCGCCGCCGCGTGGCTGCTGTGGGCCACGGTGCTGGCCCCGGGCCACCGAGGGCTGGGCGGACCGGCCACCTTCCTGCTGTTGTTCGCTGCCGGAATGCCCGCCGCCGCGCTCGGCGCCGTCCTGACGCTGGCCTCGGCGCCGATCTATCCGGCCGGGGCCCTCGCGGGGCCGGATCCGCTCGCCGACCAGCAGCTCGCCGGTCTGATCATGTGGATCCCGATGGACGTCGTCATGCTCGTCGCCGCGGTCGCCGTCTTCCTGCGCTGGATGGTCCGGCTGGACCGCAGCAGCCCCGCCGACCGCGATCTGCGTCCGAGCCGAGAGGAGATACCGGCATGATCGCCCGTCGACTACGCCTCGTCTGGCCGCTCGCCGCGACCGCCGCCCTGCTGCTGGCGCCGGCCGCCTGCGCGGCGGTGCCACCGGGGCCACCGGCCGAGGTGCCCGACGGCGATCCGGCCCGTGGCGAGCGGCTCATCTCGACGTACGGCTGCGGCTCCTGCCACACCGTGCCGGGGGTCAAAGGGGCGAACGGGCTCGTCGGCCCGCCCCTGACGAAGTTCGGCAGCCGGTCGTACATCGCCGGGGAACTGGTCAACAGCGGGCCGAACCTGCGGCACTGGGTGATGGACCCGCAGGCCGTGGAGCCCGGAACGGCCATGCCGGACCTCGGGGTCACCTCCACCGACGCGCGGGACATCGCCGCCTACCTGTTCACGCTGGACTGAGGGGGTACCGTGACCGACCAACCCTCGCCGCCGCGCCGGGGTCACCGGATGCTGGCCGCGGCGGCCGGGCTCGGCGTGCTCGGCCTGCCGCTGGCGGCGCCCGCACCCTCGCCGTCACCGTCGACGTCCCCGGCGCCGCCCACCGGCCCTGACCGCGGCACCGTGCTGTACCAGCAGAGTTGCGCCAGCTGCCACGGCCAGCAGGGCGAGGGCACCCAGCGCGGGCCCTCCCTGGCCGACGCCGGGCCTGCCTCCGTCGACTTCCAGCTCAGCACCGGCCGTATGCCGCTGCGGAAGGAGGGGAAGCCCAACGCGCATCAGGACGCGGTCTTCTCGGAGTCCGACATCCGGGCCCTGGTGCAGCACGTCGCGTCGTTCCCACCGGCCAGCGGCCCGCCGATTCCGGCCGTCGGCGGCGGCAGCGCCCGCTCCGGCCGGGAGCTGTACCTGACCTACTGCTCGGCGTGCCACTCCGCCGCTGGGGTGGGGGCCACGCTGAACAACGGGCGGATCGCGCCGTCGCTGTTCCGGGCCACCCCGACCCAGATCGGGGAGGCGGTACGGGTGGGACCGGGACTCATGCCCGAGTTCCCGCCCGACGTGCTCAGCGACGAGGAGGTCGACGACGTGGCCGCGTATGTCGGCGTTCTGCAGGACGACCGGGGCGAGCTGGACCGGGGCGGCTGGCCCCTGGGCCGGCTCGGCCCCTTCACGGAGGGAGCGGTGGCCTGGGTGTTCGGCCTCACGATCGTGCTTCTGCTCGCCCGCCGGCTCGGGAGCCGGGCCCGATGAGCGGAACCGGGCCGATGAGCGACCAGACAGGCGCGGTGCGCCGCATCCGGTTCGCCTTCGCGGTGACCGTGCTCGGCGCCGTGGGTTTCGCGGTGACCTACGGACTCGGCGGCAACACCCAGCTCCTCGGGCTGAGCCTCGCCGTGGCGTTCGCCGGCCTCGCGTACGGGCTGGCCGTCTGGGGCAGCCGGCTGCTGCCGACCGGCGGCTTCGTGGAACAGAAGCCCGAGCTGGCCGCCCCACCGCGGCAGCGCGACCTGCTGGCCGCGGCGACCGACGGCCCGGAGAGCCCGCTGCAGCGCCGCGGCCTGGTCGGCATGCTGCTGCTGGGCGTCGGTGCCATCGGCGTGGCGCTGTTGTTCCCGTTGCGGTCGTTGCTGTCGTTCCGCAAACCCGCCCCCGTCACGATGCTGCGACGCACCGCATGGGAGGCGGGGGTGCGCATGGTGACGCCGGAGGGCGAGCCGGTGCGGCTCACCGACATCCAGGCGGGGACCATCCAGATCGTCGTGCCCGAGGGCCACACCCGCGACGGCGACGCCCCCGCCTTCGTCGTACGCCTCAACCCGGCCCTGCTCGATCGCCGGCCGGCGGCCGGTGACCTCGGCGGTGTGGTCGCGTACTCGCTGCTCTGCACGCACGCAGGCTGCCCGGTCGGCCTGTACGAGCAGACCACCGGCCGCATGCTCTGTCCCTGCCACCAGAGCGCGTTCGACCTCTACCGGGACGCCGACCCCATCGCGGGGCCGGCCGCGCGACCGCTGCCCGGCCTGCCCTTCGACGTCGACGCGGCGGGTTTCCTGCGGGCGCGCGGTGACTTCACCGCACCGCCGGGCGCCGGATTCTGGAGCCGGCCGTGATCACCCGGCGGCTCTACCGCGCCCTCGACGCCCGGCTCGGCACCACCTCGATCGGGCGCACCGCCCTCGCCAAGGTGTTCCCGGACCACTGGACGTTCATGTTCGGCGAGATCGCCCTGTACGCGTTCATGGCGCTGCTGCTCACCGGCACGTACCTGACGCTGTTCTTCGAGCCGAGCACGTCCGGGACGGTGTACGACGGGGCGTACCAGCCGCTCGACGGCTCCGAGGTGTCCAGCGCCTTCGCCTCCACCGTGGCGCTGAGCTTCGACGTCCGCGCCGGCCTGCTGATCCGGCAGGCGCACCACTGGGCGGCGTTGCTCTTCGTCGCGGCCATCGTCCTGCACATGCTGCGGGTGTTCTTCACCGGCGCCTTCCGCCGCCCGCGCGAGCTCAACTGGGTCGTCGGCGTCACCATGCTGGCCCTGGCGCTGCTCAACGGTTTCACCGGCTACTCGATGCCCGACGATCTGCTGTCCGGCACGGGCCTGCGGATCATCTACTCGACGGTCCTGTCGATCCCGGTGGTGGGGGAGTGGATCGCGATGCTCGCCTTCGGCGGCGAGTTCCCCACCCCGGAGACGACACCACGGCTCTACATCAGCCACGTGCTCATCGTGCCGGGCGTCTTCCTCGCGCTGATCTCCGTGCACCTCGTCATGATCATCCGGCAGAAGCACAGCCAGTTCCCCGGCCCGGGGCGTCGCGAGCACAACGTCGTCGGGTCGCGGCTGTGGCCGGCGTACGCGGTCCGCTCGCTGAGCCTCCTCACCGGCGTGTTCGCGGCCGTGTTCGCCCTCGGCGGCCTGGTGCAGATCAACCCGGTCTGGATCTACGGCCCGTTCCGCCCCGCGCAGGCCACCTCCCCGGCCCAGCCCGACTGGTACGTGGCCTGGGGCGACGGCGCCCTGCGGCTGTTCCCGCCGATCGAGTTCCACGTCTTCGGCCACCTCGTTCCCGCACCCTTCCTGCCGGCCGTCGGCGTGGGCACGGTGACCTTCCTGCTGCTGTACGCCTGGCCCTGGCTGGAACGGTGGCGCACCGGCGACAAGGCGTCGCACCAGATCCTCCAGCGCCCCCGGGAGAGCCCGTGGCGGGTGGCCGTCGGCGCGTACGCCCTGACGTTCTTCGCGGTTCTGCTCGTCACCGCGGCCGACGACATCATCGCCCGGCTGACCCGCATCCCGGTGACCGGCATCCTGCGTACGCTGCAGATCCTCGTGCTGGTGCTGCCGTTCGTCGTCGCCGCGACCGCGTTCTTCACCGCCCGTGCGTTGCGAGCGGGCACGGCGACGAGCCTGGGCGAGCTCACCCGCGAGGACCTGCACGCGGGCCTGTCCGGGCACAGCGTCGCCCCCGAACCGGGCGGCGAGCCGGACGAGCGCATCCGGCTGTGGCGCAACCCGGACGACATGTGGCGGTGGCGCTGGTACGGCGCCGGCGAGGAGCTGGTGAGCAACGAGGCGTTCCCGGACCGGCGGGAGGCGCTCGACGCCGCGCGGACGGCCTTCCCCGGCGTCATCGTGGAACAGGACGAACCGCCGGAAGGGGTGGTGCTACCGCCGCCGCGCCACAAGCCCGGCCCGGCCACCAAGGTGGCCGCCACCCTGGTCTGGGTGGCGATGGCCGTGCTCGGGCGGCGGGCGGACCGCCGGGCACCGTCGCGATCGGAGGCGTCGGATTGACGCCTCGCGGATGTCCATGCAGGACCGGACGCGCCCGGCGATCCGCTGCGCCGCCCGGCCGCTCAGCCGTTGTGGACGTCGCGGGCCGCCGCGGCCCCGGCCTGCCGGATCCGGCTCACCGTGCCGGAAATCGCTTCCTGAATCTCCTCGGCCAGCCGCTGCGAGCTGCCGCCGGCCTCGCGCAACTGCTGCAGGCCCACGACCCCCAGCACCGCGGCGCCGGTGAGATAGCCCGCGGTCAGGCCCGCCGCGGCAAGCTTGCGGGGCAGGAAGGTCTCCAGGATGCGCAGTACGGTGGCAGACGCCGCGCCGACGCCCAGAACGGCACACCCGGCGGCAGCCCCGAGGAGCAGCACGCCGGACGCGGCGGGGCGGGCCGCTTCGACGAACTCGGTCCGTACCGTCTGCATCTCCTCGCGTGCCACATCTGCCATGTCGCCGGCCAGCCGGTCCGCGGCGGACCGCTCGGCCACCGGCCGGCCGGTGTTTCCCGTGGTGCTCTCGCTCATCGGTGACTCCCAGGTGTCGATGTGCCGCTGTGCCGGCCGGACGCGCGCTGCCAGGGCGTGCCGATCGGATGCGGCGGCTTACCCGTTCGAGGCGCCCCCATGCGGGCAACGAATCGACCGTCCGCGACCGAGCGGGCTTTGGAAAATCCGGAGCGGGGTAGCGGCCGGGCATGACCGAGACGCGGATTGAAGAGCTCATGTGCCTGGAAGAGCAGGGATGGGCCGCCCTCTGCCGAGGGGAGGGCCGGGCCTTCTACGAGGTGATGCTCGCCGACGACGCCGTCGTCGTCGTGCCCGGCGCTCTGCTCGACAAGGCGCAGACGTTGGCCTCGTGGGACGGTGTGCCCCCGTGGGAGTGGTACGACCTGGTCAAGCGGCACGTGGCACACCTGGGCGAGGCGGTCGTCGTGGTCTACGACGTCACGGCTTGCCGCCGCCTGCAGACGCCGTACCGGGCGACGGCGTCGAGCACGTACGTGCCCCACCCCGACGGATGGCGGCTCATGCTGCATCAGCAGACGCCCTGGGCGTGACGTCGCGGTGCGGGTCATCTGATGAGCTGCTCCACCAGCAGGAACACGAGCAAGCCGAGGAACAGGGTGCCGGTGACCCAGGGCCGTCCGTCGCGTCGGTGTGCCTCACGCAGGAGCTCCTCGAGGGCGAGGAAGAGCAGGGAGACGGCGGCGAAGGCGAGGACCCCGGTGTAGAGAGGGCCGGTCAGCGTGCCGCCGAGGAACGCACCGGCGACTGCCCCGGCGGGAAGCCCGGCCGCGACGTCGGACATGCGGGCCAGCATGGGGCCGTCGCCCAGGGCCCGCCGTACGGTGGTGGCCACCGACATGCCGGTGATCACATCCTCGAGGGTCAGCGCGATGGTCAGGACGATGCCCAGGGAGTGGTCGTGCTGCAGGGCGATGCCCAGCGGCGGGCTGCCTGCCCCTCCCGCCCGCGCTTCAAACGATCGTCATCGGCCGGGTTCCGGCCCCGTGCTGAACACGGCCCGATGCGGTCAGAAACCGGCGAGGTCCGTGCAGGCGGATTCATCGGGCAGTAGTGGGCGGAAGGTGACGTCCCATGTCTTGTCCCCGGACCGCCACGGCGTGAGGACGCTCGCTTGCGCGGCGGCGTCGCGTACCCGGTCGGCCTCGGCGCCGGTCACGACTGTGCAGGTGATGCGGCCGTCGGTGGCCACCACCGCGCCCGGTAGCGCAGGACCGGGCCACTGCCGCGTCGGTGCCGGGCTCACTGGTGCCTCGTCGGCCGGGGTGTACGGCCGGGCCAGAGCCGCCAGGGAGACGCTGCGGTACGGCTCAGGTTCCGGCAGGTGGTCGTCCGTCGGCAGACGGGTGGCCCGCTGGATGAAGTTCTTGAGCCGGGTGCGTGCGGCTCGCTGCGCAGGCGTGAGCTCCGGGTCGTCGACCGACGCCTCGATCAGGGCGGGAACCCGCACCCGGTGCACGCCCTCGCCGGTGACCGCCGTGACCACGGTTGTCGTGGCGTCCGCCACGCCGGGATCGCCGAAATCCGTGTCCGGCTGCACGCCGGCCATGACCGCGTCGACGGCCAGCCGGGCCACCGTGTCCATCCCGGCGTCCTGCACCTGGAGAGCGGGCAGCGCCGGCGGCGGGTAGACGGCGATCTGCGGCCCCGGCGTGATGACGCGGCCGTCGGCGTACGCACTGAGGGCCGGCAACCGGCCGGGCTCGACCGCCGGGCCGATCAGGCCTCCCGTTCGCTCGATGCGCAGGGCGAGGGTGGGCGTGGGCGTCGGCGTCCTGACCGGTTCGGGTGCGCCGGCGTCGTCGGTGGTGGCGCAGGAGCCGAGCAGAACCGGAACGGCCAGTGCCACGCCCCACCGCCGGACGGCCGTCCGGGCAATTCCTCGCTTCACGGTCTCCTCCGGTGCTCGACGTACGAGTGGAACCGCCGTCCTACCCATGAGGGGCCGTCCTACCCGTGAGGGCGGTTTCTCTTCCCGGGGTGCGGTTGGAAACGGTGCCGTCGGGTAGGGCCGCGCCGGTACCGATCACGACCGGCGGGAGAACCTCGATGACCTCGGCCCCCAGCGCCCTGGCGCGGCGATGAACGAGACCCTGGCGCCCGGCCTGCGTCGGTGGCACAGCCGCGCCCTGGGCGGTCTCCGTGAGGCGGGCCACCTCGCCCTGCGCATGGCGCGAGCGGCGATGCGTGACCGGGTGCACGGGCTTGCCGCCGAGGCGAGTTTCTGGACGATGCTGTCGTTGCCGCCGCTGCTGCTGGCGCTGCTGACCCTCATCGGCGAGTTCGGCTCGGTGTTCGGGACGGACATGGCAACGCCGGTGGCGAACGCGGTGGTGGACTGGGCCGACGGCGTGTTCACCGATCGCACGATGCAGGAGGTGGTGCGTCCGTTGGTGACCACCACCCTGCGCGAGGGCGGCGCCGGGGTACTGACGTTCAGCCTGCTGCTCGCCCTCTGGAGTGGTTCCGCGGCGGTCAATGCGTACGTCTCGGCGATCACACTGGCGTACGACATGGCCGGGTTGCGAAGCTTCTGGCGTACCCGCGTCCTCAGCCTCGTGGTCTATCTGTCCTCTCTCGTGATCGGGGCCGTCCTGCTGCCCCTGCTCGTCCTGGGTCCGGCCACCGCCGGTGACCTGCTCGCCGACGTCGCGGGAGGGCACCTGACATGGCTGGTCACCGCCGGCTACTGGCCCCTGGTGATCGTCCTCGCGCTCACAGGCTTGACGTCGCTCTATCACGTGGCCGTGCCGGTGCGGACCCGCTGGCGGCGCGACCTGCCCGGCGCAGTGGTGGCCATGCTGCTCTGGCTCGGCGGCAGCGCCGCGTTGCGCTTCTACCTCGCCTCGGGCGGCCGGGACGACGCCGGTGCGGCGGCCGCACCCATAGCCGTGCTGATCTTCTTCTTCGTCACGGCGCTGGCCGTGCTCGTCGGCGCGGAGCTCAATGCCTCGATCGACGATTTCCAGCCGGATGCGTCGACCGATACGGGCCGGCGGGAGGCCCGCAAACGCCGCGGGAACCATGGAGCCGGGGGTTCTCGCCCGGCACAGACGCAGACGTGAAGGGAGAACTGCCGTGATCACCGTGTCGGACAAGGCGACCGCGGCCATCCGCCGGATCTTGAGCCGGTCGGGCCTGCCAGCGGGCGCCGGCGTACGGATCGCCGCGCAACCGGGCCGGATGTCGCTGCACATCGCGGTCGCACCGGCACCGCACCCCGGCGACGTCGTCCTCGACGCTCATCTGTTCATCGCCGAGGGCACACGGGAGTTGATCGAGGGCTCAGTGCTCGACGCGCAGGAGGACGAGACGCGACGAGTGCAGTTCGTCCTCGACTCGCGCTCTCTCTCGTACGCGGACCGGGCGTCTCAAATCCGCAGGCCGGGGTAGTACAACCGCATGTTCTTCGACAGCCTGCAGGACCTGTGGCGCGTCGCCGTCATCGGCGTCCTGACCTATGCGCTGCTCATCGTGGTCCTGCGGATCTCCGGCAAGCGGACGCTCGCCAAGATGAACGCCTTCGACTTCGTCGTCACCGTGGCGCTGGGTTCCACGCTGGCCACGATCCTGCTCTCGCGCGACGTGAGCCTGTCGGAAGGACTGGCGGCGCTGGTGCTGCTGGTGATCCTGCAACTTCTCGCGACGTGGTTGTCGGTCCGCAGCGGTACCGTCCGCCATCTGCTCAAGTCCGCACCCACCCTGCTCGTGCACGACGGCCGGATGAACGAGAACATGATGCGTCGGCAGCGAGTGACGGAGAACGAGGTGCTGCAGGCCGTCCGCGCGCAGGGAGTCGGTGATCTCGGCCTCGTGGCGGCCGTCGTGCTCGAGACCGACGGTACCTTCAGCGTGATACCGAAGCAGAACGCCGGATCCCGTACGGCGCTCCGCAACGTCCAGGGAACCTGACGACTGCATCGGGGCTGTCGTGTGCGGGCGCCCGCATCGGTACGCCCGCACACTGACTGCTCGGTGAGTTCAGCACCATGGAACACTCTCCGGTTCCGATACGACGATCCTTCCCCGCTGCGGTGACAATCGCGTGACAACTGCGCTGCGCCGCTGCGGAACCGTCACGGACTTGTCATGTTCCAGCGTGCCGGCTGCCACGTGTTTGCCGAACACTTCTCGCCGGCATGTGTTCAGCGGGCCGGGCTTTCGGGCCGGACCGGCGGTGGCGTCACCGCGGACGGGGGAGTGTGATGACGACGGAAGACAGCCGCCTCGATCGGTGGGAACGCGCCGCCGCGCCCTACCTGACTGCCATGTCGGTCCTGTTCATCGCGGTCTACGCGGTTCCCATCCTGTGGCCGGGCCTCGGCCCGGTATGGGGGCGGGTCTGCGACGGCGCAGGTCTGCTCATCTGGGCGTTGTTCGGGGCGGACTACGTGACCCGCTTGTCCCTGGCCGAGGGAAAGCGCCGCTTCGTGCGGTCGCACTGGTTCGATCTGCTCGTCCTGGTTCTGCCCGTCCTGCGCCCGTTGCGGGCGCTGCGTCTGATCTTCGCGCTGAAGGTCCTCAACCAGCGGGCCGAGTCCTGGAGCCGGGGGCGTCTCGCCGTCTACGTCGGCGGCGCCACGGTCCTGCTGGTCGCGGTGGCGGCGCTGGCGGTGCTGGACGCCGAGCGCGGACAGCCGGGTGCCGGCATCGATTCCTACCCCGAGGCGCTCTGGTGGGGCGTGGTGACGATCACGACGGTGGGGTACGGCGACCTGTCCCCGGTGACGACGGAGGGACGGCTGGTGGCCGTCGCCATGATGATCGGGGGCATCGGCCTTCTCGGCTTCGTGACCGGGTCGGTGACCAGCTGGATCGTCGACCGCGTCGCTGCGGGGCAGACACCGGAGGAGGTCACCCGTGCGGAACTGGCGGAGCTCCTCGACGAGATGCGCCGGCTCCGGGGAGAACTCGCCGAGCTGAGGGCGCCGGCACGCCTCCCCGAAGCCGGCCGTACCTCCGATACGTGACCGGTTGCCGGGTCGGAGGCCGCCTGTCAGCCCACGGCCACCCACACGTCGTCGAGCGTGCCCTGGAACTGGTCGGCGTTGCTGCTCAGGCCCTTGCCGCCGATGCTCAGCGGCGCGGTGTTGTCGACGGACAGGGTAGCCGGGACGGTGGTGCTTCCCCGGACGACACCGTCGACGCTGATGCTCAGGGTCGTGGCGGTGCGGCGGCACTCCAGGTGGTGCCAGGCGCCGTCGGCGACCGTGACGCTGCTCTTGGCCAGATGGATCGTGGGGGAGTCGGCGCCTGTCATGGCGCAGCTCGGGTGGCCTGGCAGCTTGTCGGCCTGCAGCTTGTACTGGCCGCCGCCGGTGGAATAGCCCTTCTGCAGGAGGTTCTGACCGTCGGTGGTCTGCTGTGCCGTCAGCCGTACGGAGGCGCCGAACCGCAGGGGCCGGCTGCCCGGGTTCAGGTCGGGCGCACTCGGGGTCTGCAGCACCAGCCGCGGGCAGCTGCTGCCGTCACACGGTGGCGGGAAGACGACCGCCTGGCCCGCGTCGTGCGCGGTCGTCCGCAGGGTCGCGCCGTTGCGGGTGGCCGCCTTGAGAACGTGGCCGGCACCGGAACCGTCGTCGAAGGTGCCGTCGCCGTCGGTGGAGTCGAAGTTGTACGCGGCGACGGTTCCGTCGGAGTCCGCTCTGCCGGTGGCTGTGGCGGTGAAAGAGGCATAGCGTTTCCGGACCGTACCGCCGATGGTGGTGAAGTCTCCTCCAGCGCTGACCATGGCCAGATCCGGATTCGCGACGAGGGCACGGACTCCGGTGACGCCGTTGGCCTGCGGCGCCCAGCCGGTCAGGTTTCCCTGGGCGTCCACGGCGGCGAGCTTGACCCGTGACACCGAACCGTCGGTGCAGACTCCTTGTGCTCCGTTGTCGGTGGTGGTGCAGGCGTTGTCGAAGTGCCCGCCCACATAGGTGATCCCGCCGAGCCGGGTGATGGCCTGGGCGTCACCGTCGAACACCCGGGTCCAGCGGACGGCGCCGGCGCCCGTGTAGGCGACCGCTCGGCCGCCCAGGCCTCCTTGCGCGGCGTACACGCCGTACGCGTCGGCGGTCACGGCCATGACCTGGGAGACCGGCTTCGGGGCGAAACCCTTGTCGAGCGCTCCGGTGGTGGCATCGACGGCGCTGAGCCGTAACGTCGACCGGACACCGTTGGTCTTGTGGAACCTGCCGCCCAGGTAGGCCCGATCACCGTGGACCGCGACGGCGTTGACGGTGTCGTCCGTCGTGGGTACCCACGCGGAGTCCAGGGTGCCACTGTCGAGCCGGAACGCCGCAAGGTTGGTCCGTGGTGCACCGTCGACCGCACTGAAACGGCCACCGAGGTAGAGGCGCCCGTTGCCGGCCGCCAGCGAGTGGGGCCGGCCAGTGACGGCGTGTTTGAAGGCGGTCAGGGCGCCTGAGGTCGCGTTGATGCCGGCCAGCGACTTCCGCGTGGCGCCGTCGATCGTGGTGAAGTCTCCGGCGGCGTACACGGACGCGCCGTCGACGGCCAGCGCCCGCACCGTGGCGTTCGCGGCGGGCCGCCAGTCCAGCAGGGCGCCGGTACGGGCGTTGAACGCGGCCAGGCGCTGACGGCCGATCTTCGTGCGGCCGACGATCGCAGTGGTGAAGGTGCCACCGACATAGACGGTGTCGCCTCGGTACGCGACCGCGTACACCGGACCGTTGAACGACGGGGCCGCAGCCGGGGCGTCGGAGACCACGCCGGCTATGGCGGCGCCGCCGGACACGACGACTCCCGCGGCCACCACTCCGACGAGAATCCGCCGGAAAGTGCTTTTACCTCCAGAAAGTCCCAAATGCATAGCCGACCGTAGCCCGGGACGGCGATCCGGTGAGCGTGAACATGATCGGCCGAACGGGTCGACACGGCGGTCCGCCGGGTCGGTTTGCGCCGCGTTCTGCCCATGTGCGCGGCGTGGCGGGTTGAGTCTCTGCGCCCTGTCCCTGGCACCCCTGGCGCGGGCGGAACGGTGACCGCTGGTTTGTCACGAGGTCGCCGACATGTTGTCACACGACTGTCATGGGTGGGCGGAGCGCCGGCGGGATACCTCTACGGGGACAGCCGTCATGCTCCTGGGAGGAGCCGTGACGCTGCTCGCGCGGGCCGCGGGTCTGCAGCGATCGAGGGAGGGGTTCTTCGGACCATGGCACGGGCAGGAGCACGACGACGTGCCGTCCAGGATGCCTGGCGCAGCCGGCTCTGGCCGTTGCCGATGGCCGGTGTGGTGGGGGCGGTCCTGCTCGGCGTCGGGTTGCCCGAACTCGACGACCGCCTGGTGCACCGCCTGCCCGAGGTCCTGACCCACTTCCTGTTCCGTGGTGGTCCAGACGCCGGCCGCGGCGTGCTCGCCGCGGTGGCCGGCTCGCTGATCACGGTCACCTCGCTGACGTTCTCCCTGACGGTGGTGACCCTGCAGCTCGCCAGCAGCCAGCATTCACCCCGCGTCCTGCGGACCTTCTCGCAGGATCGCGTCGTGCACGTCACCCTGGCGGCCCTGCTCGGCACCTTTGTGTACGCGCTGACCGTGATGCGGACGGTACGCACCGACTTCGACGGCCAGGAACCGTTCGTCCCGCAACTGTCCGTCACCGTCGCCTACCTGTTCACCCTGGCGAGCGTCATCGCGCTCGTGGTGTTCCTCGCTCACCTCGCTCGCAAGATCCGCGTCGAGTCCATGCTCCGCGACGTGCACGCCGAGACGAACCGCACCCTGCGGCGCGAACTCGTCGCGGCCGACGCGCCGTCGGCGATCGTCGAGGCCGACCCCGCCGACGCCGCGGTGACCGTCTGTGCCGGCTCGTCCGGGTTCCTGATCGCTGTCGACGAAGAGGCTCTGTTCGCCGCCGTGGTGGAGGCGGACGCCGTCGTCCGTCTGCATCGCCGCCCCGGCGACTCACTCGTCGCCGGGACACCGATCGCCGTGGCGTGGCCGGCCGGCGACCGTCCGCTCGACGACGCCGTCGTCGAACGCCTCCGAGCGCGCGTCCAGCGTGGCGTGCAGACCGGCTTCGAACGCACGGCGACCCAGGACGTCGCGTACGGCCTCCGCCAGATCGTCGACATCGCACTGCGGGCTCTCTCGCCCGGCGTCAACGATCCGACCACTGCCGTGCACGCGATCGGGCATGCGGCCGCGCTGCTGTGCTGTGCCGCCGATCGCCCCAGCGGCCCGCGCGTCCTCCGCGATGAGGCAGGACGTCCCCGCGTCCTTCTCGACCGTCCTGATCTCAGCTCGTTGCTCCGCCTCGCCGTCGCCCAGCCCAGCCGTTACGGCGCCCAGGAGCCCGAGGTGACGGCACGCCTCCTCATGCTTCTGCGCGAAGTGGCGTGGTCGAGCCGGGACCCCCGGCACCACCGCGCGGTCCTCGACCACCTCGCCCTCGTCCTCCACCACCTTGGCGGGCAAGACCTGCCACCGGGTGAAGCTGAACGCCTGGAGGGTCTGGCCCGTCTGGTCCACGACGCTGTCGACCATCGCTGGCCGGTGCCGTCCGGCGTGCCCTGTCGATGAGTACGGTCACCCGACGGCGGAGCTACAGGCCCACGTTGAACATCGGGTCGGCGGCGACCTTGCGGAAGGCGTTCAGGCCGGTCGTGGTGGAGTCCACGGAGATGTCGCGGTCGCCCTCGTCGTCGGC